>CAZNBL010000001.1:0-15656 GCA_964571375.1 uncultured Burkholderiaceae bacterium
ACTGAGAATATTCATGAGTACGCAAAACACTACAACAACTGAAAGCAAGGGCGGTGTCGCACTGATGGCAGTCGCTATTTTGATTGCTGTTGGCGGCGTTTTCGCGTTTGCATTATTGGCTGAACAACCTACAGCAGTAAGAGCAGGCATTCTTGTTGGATGTTTGATTGTCGGCTGCGTACTGGGATGGTTTAGTGCACCGGGCAAGGATTTTGTTGCCTATTGCCGTTCGTCCTATGATGAGCTTCGCCGTGTTGTCTGGCCTACACGCAAAGAGACAGTTAATACCACAGGTATCGTCTGTGCCTTCGTGGTTGTCATTGCATTCTTCCTCTTTCTTGTAGACAAGCTGATCGAATTCGTGCTTTACGATGTTCTTTTGACTCTTCTGTAAGGAGATAAAAATGGCAGAAGGCGCAATGAGATGGTATGTTGTCCATACCTATTCCGGTATGGAAAAGAGTGCTGAAGCAGGCCTTAGAGAACGAATCAAGAGAGCCGAGCTGCAGGACTATTTTGGCGAGATCCTCGTCCCCACCGAAGACGTTGCAGAAGTTCGCAACGGCAAGAAGCGTGTTTCCACACGCCGTATGTATTCTGGTTACATTTTCGTCAACATGATTATGAATGACGAGACTTGGCATTTAGTCAAAAATACTGCTAGAATTACGGGCTTCTTGGGTGGACAGTCTAATCGTCCGTCTCCGATTCCCCAGTCTGAAATCGATTCTATTAAGAAGCGTATGGAAGAAGGTATCGAAGCTCCGCGTCCCCGCGTTGCTTTCGAAGTGGGTGAAACAGTCAGAATTAAGGACGGTGCGTTTGCTGACTTCAATGGTGTCATTGAAGACGTCAACTATGACAAGAGCAAGCTGCGCGTCACAGTTTCTATCTTCGGCAGAGATACTCCGGTTGAACTGGGCTTCTCTGAAGTAGACAAAGAAATCTAAGTTTTTAGAGATACTTTGAATCGACCCCCAAAGTACTCGTTAATTTTGGGGTCTAACCCCGGGGAGCTTTTTTGTTTTTAAAAAGCGTATACCCGTAAGGAAATTTAAATGGCTAAGAAGATTGTAGGCTTTATCAAGCTTCAGGTTCCGGCCGGCAAGGCAAATCCTTCGCCCCCTATCGGTCCGGCTTTAGGTCAGCGTGGCCTCAACATCATGGAATTCTGCAAGGCATTCAATGCCAAGACTCAGGGTGTTGAACCCGGTCTGCCGATTCCGGTTGTTATCACAGCTTATGCTGATAAGAGCTTCACCTTCGTAATGAAGACTCCTCCGGCTGCCATCCTCATCAAGAAGGCTGCCAAGATTCAGAAGGGTTCTGCTCGTCCGCATACAGACAAGGTTGGCAAGATCACTCGCGCTCAGGCTGAAGAGATCGCTAAGACAAAGATGCCTGACCTTACAGCTGCTGATATGGACGCCGCTGTCCGCACTATCGCTGGTAGCGCACGTTCCATGGGTATCAACGTTGAAGGAGTCAAGTAATGGCTAAACTCAGCAAGCGTGAAAAAGCTAACAACGCTAAGGTTGAAGCTCAGAAGCTCTACGCTCTGAACGAAGCTCTCGAGCTCGTTAAGTCCTGTGCTAACGCCAAGTTCGACGAATCCGTTGACGTTGCTGTTCAGCTCGGTATCGACCCGAGAAAGAGCGACCAGGCTGTCCGTGGTGCAGTTGTTATGCCCGCCGGTACTGGTAAGACAGTTCGCGTAGCTGTTTTCGCTCAGGGTGCTCAGGCTGAAGCCGCTAAGGAAGCCGGTGCTGACATGGTTGGTTTCGAAGACCTCCGTGATCACATCAAGGCTGGCAACCTCGACTTCGACGTAGTTATCGCTGAACCGAGCGCTATGCGTATCGTTGGTCAGCTCGGCCAGGTTCTTGGTCCGCGCGGCCTCATGCCGAACCCGAAGGTCGGTACTGTTACTCCGAACGTTGCCGTTGCCGTTAAGAACGCTAAGGCAGGTCAGGTTCAGTTCCGTGCTGATAAGGCTGGTATCATTCACGCTCCGATCGGTCGTGCTTCCTTCGACGCAGAAAAGCTTACTGCCAACATCATGGCTCTTATCGATGCCCTGAACAAGGCTAAGCCCGCTTCTTCGAAGGGTCTTTACATGCGTAAGGTTGCTGTCAGCTCCACAATGGGCCCCGGCGTCCGTGTCGACCTGCAGACTCTTGCGTAATAAGTAGTATTTTCTGATCAGCAGTTCGCTGCTGGTCACCAGAGGTCGTGAGGCCTCGAGGGCTTTGGGTTACAGTCCTCAGGACTGTAGCCGTCAAAGACCGTTGGAGCGAAGAGCTTAAATATCTTTGAAAGAAGATGTCCAACGCAGATGGCAACCGAAGAGAGAACAGACGTTGTGTGCCCGAAAGGGATTACGCGTTCAAGCTCTCGGAGAATGCCGGTTATTGTAAGAACCGGTGCTGTTGATGCAGCACCTCTGAGTGGAGCCAGACCATGAGTCTTAATAGACAAGAAAAGGCTGACATGATCAAAGAAATCAGCGCTATCGTCGCTGATTCCCAGAGCATCGTCATTGCTGAGTACCGTGGGCTGACCGTTGACGCAGCTACCAAGCTTCGTGCTGAAGCACGTAAGAATGGTGTTCAGTTGCGCGTGTTGAAGAACACTCTTGCACGCCGCGCCGTTGCAGAAACTCCGTTCGAAGGCCTGTCCGACCAGTTCGTCGGCCCGCTTCTCTACGGTTTCTCTGCTGACCCGGTTGCAGCAGCACGAGTTATGGCTAACTTTGCTAAGGCAAACGACAAGCTTGTCATTAAGGCAGGTGCAATGCCCAACAACGTTCTCGACGTTGCTGGCGTTCAGGCCCTCGCTACAATGCCGAGCCGCGAAGAATTGCTGGCTAAGTTGATGGCCACAATGAACGAACCGATCGCTAAGTTCGTTCGCACGCTCAACGAAGTTCCGGCACGTCTTGCCAGAACAATGGCTGCAGTACGCGATGCCAAAGACGCTGCATAATTTAGTTGCAGCATAAAGCAGTTTTAAATTTTTATATATACACAACGTATTTGGAGATACAAAATGGCACTGTCCAAAGAAGAAATCCTCGACGCAATTGCGTCCATGACTGTTCTCGAAGTTTCTGAACTCATCACTATGATGGAAGACAAGTTCGGCGTTTCCGCTGCTGCTGCTGCTGTTGCAGTTGCTCCGGCTGCTGGCGCTGCTGCTGCTCCGGCTGAAGAAAAGACAGAATTCGACGTAGTTCTGGCTGACGCTGGCGCAAACAAGGTTTCCGTCATTAAGGCTGTCCGCGAACTCACAGGTCTCGGCCTGAAGGACGCTAAGGACCTCGTCGAAGCTGCTCCGAAGGCTGTTAAGGAAGCTCTTCCGAAGGCTGAAGCTGAAGAAGCCAAGAAGAAGCTTGAAGCCGCTGGTGCTAAGGTTGAACTGAAGTAATAATTTCAGTACAATGAACGGCCTCGCGTTTGTCGAGGCCGTTTTTGTTCACCCTATTAGGGATACTCTCAATAAAACTAAGGGTTTTATTTAAAGTCTTCCTAAGTGGATAATATAAATTTGACAATTTGAGTAGTGCCGCGCATAGAGCCCAAGGCAAGGGTTCGGCGTGGCTATTCGTGTCACTTTTAAGTATCACTGGTGAAATTTCTTTTGTTCTCTTCCGAACGGAGTCTACATGTCGTACTCGTTCACTGAAAAGAAGCGTATTCGGAAAAGCTTTGCTAAGCGTCCGAGCGTGCTTGAAGTGCCTTCTTTGCTGGAAACACAGTTGCATTCCTATCACGAATTTCTCCAGGCTGATGTTCCGCCTGCAGAACGACGTGATGAAGGCTTGCAAGGTGCCTTTACTTCCATCTTCCCGATCACCAGCCATAACGGCCTGGCTCGTCTTGAGTTCCAAGAATATGTTCTCGACGAACCGGTTTTCGACGTCAGCGAATGTCAGCTGCGCGGTCTGAACTACAGTTCCAGACTCCGCGCTAAGGTTCGTCTGGTGATCTTTGATAGAGAATCTCCCAAGCAGAGCACTGTCAAGGAAGTCAGAGAATCCGAAGTTTACATGGGCGAAATCCCGCTCATGACGAACAAGGGTTCGTTCATTATCAACGGCACAGAACGTGTGATCGTTTCTCAGCTGCACCGCTCTCCGGGCGTGTTCTTCGAACACGACAGAGGTAAGACTCACAGTTCCGGCAAGCTGCTGTTCAGCGCACGTATCATTCCTTACCGCGGCTCCTGGCTCGACTTCGAATTCGAC
Source organism: uncultured Burkholderiaceae bacterium (assembly GCA_964571375.1). Taxonomy (GTDB): domain Bacteria; phylum Pseudomonadota; class Gammaproteobacteria; order Burkholderiales; family Burkholderiaceae_F; genus JAFTYR01. The sequence continues at coordinate 4,247 of CAZNBL010000001.1, forward strand.
GCCAAGGACATCCTGCACTTCCGTATTGACAGAAGACGCAAGATGCCGGGTTCCATCATGCTCAAAGCACTGGGCATGAATCCTGAAACAATCCTCGCTCAGTTCTACGATTTCGACCGTTTCGACATTAAGAACGGCAAGATCGAAATGACTGTCGTACCGACTCGCCTGCGCGGCGATGTCGCACGTTTCGACATCAAGGACAGCGAAGGTAACGTTATTGTCCAGAAGGACAAGCGTATCAACGCCCGTAACGTCCGCGACATCGAAAAGCACGGCATCAAGACTCTTGATGTTCCGGCTGAATTCATGATCGGCAAGGTACTCGCCAAGAACGTCTATGACGAAGATACTGGCGAAGTTATCGCACGTGCCAACGATGAAATTACGCTCAAGATTCTCGAAACATTCGCAGAGAAGGGCGTAACTGAGTTCGAAACACTCTACATCAACGAACTTAACTGCGGTCCTTACATTTCCGACACACTGCGTCTGGACGAAACTCCGGACCAGCTTTCTGCACGTATCGCCATCTATCGCATGATGCGTCCTGGCGAACCGCCCACAGAAGAAGCTGTCGAAACTCTCTTCCGCCGTCTCTTCTTTGATGCAGAAACCTATGATCTGTCTCGCGTAGGCAGAATGAAGATCAATTCTCACTTTGGTCGCGGTGTTGTTGAAGGTCCGATGACTCTCGAACCCGAAGACATCATCGAAACGATGAAGACCATCGTGAAGCTCCGTAACGGCGAAGGCCAGGTTGACGATATCGACCACCTGGGTAACCGTCGTGTCCGTTGCGTCGGTGAATTGACTGAAAACCAGTTCCGCGCCGGTTTGGTTCGCGTTGAACGTGCTGTTAAGGAACGCCTCGGCCAGGCTGAAGCTGACAACCTTATGCCGCACGATCTCATCAACAGCAAGCCGATCAGTGCCGCTATCCGTGAATTCTTCGGCTCCTCTCAGCTGAGCCAGTTCATGGACCAGACCAACCCGCTGTCTGAAATCACCCACAAGCGTCGTATTTCCGCTTTGGGCCCGGGCGGTCTTACACGCGAACGCGCTGGCTTCGAAGTTCGAGACGTTCATCCGACTCACTACGGTCGTGTTTGCCCGATTGAAACACCGGAAGGTCCGAACATCGGTCTTATCAACTCTCTGGCTCTGTACGCTCGCCTGAACGATTACGGCTTCCTCGAAACACCGTACCGTAAGGTTGTTGACGGTCACGTTACCGGCGAAATCGCTTACCTCTCCGCTATCGACGAAGGTAACTACATCATCGCCCAGGCTAACGCTTCCATGGACGAAGAGGGCAACCTCACTGACGAACTCGTCAGCTGCCGTGACAAGGGTGAATTCGTTCTGATGCGTCCGGATCGCGTTCAGTACATGGACGTTGCACCGGCTCAGATCGTGTCTGTTGCTGCATCCCTGATTCCGTTCCTTGAACACGATGACGCGAACCGTGCTTTGATGGGTTCCAACATGCAGCGTCAGGGTGTTCCGTGTCTGCGTCCGCAGAGCCCGGTTGTCGGTACAGGTATCGAAAGAACAGTTGCTGTTGACTCCCGTACATCCGTACAGGCTGAACGCGGCGGTATCGTTGACTATGTCGACGCCAACCGTATCGTTGTTCGTGTGAACGACGAAGAAAACGTTCCGGGTCGTGTCGGTGTTGACATCTACAACCTGCAGAAGTTCACTCGTTCCAACCAGGGTACAAACATCAATCAGCGTCCGATCGTCAACCAGGGTGACAAGATCTCCAAGGGTGACGTAATTGCTGACGGTGCTTCTACAGACCTCGGCGAACTCGCTCTCGGTCAGAACATGCTCGTGGCCTTCATGCCGTGGCATGGTTACAACTACGAAGACTCTGTGATGGTCAGCGAAAAGGTCGTTGCTGATGACCGCTACTCTTCCATCCACATCGAAGAACTCGTAGTTTCTGCTCGCGACACTAAGCTCGGTAGCGAAGAAATCACACGCGATATCTCCAACCTGAGCGAAAACCAGATCAACCGTCTTGACGAATCCGGCATCGTTTACATCGGCGCTGAAGTTAAGGCCGGTGACGTTCTTGTCGGTAAGGTAACTCCGAAGGGCGAAACAACTCTGACTCCGGAAGAAAAGCTTCTGCGTGCCATCTTCGGTGAAAAGGCCAGCGATGTTAAGGACACATCTCTGCGCGTTCCGAGCGGCATGGTCGGTACAGTTATCGACGTTCAGGTCTTCACCCGCGAAGGCGTACAGCGTGACAAGCGTGCTCAGTCGATTATCGACGAAGCTCTCAAGCGCTACAGAACTAACCTGAACGACCAGCTCCGTATTGTTGAAACCGATGCGTTCGAACGTCTCGGCCGTCAGCTCGTCGGCGGTGTTGCTCAGGGCGGTCCCAACGGCCTCAAGAAGGGTCAGAAGATCACTAAGGAATACCTTGACTCCGTCAACGTTCACCAGTGGTTCGACATTCGTATGGCCGATGAAGCTCAGCAGCAGCTCATCGAAGACGTCCGCGTTGCTCTTGATGCCAAGAGAATGGAATTCGACGAAGCCTACCGTGTTAAGAGCGACAAGCTCACACGCGGTGACGAACTGCCGACAGGCGTTCAGAAGATGGTTAAGGTCTACATCGCCGTTAAGCGTCATCTGCAGCCTGGCGATAAGATGGCCGGCCGTCACGGTAACAAGGGTGTGGTCTCTCGTATCACCCGCGTCGAAGATATGCCGTACATGGCCGATGGCCGCACAGTGGATATCGTTCTGAATCCGCTCGGTGTGCCGTCCCGTATGAACATCGGTCAGGTGCTTGAAGTTCACCTCGGCTGGGCCGCTTTCGGTCTCGGCTGGAGAATTGAAGAAATGCTTAAGGAAGAGCGCAGCAAGCAGATCAAGCAGCTCAGAAGCTTCCTTAACGACATCTACAATCACGGCGGACAGAAGGCTGACCTCGACTCTCTGGATGACGATGAACTGATCGAACTCGCTAAGCACCTCACTAAGGGTGTTCCGTTCGCAACTCCGGTATTCGACGGCGCAAGCGAAGAAGACATCAAGTACATGCTGAATCTGGCCTTCCCGGATGAAATCGCTAAGAAGCTCAACCTGACTCCGTCCAAGACTCAGTGTCAGCTCTTCGACGGCCGCACAGGCGATCCGTTCGACCGTCCGGTTACTGTCGGTGTAATGCACTACCTGAAGCTGCACCACTTGGTTGATGACAAGATGCACGCCCGTTCTACCGGTCCGTACTCTCTTGTTACACAGCAGCCGCTCGGTGGTAAGGCTCAGTTCGGTGGTCAGAGATTCGGTGAAATGGAAGTGTGGGCTCTTGAAGCTTACGGCGCAGCCTATGTGCTTCAGGAAATGCTCACTGTTAAGTCTGACGACGTTGCTGGTCGAACCAAGCTCTACGAAAACATCGTTAAGGGCGACCATGTCATCGATGCAGGCATGCCTGAATCGTTCAACGTATTGGTGAAGGAAATCCGATCCCTCGGTATCGACATCGATCTTGACCGCAACTAAGGAATCTGACAAAAATGAGAGATTACTTTAACAACCTGCTTAAGACCGTCAAACAGGACGAACAGTTTGACGCGATCAAGATCGGTATTGCTTCTCCTGAGAAGATCCGTTCTTGGTCTTATGGCGAGGTAAAGAAGCCGGAAACAATCAACTATCGTACGTTCAAGCCTGAACGCGACGGTCTTTTCTGCGCAAAGATCTTTGGCCCGGTCAAGGATTACGAATGTCTTTGCGGCAAGTACAAGCGCCTTAAGCATCAGGGCGTGATCTGCGAAAAGTGCGGCGTTGAAGTCACACTTTCCAAGGTCCGCCGCGAACGTATGGGCCACATTGAGTTAGCCAGCCCGGTTGCTCATATCTGGTTCCTCAAGAGCCTCCCGTCCCGTATGGGTATGGTTCTCGATATTCCGCTGCGTGATATCGAACGCGTTCTGTACTTCGAAGCCTATATCGTTGTCGAACCCGGTATGACCGAACTTCGTCGCGGCCAGCTGATGACCGAAGACGATTACTTCGCTAAGACCGAAGAATACGGCGACGAATTCAAGGCCATGATGGGTGCAGAAGCTATCCGCGAACTGCTCGCTTCCATCGATATCGATCAGGAAGTTGCAGATCTGCGTGACGAGCTGAGCGAAACCAACAGCGAAGCCAAGATCAAGAAGATCGCTAAGCGTCTTAAGGTTCTCGAAGGCTTCCAGCGTTCCGGCATCAAGCCCGAATGGATGGTTCTCGAAGTTCTGCCGGTTCTTCCGCCGGATCTTCGTCCGCTCGTTCCGCTTGACGGCGGCCGCTTCGCAACCAGCGATCTGAACGACCTCTATCGTCGCGTCATTAATCGTAACAACCGTCTTAAGAGACTCCTCGAGCTCAAGGCTCCGGACATCATCGTACGCAACGAAAAGCGTATGCTCCAGGAAGCTGTCGACTCTCTGCTCGACAACGGCCGCCGCGGCAAGGCCATGACTGGCCCGTCCAAGCGTCCGCTTAAGTCTCTGGCTGACATGATCAAGGGTAAGGGCGGTCGCTTCCGTCAGAACCTGCTCGGTAAGCGTGTTGACTACTCCGGCCGTTCCGTTATTACCGTCGGTCCGTACCTCAAGCTTCACCAGTGCGGTCTGCCGAAGCTGATGGCTCTCGAACTCTTCAAGCCGTTCATCTTCAACAAGCTTGAACTTCGCGGTCTTGCCACAACTATCAAGGCAGCCAAGAAGATGGTCGAAAACCAGGAACCGGTTGTCTGGGACATTCTTGAAGAAGTCATTTACGAGCACCCGGTTATGCTTAACCGTGCTCCTACACTTCACCGTCTCGGTATTCAGGCTTTCGAACCGCTCCTGATCGAAGGTAAGGCTATTCAGCTTCACCCGTTGGTCTGTGCTGCGTTCAACGCCGACTTCGACGGTGACCAGATGGCTGTTCACGTACCGCTTTCTCTGGAAGCTCAGCTTGAAGCCCGTTCCCTGATGCTTGCCTCGAACAACGTTCTGTTCCCGGCTAACGGCGATCCTTCGATCGTTCCGTCTCAGGATATTGTGCTCGGTCTGTACTACTCCACCCGTTCCCGCATCAATGCGAAGGGTGAAGGTATGTTCTTTGCCGACATCGCAGAAGTTGAACGTGCTCTGGCTAACAAGGTCGTTACGCTCCAGACTCGCTGTACCGTTCGTATCCGCGAATTTGACGTAAACAAGGAAACAGGCGAAAAGACTCCGCGCATGGTTCGTTATGAAACCACTGTCGGTCGTGCTCTCCTGTCCGAAATTCTGCCTCCGGGTCTGTCCTTCTCCGTCCTGAACAAGGCTCTTAAGAAGAAGGAAATCGCCAAGCTCATCAACATGGCATTCCGCCGCTGCGGTCTGCGTGAAACAGTGATGTTTGCCGATAAGCTCATGAAGCGCGGTTACTACCTGTCCACTATCGGCGGTCTTTCTATCTGCATCGGTGATATGACTATCCCGACTAAGAAGAATGTTCTCGTTCACGAAGCCGAACAGGAAGTTAAGGAAATCGAAGCCCAGTACACCTCCGGTCTTGTGACCGCCGGCGAACGCTACAACAAGGTTGTGGATATCTGGGGCCGCACTTCCGACCAGGTCGGTAAGGTGATGATGGAGGAAATCTCCAAGGAAGAAACTATCGACCGTCACGGTAAGAAGGTCGAGCAGGAATCCTTCAACTCCATTTACATGATGGCTGACTCCGGTGCCCGAGGCTCCGCTGCTCAGATCCGTCAGCTGGCCGGTATGCGAGGCCTGATGGCTAAGCCGGACGGCTCCATTATTGAAACCCCGATTACGGCTAACTTCCGTGAAGGTCTGAACGTGCTGCAGTACTTCGTCTCGACCCACGGTGCTCGTAAGGGTCTGGCCGATACGGCTCTTAAGACCGCTAACTCCGGTTACCTGACACGTCGACTCGTTGACGTTACACAGGACCTCGTTGTGGTTGAAGACGATTGCGGTACACATCGCGGTGTACTGATGAAGGCCCTCGTTGAAGGCGGTGACGTTGTCGAAGCCCTCGGCGATCGCGTTCTCGGTCGCGTAACTGCAGAAGAAGTTATCAACCCGGACGACCGCAGTGTTGTTCTGCCTGCCGGCAAGCTGATCGACGAAAACGACGTCGAACTCATCAACAAGCTCGGCATCGACGAAATCGTCGTCAGAACTCCGCTTACCTGCGAAACACGTTACGGTCTCTGCGCCAAGTGCTACGGTCGTGACCTCGGCCGCGGTTCTCTGGTCAACACAGGTGAAGCTGTCGGTGTTATCGCTGCTCAGTCCATCGGTGAACCGGGTACTCAGCTGACAATGCGTACGTTCCACATCGGTGGTGCTGCTAGCCGTGCCGCTGTTGCAAGCAACGTCGAAGCCAAGTCTGCCGGTACAGTTCGCTTCACAAGCGCTATGCGTTATGTGAGCGGCGCCAAGGGCAACAAGGTTGTGATTTCCCGTTCCGGTGAAATCGTGATCGAAGGCCTCCACGGTCGCGAAAAGGAACGTCATAAGATCCCGTACGGTGCAAACCTCCTTGCCGTTGACGGTCAGGAAGTTAAGGTCGGTACAGAACTGGCCAACTGGGATCCGATGACTCGCCCGATCATTACCGAATACGCAGGTCGCATCCGCTTTGCTAACGTTATCGACAACGTTACAGTTAAGAGCCAGGTTGACGAAGTCACAGGCTTGAGCTCTCTGGTCGTTATCGACAGCAAGCGCTCTGCTTCCAGCAAGATCGGTCGTCCGATGATCCAGCTTCTCGACGAAGCAGGCGAACTCGTCAAGATTCCGGGCACAGAACATCCGGTAAGTATTCAGCTGCCGGTCGGCGCTCTGATCACTGTTCATGACGGTGACCAGATCAGCGTCGGTGACGTTCTTGCACGTATCCCGACAGAAAGCCAGAAGACTCGAGACATTACCGGCGGTCTGCCGCGTGTTGCCGAACTCTTCGAAGCTCGTTCTCCGAAGGATGCCGGTGTTCTGGCCGAAGCCAGCGGTACCGTCACATTCGGTAAGGAAACCAAGGGTAAGCAGCGTCTGATCATCACCAGCGTTGAAGGTGAAGAACACGAATTCCTGATTCCGAAGGACAAGACTATTCTGGTTCACGACGGTCAGGTTGTTCATAAGGGTGAAGTCATTGTCGACGGTCCGGCCGATCCGCATGACATCCTCCGCCTTAACGGTATCGAAGCTCTGGCTCGTTACATCGTTGACGAAGTTCAGGACGTTTACCGTCTGCAGGGTGTGAAGATCAGCGACAAGCACATTGAAGTGATTGTTCGTCAGATGCTCCGCCGTGTTGTGATCACTGAACCGGGTGATACTAAGTTCATCACCGGTGAACAGGTTGAACGCAGTGAAATGCTCGACGAAAACGAAGTAGTAGTAGCAGAAGGCAAGCGCCCGGCTCTCTACGAAAACGTTCTCCTCGGTATCACGAAGGCCAGCTTGTCCACAGACTCCTTCATCTCTGCCGCTTCCTTCCAGGAAACAACTCGCGTGCTGACCGAAGCAGCGATCATGGGCAAGAGAGACGAGCTCAGAGGTCTGAAGGAAAATGTGATCGTGGGTCGTCTGATCCCGGCTGGTTCCGGTCTTGCTTATCACAAGGCACGTCACATGAAGGATACTTTTGTTCAGGAAGAAGTCGCTCCGAGCTCCGAAGAGTTCAGCGATATCGTTACTCCGGATGCAATCGATCCGCTGCAGATCTAATCTGGTCCGCATAAAGGGAGTCCTTCGGGACTCCTGAAAAGAAAATTCCCCGACAGCAATGTAAAAAGCCGCCGGGGAATTTTTTTTGTTTAAATTTTTGTAAGCGTGTATCGAGAATAGGTGCCGCTGGTAAAATACCTATGCTTTTCTCATTGTCCTGGACGGGCAGGGGAGTCTGTTGCCTGAATAGGGTTGAAAATGCCTTATCCGTTTGTATGTGAAAGATTTTCCTTTGTTTGACAAGCCAAGTGAAAAAAGCAATAATTACGACCTCTCTGGAATCCCGCAATGGGATCTGCGCTCTTTTGTTGTCTCGATTTTGAATCGAACATATCCTGGGCGCCGACTCCTGCGCTGTTTTCCCGAAAGAAACTTTGTTGTTAATCCTCCGCTATTAGCGGTTTATCAATCATTCGGATACGGACTTTATGCCGACCATTAACCAATTAGTGCGTAAGCCTCGCGAGAGTGCTATTGAAAAGAGCAAGAGCCCTGCTCTTAAGAACTGCCCGCAGAAGCGCGGTGTCTGCACACGTGTTTACACAACAACTCCGAAGAAGCCGAACTCCGCTCTTCGTAAAGTTGCTAAGGTGCGTTTGACAAACGGCTTCGAAGTGATTTCTTACATCGGTGGTGAAGGCCACAACCTCCAGGAACACAGCGTTGTGCTGATCCGCGGCGGCCGTGTAAAGGACCTTCCTGGTGTGCGTTATCACATCGTTCGCGGTTCTCTTGACACCCAGGGTGTTAAGGATCGTAAGCAATCCCGCTCCAAGTACGGCGCAAAGCGCCCGAAGAAGGCTTAATTTACCGGTTCGCCCCCGGTTGACGGTTTGCAGAGTCAGCTGGACTCTAATAAACCGAGTAAGTCGCTATCCCACTGGTATAGCTAAATTTTTATAAACAAGACTGAAGACAATTTGAGGTAAAAATGCCCCGTCGTCGTGAAGTACCCAAGCGTGAAGTTCTGCCGGATCCTAAGTTCGGTTCCGTAGAAATCACAAAATTCGTCAACATGATCATGCAGGATGGCAAGAAGGCCGTTGCAGAACGTATCGTGTATGGCGCTCTTACAGAAGTCCAGACTAAGACTGGAAAAGATCCTCTCGAAGTATTCACCAACGCCCTTAACAACGTTCGTCCGATCGTCGAAGTTAAGTCCCGCCGTGTTGGTGGTGCTAACTACCAGGTTCCGGTAGAAGTTCGTCCTGTTCGTCGCATGGCTCTCGCTATGCGCTGGTTGCGTGAGGCTGCAAAGTCCCGCAGCGAAAAATCTATGCCGCAGCGTTTGGCCGGTGAACTGCTTGATGCAGCTGAAGGCCGTGGCGGTGCTATGAAGAAGCGTGAAGAAGTCCACCGCATGGCTGAAGCCAACAAGGCCTTCTCTCATTTCCGCTTTAACTAATTGTTTTTAAACCAGAGCGGGAATTATCCCGCTCTCCTAGAGGATAAAAAACATGGCACGCAAAACTCCGGTTGAGCTTTATCGCAACATCGGTATTTCCGCCCACATTGATGCTGGTAAGACAACCACATCCGAACGTATTCTGTTCTACACCGGCGTAAGCCACAAGATCGGTGAAGTTCATGACGGCGCAGCCACCATGGACTGGATGGAACAGGAACAGGAACGCGGTATCACCATTACCTCCGCTGCTACTACAGCTTTCTGGCGTGGTATGGACATGAAGTTCCGTGAACACCGTATCAACGTTATTGATACCCCGGGACACGTCGACTTTACAGTTGAAGTTGAACGTTCCATGCGTGTTCTTGACGGCGCTTGCATGGTTTACTGTGCTGTCGGTGGCGTTCAGCCCCAGTCCGAAACTGTTTGGCGTCAGGCTAACAAGTACAAGGTTCCCCGTCTTGCTTTCGTTAACAAGATGGACCGTACCGGTGCTAACTTCTTCAAGGTCTATGACCAGATGCGCACCCGCCTGAAGGCTAACCCTGTGCCTATCGTTATTCCTATCGGCGCAGAAGACAACTTCAAGGGTGTTGTTGACCTCACCAAGATGAAGGCCATCATTTGGGACGAAGCTTCCCAGGGTATGAAGTTCGAATACCAGGATATTCCTGCCGAACTCGTTGATGATGCTGCTCACTGGCGCAACAACATGGTTGAGTCCGCTGCTGAAGCTAGCGAAGAACTCATGAACAAGTACCTTGAAGAAGGCGAACTGTCCGAAGCCGACATCACTAAGGGTCTTCGTATGCGTACTATCGCAGGCGAAATCCACCCGATGCTCTGCGGTACAGCTTTCAAGAACAAGGGCGTTCAGAGAATGCTCGACGCAGTTGTCGAACTGCTCCCGAGCCCGGTCGACATTCCGCCGGTTCAGGGTATCGACCCGGACACCGACGAGCCTGCTACACGTAAGGCTGACGACAAGGAACCCCTGTCTGCTCTCGCATTCAAGATCATGACTGACCCGTTCGTTGGTCAGCTGACATTCCTTCGCGTTTACTCCGGCGTCATCAACTCCGGCGACACAGTTCTGAACTCTGTTAAGGGTAAGAAGGAACGTGTGGGTCGTCTGCTTCAGATGCACGCTAACGAACGTAAGGAAATCAAGGAAGTTTTCGCTGGCGACATCGCTGCTGCTGTTGGTCTTAAGGAAGTTACAACAGGCGACACACTCTGCGCTATCGATGCTCCGATCATCCTCGAAAAGATGGAATTCCCGGAACCGGTTATTTCTCAGGCTGTTGAGCCCAAGACTAAGGCCGACCAGGAAAAGATGGGTATCGCCCTGAACCGTCTTGCTCAGGAAGACCCGTCCTTCCGCGTTCGTACCGATGAAGAAAGTGGTCAGACCATTATCTCCGGTATGGGCGAGCTCCACCTGGACATTCTTGTTGACCGTATGCGCCGCGAATTCAACGTTGACGCTGCTGTCGGTAAGCCCCAGGTTGCTTACAGAGAAACAATCCGCTCCACAGCTGAAAACGCTGAAGCTAAGTTCGTCAAGCAGTCCGGCGGTCGTGGTCAGTACGGTCACGTCGTTCTTAAGCTTGAACCGAACACCGGCAAGGGCTTTGAATTCGTCGACGCCATTAAGGGCGGTGTTGTTCCGCGCGAATACATCCCTGCTGTTGAAAAGGGTATTGAAGACACCATGAAGTCCGGTATTCTTGCCGGCTACCCGGTTGTTGACGTTAAGGTTACTCTCCACTTCGGTTCTTACCATGAAGTGGACTCTAACGAAAACGCATTTAAGATGGCCGGTTCTATGGCATTCAAGGAAGGTATGCGTCAGGCTACTCCTGTCCTCCTTGAACCGATCATGGCTGTCGAAGTCGAAACTCCGGAAGAAAAGATGGGCGACGTTATGGGCGACCTCTCTTCTCGCCGTGGTGTTATCCAGGGTATGGAAGACCTTCCTGGCGGAGGCAAGGCTGTTAAGGCTGAAGTTCCGCTGTCTGAAATGTTCGGCTATGCTACACAGCTGCGTTCTCTGACACAGGGTCGTGCTTCTTACACCATGGAATTCAAGCAGTACGCTGAAGCTCCGAAGAATGTTGCCGAAGCTGTCATTGAAGCCAAGGCTAAGTAATTTTGATTAACAAGCTATCTCGAAATTAAGGAAATTTAGAAATGGCAAAGGAAAAGTTCGAAAGAACCAAGCCCCACGTTAACGTGGGTACCATCG
>CAZNBL010000001.1:15756-64077 GCA_964571375.1 uncultured Burkholderiaceae bacterium
ATGGCAAAGGAAAAGTTCGAAAGAACCAAGCCCCACGTTAACGTGGGTACCATCGGTCACGTTGACCACGGCAAGACCACACTGACAGCTGCTATCACAACAGTTCTGTCTTCTGCATTCGGTGGTGAAGCTCGCGGCTACGATCAGATTGACGCTGCTCCTGAAGAAAAGGCACGCGGTATCACGATCAACACCGCTCACGTTGAATACGAAACAGCTACACGCCACTACGCTCACGTTGACTGCCCGGGCCATGCTGACTACGTCAAGAACATGATTACCGGTGCTGCTCAGATGGACGGCGCTATCCTGGTTTGCTCCGCAGCTGACGGTCCCATGCCGCAGACTCGCGAACACATCCTTCTTGCTCGCCAGGTTGGTGTTCCCTACATCATCGTCTTCCTCAACAAGTGCGACCTCGTTGACGACGAAGAACTCCTCGAACTCGTTGAAATGGAAGTCCGTGACCTCCTGAACAAGTACGACTTCCCGGGCGACGATCTGCCGATCATCAAGGGTTCTGCTCGTATGGCTCTCGACGGCGACAAGGGTCCGCTCGGCGAACAGGCTATCCTGGCTCTTGCTCAGGCAATGGACGACTACATCCCGACTCCGATGCGCGACATCGACCACCCGTTCCTCATGCCGGTTGAAGACGTATTCTCCATCTCCGGCCGTGGTACAGTTGTTACAGGTCGTGTTGAACGCGGTATCATCAAGGTTGGTGAAGAAATCGAAATCGTTGGTATCAAGGCTACAACTAAGACAACTTGTACCGGCGTTGAAATGTTCCGTAAGCTTCTCGACCAGGGTGAAGCCGGTGACAACATCGGTGTTCTGCTCCGTGGTACAAAGCGCGAAGACGTCGAACGCGGTCAGGTTCTCGCTAAGCCGGGTACAATCACTCCGCACACAGAATTCGTTGCTGAAGTCTACGTTCTGAACAAGGAAGAAGGCGGCCGTCACACACCGTTCTTCAAGGGCTACCGTCCGCAGTTCTACTTCCGTACAACTGACGTTACAGGTACCATCGAGCTGCCGGAAGGCGTCGAAATGGTTATGCCTGGCGACAACATCCGTATGGATGTCAAGCTGATCGCTCCGATCGCTATGGAAGAAGGTCTCCGCTTCGCTATCCGTGAAGGCGGCCGTACAGTCGGTGCTGGCGTTGTTGCTCAGATCAAGGCCTAATTAACTACTGAAAGTAATCGAGGGCCGGATGGCTTCCGGCCCCCGCGCTCTTTTTAAGGAATTTATTTAAATGCAAAGCCAACGTATTCGTATTCGCCTCAAGGCATTTGATTACAAGCTGATCGATCAGTCTGCTCTTGAGATCGTCGACACTGCTAAGAGAACCGGCGCTATCGTTCGCGGTCCCGTTCCGCTTCCCACACGCATTCAGCGCTTCGATATTCTCCGCAGCCCGCACGTCAACAAGACAAGCCGTGACCAGCTCGAAATCCGTACACATCAGAGACTGATGGACATCATCGATCCGACAGACAAGACTGTTGACGCTCTGATGAAGCTCGACCTGCCGGCTGGCGTCGACGTTGAAATCAAGGTTCAGTAATTCTTGATTTTTAAGCTGTGCTGCTGACGAAAGTTAGCTTCAAACCCGTGAGGAAACTCACGGGTTTGTTTTTTTTTGTGCAAAAGAATTCTTCTAAAACAGTAATTAATTTGTTTCTGTTTTTATCCTGAAGCGGGCAGGGAAGCCTCGAATTTCCGCGACAGCTGGGAAAATCAACGGTTCCAGCCTGTTCATGTCAGTTACGAATTTGTACAGGTACAAACTGCGGTCGGCGCATGCTGATTTCCCTTGTTCTATAATTAGAGTTTCCGCAGTAAACAGACGAAAAATTCGAACTCAATCAAGTCGAATACTCACGAGCAAATCGGAGTAGGTCAATTATTTTTATCGGCCCAGGTCGGAAGAATATTGAAACATCTCCTTAATTTGCAAAGAGAATTTTTTCGTTGTAAAATCGCGGTCTTTCGTGGTCACCCGTTTCCTTTAGGGTGATTTTTTTAAAAAGTTGTCCCGGCCAATCGTAGCCGGGGTGGAGATAACAATGAGTGAGAAGCTCGGCCTAGTCGGTCGCAAGATCGGCATGACGCGCATCTTCACTGAGGACGGTGTTTCCGTTCCTGTGACAGTGCTCGATGTGTCGAACAACCGTATTACTCAGATTAAGACGGTTGAGACTGATGGCTATAACGCAGTGCAAGTCGCATTCGGCTCCAAGAAGCCGTCTCGCGTGAGCAAGCCGCTTAAGGGCATTTATGATAAAGCCGGTGTCGAAGCGGGTTCCATGCTCAAAGAATTCCATGTAGATGCAGATAAGATCGCCGAAATGAAGGTCGGTCAGACCCTGTCTATCGATATGTTCACAGTTGGTCAGAAGGTTGACGTTACTGGCGTAACTATCGGTAAGGGCTTTGCCGGCTGCATCAAGCGTCACAATTTCTCGTCTAATCGTGCTAGCCACGGTAACTCTGTTTCTACAAACGCTCCTGGTTCTATCGGTAACCGTCAGGACCCGGGTCGCGTATTCCCTGGTAAGCGTATGGCAGGTCACCTCGGTGACGTTCAGCGTACTACACAGAACCTGGTTATCGCTCGCATCGATGCAGAACGTAACCTGATCATGGTTCGTGGTGCTGTTCCGGGTCACGATAATGGCGACATCATCGTTCGTCCGGCTGTTAAGGCAAAGTAAGAGGAGCTATTAATGGAACTGAAAGTCATGAATGACCAGGGCCAGCAGACAGCAACTCTTGCTGCTGCAGACGCTGTATTTGGTCGTGAATATAACGAAGCACTGGTTCACCAGCTGGTTGTTGCCTACCAGGCAAACGATCGTCTCGGTACACGTGCTCAGCTGAACCGCGAAGCTGTTCATCACTCCACACGTAAGCCCTGGCGTCAGAAGGGTACTGGCCGCGCTCGCGCCGGTATGTCTTCTTCCCCGGTTTGGCGTGGTGGTGGCAGAGCTTTCCCGAACTCTCCTGAAGAAAACTTCTCTCAGAAGGTTAACAAGAAGATGTACCGTGCCGCTATGGCCGTTATCTTCTCCAAGCTCGCTCAGGACGGTCGTCTGATGGTTGTCGAATCTATCGATGTCGACACACCGAAGACAAAGAACCTGGCTGCTAAGCTCAAGTCCATGGGTCTTGAAAACGCCCTGATTCTCACTAACGAAATCAGCGAAAACCTGGATCTGGCAAGCCGCAACCTCAAGAACTTCTGGGTTGACGTTCCCCGCTATCTGAACCCGGTTTGGTTGATTAAGTTTGATCGCGTCGTCATCACTAAGGATGCTGTCGCTACTCTCGAGGAGATGCTGGGATGAGTCAGGAATTCTTATACAAGGTTCTGACCGGTAGTATCGTCTCCGAAAAGAGCACGTTTATCGGTGAAAAGAACAATCAGTACTGCTTCCGTATTGCTCGCACAGCAACTAAGGAAGATGTTAAGGCCGCTGTTGAGATGCTGTTCAAAGTACAGGTCAAGAGCGTGCAGGTCCTGAACCTTAAGGGCAAGCAGAAGCGCTTCGGCCGCTTCGAAGGCAAGCGCCAGGATGTCCGCAAGGCTTACGTAAGCCTTGTTGAAGGTCAGGAAATTAACTTCGCACAAGAGGTGAAGTAATGGCTCTGATTAAACTTAAGCCCACATCTGCTGGCCGTCGCCACGCAGTTAAGGTTGTTAACCATGAACTCCACAAGGGCAAGCCGTTTGCTGCTCTCGTAGAGAAGAAGAACCGCGGTTCTGGCCGTAACAACTTCGGTCGTATCACTGTTCGTCATCAGGGTGGCGGCCACAAGCAGCACTATCGTATCATCGACTTCAAGCGTAACAAGGACGGTATCCCCGCTATTGTTGAACGCATCGAGTACGATCCGAACCGCTCCGCTAACATCGCTCTTGTTCTTTACAAGGACGGTGAACGCCGTTACATCATCGCTCCGAAGGGCATGAAGGCCGGCGACGAAATCATGAACGGTCAGGAAGCTCCGATCAAGGTCGGTAACTGCCTCCCGCTCAGAAACATTCCGGTTGGTAGCACAATCCACTGCATCGAAATGCAGCCGGGCAAGGGTGCTCAGCTCGTTCGTGCCGCTGGTGCATTCGCTCAGCTGCTCGCTCGTGAAGGCGCTTACGCTCAGATTCGTCTGCGTTCTGGTGAAGTTCGCCGCATTCTCATCGAATGCCGTGCAACTATCGGTACAGTCGGCAATGAAGAAAACAGCCTTCGTGAACTCGGTAAGGCCGGTGCTAAGCGTTGGCGCGGTATTCGTCCGACCGTTCGCGGTGTTGTAATGAACCCGGTTGATCACCCGCACGGTGGTGGTGAAGGTCGCACTGGTACAGGTCGCGCTCCTGTCACACCTTGGGGTCAGCTCACTAAGGGTTATCGTACTCGTAACAACAAGCGTACCGACAACATGATTGTGTCGCGTCGCTATCGTAAGTAAGGAGGCCTGAATGTCTCGTTCGCTTAAGAAGGGACCGTTTGTAGACGGCACCTTGCTCAAGAAGGTCGAAGCTGCTCAGTCCAGCCGCGATAAGCGTCCTATCAAGACTTGGTCGCGTCGCTCCACGATTCTTCCTGAATTCATCGGTCTGACAATTGCTGTCCACAATGGTCGTCAGCACGTCCCGGTGTTTGTTAATGAAAACATGGTTGGCCACAAGCTTGGCGAGTTCGCTCTGACTCGTACGTTTAAGGGCCATGCAGCTGATAAGAAAGCTGCAGCAAAGAGGTAATAAATAATGGAAACCACAGCTATCGTTCGTGGCGTTCGCCTCTCCGCCCAGAAGGGCCGTTTGGTTGCGGATCTTGTTCGCGGCAAGCCCGTTGACAAGGCTCTGAACATTCTTGCCTTCACACAGAAGAAGGCTGCCGGGATCATCCGCAAAGCTTTGGAATCTGCTATCGCCAATGCCGAACACAATGACGGTGCAGACATCGATGAACTTCGCGTAACTTCCATCTACGTAGAAAAGGCAACAACACTGCGTCGTTTCTCCGCTAGAGCTAAGGGTCGTGGGGCTCGTATCAGCAAGCAGACTTGCCACATCTTCGTGACAGTCGGCGACACTCCCGCGAAGAAATAATAGGTGACCCCATGGGACAGAAAATTAATCCGACAGGCTTTCGTCTTCCTGTAACGCACGACTGGACATCCCGTTGGTACGCTACAGGCAAGGACTTTGCCCGTAATCTCGCAGAAGACCTTAAGGTTCGCGAATTCCTTGGCAAGAAGCTCAAGGACGCTTCCGTTGGTCGTATTCTCATCGAACGTCCGGCTAAGAACGCTCGCATCACTATCTACTCCGCTCGTCCCGGTGTTGTTATCGGTAAGAAGGGTGAAGATATCGAAGTGCTCAAGAGCGAACTTCAGAAGCTCATGGGTGTTCCCGTTCACGTGAACATCGAAGAGATCCGTCGTCCGGACCTTGACGCTCAGCTGATTGCTGATTCCATCACATCTCAGCTCGAAAAGCGCATCATGTTCCGCCGCGCTATGAAGCGCGCTATGCAGAACGCAATGCGTCTTGGCGCTCAGGGTATCAAGATCATGTCCTCCGGCCGTCTTAACGGTGCTGAAATCGCCCGTACAGAATGGTACCGTGAAGGTCGCGTGCCCCTGCACACACTTCGTGCCGACATTGACTACGGCTTCTCTGAAGCTCTGACAACATACGGCAAGATCGGTGTTAAGGTTTGGGTCTACAAGGGTGACAATGTTGGTGGCAACGCTGTTGTTGAAGCTCCGGCTACAGAACGCGAAGACCGTCGCAACCGTCGTCCTGCTGGCAAGCCGAATCGCCGTAACCGCAAATCCGCTGAAGGCCAGCAGACTCGCGCTCCGCGCAAGGCTGCCGCTGAAGCTGCTAAGGACGGAGAATAAGCATGTTACAGCCGAATAGAACTAAATATCGTAAGGACCAGAAGGGTCGTAACTATGGCCTGGCCCAGCGCGGCGCTAAGGTTTCCTTCGGCGAATTCGGTCTGAAGGTCGTTGAACGCGGCCGTCTTACCGCTCGTCAGATCGAAGCTGCACGTCGTGCTATCACACGTCACATCAAGCGTGGTGGCCGCGTATGGATCCGCGTGTTCCCGGACAAGCCCATTTCTGCTAAGCCCGCTGAAGTCCGTATGGGTAACGGTAAGGGTAATCCGGAATACTGGGTGGCTCAGGTTCAGCCGGGCCGTGTTGTCTATGAACTCGACGGTGTTGACGAACAGTTGGCTCGCGAAGCTTTCCGCCTTGCTGCGGCTAAGCTTCCGCTGAAGACAATCTTCGTTACTCGTCAGATTGGTCAGTAAGGAGATATCCGATGAAAGCCAAAGAACTTCGTGCTATGGATGAAGCAGCTCTTCAGAAAGAACTGCAGGATCTCCTGAAGGCCCAATTCACTCTGGGTATTCAGAAGTCTCATCAGCAGCTCAGCAATACGAGCCAGATTCGCAAGACACGTCGCGACATCGCTCGTATCCGTACGATCCTTGCTCAAAAGGCGGCCACGAAATGACAGAAACTACTGAAAAACTGCAGCGTACTCTGGTCGGCAAAGCTACGAGCGTTAAGATGGACAAGACTGTTACAGTCCTGGTCGAACGCCGCGTTAAGCACCCGATCGGCAAGTTCGTAGTCAAGAGCAAGAAGTACCACGCTCATGACGAAACCAATGACGTGAAACTCGGCGATATCGTTGAAATCAAGGAAACTCGCCCGATCTCTAAGACAAAGTCTTGGACTGTTTCCCGCGTTATTGAACGTGCTGTGATTATCTAATAAATATTCACAAAACGTAAAAAAATCAAGAGGACTTGCAAGTTATCCAAATACTGGATATACTTGCGGTCCTCTTTGTTTTAAATGCTTTTTTTTAAAACAAAGGACTCTCGGGGTTCCCGGTTCGGTTGAACAACCTGCACCTCGCAGGTATCTGCGAGATCGAACAGGAAACTCTTCTCCCGGACGGGACCAATACTATCCGATGGGCACAAGGCCGGAATCGGAATAAGTTGGGAATATTTAAAACCATGATTCAGATGCAATCCAATCTGGACGTCGCCGACAACACCGGTGCTCGTTCAGTGCAGTGTATTAAAGTGTTGGGCGGTTCCAAGCGTCGTTATGCAAATATCGGCGACATCATCAAGGTAACCGTTAAAGAAGCAGCCCCCCGTGGCCGCGTCAAGAAAGGCGAAGTCTACAGTGCCGTAGTCGTCAGGACTGCAAAGGGTGTTCGTCGCCCTGATGGTTCTTCCATCCGCTTCGATGGTAATGCAGCTGTCCTGCTTAACAACAAACTTGAGCCGATCGGAACACGTATCTTCGGACCGGTTACGCGTGAACTGCGTACCGAACGTTTCATGAAGATCGTTTCTCTGGCTCCGGAAGTTCTGTAAGGAGAACAGAATGCAGCGTATCCGCAAAGGTGATGAAGTTATCGTCATCACAGGCCGTGATAAAGGCAAGAAGGGAACTGTGGTTCAGGTGCACGACAATGGCAAGGTAACCGTTGAAGGCATCAACCTCGTTAAGAAGCACGTCAAGCCGAACCCGATGCTCGGCATGGCTGGCGGCATTATGGACAAGACTCTCCCGATCGACGCTTCCAACGTCATGCTCTTCAACCCGAAGACAGGTAAGGGCGACCGCGTTGGCGTTCAGATCAAGGACGGTAAGAAAGTCCGCGTCTTCAAGAGTGACGGTGCCGAAGTCGGCGCCAAGGCATAAGGGGGCACTAAACAATGTCTCGTTTTTCTAAGCAGTACCACGAAGAAGTGGTACCGGCACTGACAAAGCAGTTCGGTTACAAGACCGTAATGCAGGTGCCCCGTATTACCAAGATCACCCTTAACATGGGTATTGGCGATGCTGTTAGCGATAAGAAGCTGGTTGATCATGCTGTCGAAGACATGACTAAGATCGCCGGTCAGAAGCCTGTTGTCACTAAGACACGTAAGGCTATTGCTAACTTCAAGATTCGTGAAAACATGCCGATCGGCTGCATGGTAACTCTGCGCGGCGAACGTATGTACGAATTCCTTGACCGTCTCGTCACAATTGCTTTCCCGCGTGTTCGCGACTTCCGTGGTGTTAGCCCCCGCGCCTTCGACGGCCGTGGCAACTACAACATCGGTCTGAAAGAACAGATCATCTTCCCGGAAATCGAATACGACAAGATCGATAAGATCCGCGGTATGAACATCAGCATTACAACAACCGCTAAGACGGATGAAGAAGCTAAGGCCCTCCTGGCTGCCTTCAATTTCCCGTTCCGTAACTAAGCAGGTGACGAATTGGCAAAGCTCGCATTAATTAATCGCGAACTCAAGCGTGAAAAGACCGCTCAGAAGTTCGCAGCAAAACGTGCCGCTCTCAAGGCGGTTATTAACGATGCTACCCGCTCTATGGAAGAACGCATGGACGCTCGTATCGCTCTGCAGGCCCTGCCTCGCGATGCAAGCCCCTGCCGTCAGCGTAATCGCTGTGAAGTCACGGGTCGTCCCCGTGGTACCTTCCGCAAGTTTGGTCTGTGCCGCACTAAGATCCGCGAAGCAGCCATGCACGGTGACATTCCCGGCCTGACTAAGGCCAGCTGGTAAGCGAGGAGATTGCAAAATGAGTATGAGTGATCCGATCGCCGACATGCTGACCCGTATTCGTAACGGTCAGAGCGTCGACAAGACGGAAGTTGCAATGCCTTCTTCTAAGCTGAAGGTGGCTATTGCTAAGGTTCTCGAAGATGAAGGCTACATCAGCGGTTACACCGTTGAAGCTAACGAAGGCAAGCCGGTTCTTCACATTGGTCTGAAGTACTACGCAGGCCGTCCGGTTATCGAACGCATCGAACGCGTTTCCCGCCCCGGTCTTCGAGTTTACAAGAATCGTCAGACTATCCCCCAGGTCATGAACGGCCTCGGCATTGCGATCGTCTCCACACCGCAGGGTGTTATGACTGATCGTAAGGCTCGTGAAGCCGGCATTGGTGGCGAAGTACTCTGCTACGTTGCCTAAGTCAGGAGGAAAAATGTCTCGAGTAGCTAAAGTTCCCGTCGCTCTCGTAAGCGGCGTTGAAGCTAAGATCGAAAACAACGTTATCGTTGTTAAGGGCCCGAAGGGCACACTCTCCGTCCCGATGCACAAGGACGTTGAAGTTACGATCGAAAACAACGAAGTTTCCTTCAAGGCTAAGTCTGAATCTAAGGAAGCCAACGCAATGAGCGGCACAATGCGTGCTCTCGTTAACAACATGGTTGTTGGCGTTTCCGCAGGCTTCTCCAAGAAGTTGACTCTGGTCGGCGTGGGCTACCGTGCCCAGGCTCAGGGTACAAAGCTCAACCTTAACCTCGGCTTCAGCCACCCTGTGGTTCACGAAATGCCCGAAGGCATCAAGGTTGAAACACCGTCCCAGACAGAAATCATCATTTCCGGCGCCAACAAGCAGATGGTTGGCCAGGTTGCAGCTGATATCCGCAGCTACCGCGCTCCGGAACCCTATAAGGGCAAGGGCGTTCGCTATGCTGATGAAGTTGTGATCATCAAGGAAACTAAGAAGAAGTAATCGCGGAGGCTTAAAGTGATCGACAAGAAACAAAATCGTTTGCGTCGTGCGCGTGCCACGCGTGCTCGCATCAAGATGGAAAAGGTGAATCGTCTGACGGTTCATCGTACCAACGTGCATATGTATGCACAGATTATCTCTGCTGACGGCAGCCGTGTTCTGTGCTCCGCTTCCACAGTTGAAGCTGAAGTTCGCGCTGAACTCGCTGGTGTAAGCGGTAAGGGCGGCAACGTCAACGCTGCTAAGATCATCGGTAAGCGTGTTGCTGAAAAGGCTCTTGCTGCTGGCATTGACACCTGTGCTTTCGACCGCGCAGGCTACCGTTACCACGGCCGTGTACGCGCTCTCGCTGAAGCTGCGCGCGAAGCCGGTCTCAAGTTCTAAGGAAAACAGAAATGGCTAAAGTACAAGCTAAAGGCGCTGCTGACGTAGAACAGGATGACGGCATTCGCGAAAAGATGATTGCTGTTAACCGCGTTACTAAGGTGGTTAAGGGCGGTCGTATTCTCGGTTTCGCTGCATTGACTGTTGTTGGCGATGGCGACGGCAGAATCGGTATGGGCAAGGGTAAGTCCAAGGAAGTTCCCGTGTCCGTTCAGAAGGCTATGGACCAGGCTCGTCGCAGCATGGAAAAGATTCCTCTGAAGAATGGCACAATCTTCCACGCAGTTGAAGGCCATCACGGCGCTTCCCGCGTTATCCTCATGCCGGCTCCGGAAGGTACTGGTGTGATCGCCGGTGGTCCGATGCGTGCTATCTTCGACGTTATGGGCATCCGTAACATCGTTGCTAAGTCCCACGGTTCTTCCAATCCGTACAACATGGTTCGCGCTACTCTGAATGCGCTCGAAAATCTCAGAACTCCGAGTGAAATTGCTGCTAAGCGTGGCAAGACAGTCGAAGAACTGATCGGCTAATTGGTTGGAGAGTGACAAATGAGTAAGAAAACTGTCAAGGTTACCTTGGTTAAGAGCCCGATCGGCTGCAAGGCCGCTCATCGCGCTACAGTCCTTGGTCTTGGTCTGAAGAAGATCGGTCAGACTCGTGAACTGGAAGATACGCCTGCTGTACGCGGCATGATCAACACAGTTTGCTATCTGGTTCGTGCCGAGTAAAGAGGGTTTAGACATGAAACTTAATACTATTCAACCTGCAGAAGGCTCTAAGTCCGCAGCTCACCGCGTCGGTCGTGGCGTTGGTAGCGGCTGGGGTAAGACAGCCGGCCGCGGCCACAAGGGTCAGAAGTCCCGTGCTGGCGGCTTCCACAAGGTTGGTTTTGAAGGCGGTCAGATGCCGATGCATCGTCGTCTGCCGAAGCGTGGCTTCACCTCTTGGACTCACGAGTTCGTGGCTGAAGTTCGCCTCAGCGATCTTGAAAAGCTCGGTCTGGATGAAATCAATCTGGCTGATCTGATCAAGGCTGACGTCATCAAATCCGACTCCCAGGCTGCTCGCGTTATCCTCTCTGGCGAAATCACCAGAAAGGTTACTGTTCGCGGTCTGAGCGTTACAAAGGGTGCCAAGGCTGCTATCGAAGCTGCTGGCGGTACCGTAATCGATTCCGAAAAGTAATTAACTTTTAGCCAAAGGAACCTAACGTGGCCAAGAATATTCAACCGAAAGCCGGCGGCAAATACGGCGATCTCTACAGTCGTCTCATTTTCCTTGTTCTGGCTCTCGTTGTATTTCGTATAGGCACACATATTCCGGTTCCCGGGATCGATCCTGATTCTTTGCGCGAGCTGTTTAATCAGCAGAAGGGCGGTATTCTGGGCCTGTTCAACATGTTCTCAGGTGGCGCCCTCTCCAGATTCTCCATCTTTGCTCTTGGTATCATGCCGTACATTTCGGCATCGATTATCATGCAGATGCTTTCCTACGTTCTCCCGAGCCTGGAAGCACTGCGTAAAGAGGGTGAATCTGGCCGTCGCAAGATCACCCAATACACCCGTTACGGAACATTGCTGCTGGGTGCCTTCCAGGCTCTCGGTATTGCAGTCGCTCTGGAATCTCAGCCTGGACTCGTTATCGATCCGGGTCTTTTCTTCCGCGGTGTCTGCGTTATTTCCCTGGTTACAGGTACGATGTTCCTGATGTGGCTTGGTGAACAGATCACCGAGCGCGGTATTGGCAACGGCATTTCCATCATCATTTTCGCCGGTATCGTTGCAGGTCTTCCCGCAGCGGTCAGCGGTCTGTTCCAGCTGGTTTCTACCGGCGCTATCAGCCCGCTTTCTTCAATCTTCGTGATTGCAGTGGTGATTCTGGTGACAGCATTTGTGGTGTTCTTCGAAAGAGGCCAGCGCCGCATTACTGTTAACTATGCCAAGCGACAGATTGGCAATAAGATCTACGGTGGTCAGAGCTCTTATCTCCCGCTCAAGATCAATATGGCCAATGTCATCCCGCCGATTTTTGCATCTTCCCTGATCCTGTTCCCTGCAACTCTCGCAGGCTGGTTCACCAGCGGAGATTCAACAAGATGGCTTCGTGACTTGGCGGCTTCTCTGTCCCCCGGTCAGCCGTTATATACACTGCTTTACGCAGCACTCATCGTGTTCTTTGCTTACTTCTACACGGCATTGGTTTTCAATCCGCGTGAAACAGCAGAAAACCTGAAGAAGAGTGGTGCATTCGTACCGGGCATCCGTCCTGGCGAACAGACATCTCGTTATATCGACCGTGTTCTGCTTCGTCTGACTTTGGCGGGTTCCTTCTATCTTGTATTTGTCTGCTTGGTTCCGGAATTCCTGAATCTGCGCTTTAACGTCCCGTTCTACTTCGGCGGCACATCTCTGCTGATCGTCGTAGTTGTTACAATGGACTTCATGAGCCAGGTACAGGCTTATCTGATGAGCCATCAGTATGAATCGTTGCTGAAGAAGACCAATTTCAAGGGCTTCGGACCGGGTTCTTTGCCCCGTTAAAAAATTAGCAACAAATCTGATTTGCTTCGCGGTGCGTGATTAGATATAATCACGCACCCTGAAGTTATGCTTTGTGTTTTGCACTACAAAATGCAAAGCTGGTTCTGTGCAAGACGTCAGCGAGGCGTTTTGTGCACTTTTGGAGATAACTATGAAAGTAAACGCTTCGGTCAAGAAAATGTGCCGTAAGTGCAAAATCATCAAGCGCAAGGGCGTGGTCCGTGTGATCTGTGCAGATCCCCGCCACAAGCAGCGCCAAGGCTAAAGAGGTAAATAATGGCTCGTATCGCCGGTATTAACATTCCGCCGAATCAGCACGCTGTCATCGGTCTGACTGCCATTTATGGTATTGGTCGTCCCCGTGCTCGTGAAATCCTTGAAACGGTCGGTGTTGAAACGACTAAGAAGGTCAAAGACTTAACTGATGCTGAACTTGAACTCATCCGTGAGGCTGTTGCCAAGTTCACTGTTGAAGGCGACCTCCGTCGTGAAGTTCAATTATCTATTAAGCGCCTTATCGACTTGGGCACATATCGTGGCATGCGTCATCGCCGCGGTCTGCCGGTTCGTGGTCAGCGCACACGCACCAACGCTCGTACCCGCAAGGGCCCGAAGAAGGCTGGTGTAGCGCTCAAGAAGTAAGGTAGAGGACTACTATGGCAGGAAAGATTCCTAGCGCTCAGCAGATCGCTGCTCAGCGTTCCCGCAGAAAAGTAAAGAAGGTTGTTAACGAAGGTATCGCCCACGTTCACGCTTCTTCCAACAACACAATCATCACAATTACCGACCGCCAGGGTAATGCCATCGCTGCTTCCAGCGCCGGTGCTCAGGGTTTCAAGGGCTCTCGTAAGTCCACTCCCTTCGCTGCACAGGTTGCTGCTGAACAGGCTGGTAAGATTGCTCAGGAATACGGCCTCAAGAACGTCGAAGTCCGCATCATGGGACCGGGACCTGGCCGTGAATCTAGCGTCCGCGCTCTGAATGCTCTCGGTATTCGCGTCACGTCTATCCAGGACGTTACACCGGTTCCGCATAACGGTGTTCGCCCCTCTAAGCGTCGTCGCGTTTAATTAATATTTTCCCGCGTTTATTGGTTCAAACCTTTGAACTGAATGTGGAAAACCACAGGATAAGAGAAACAAATGGCTCGTTATATCGGACCTAAAGAAAAGCTCGCACGCCGTGAAGGCGTCGATCTGAATCTTAAGAGCTCTACCCGCTCTTTCGATTCCAAGTGCAAGCATGAAACAGCACCTGGTCAGCACGGTCGCACTTCCGGTGCCCGTCTCTCTGACTACGGTCATCAGCTTCGCGAAAAGCAGAAAGTTAAGCGTACATATGGCGTTCTCGAACGTCAGTTCCGCCTCTACTTTGCCAAGGCAGCTAAGATGCGTGGCAACACTGGCGAAAAGCTGCTTGAGCTCCTCGAATGCCGTCTGGACAATGTCGTATACCGCATGGGTTTCGGCTCCACACGTGCTGAAGCTCGTCAGCTCGTCAGCCACTGCGCTATCAGCGTAAACGGCAATAAGGTCAACATTCCTTCCTACCAGGTTAAGGCTGGCGACGTTATCGCTATCCGCGAAAAGGCTAAGAAGCAGGTTCGCATCGCTGAAAGCCTGAAGCAGGCCGAATCCATCGGTCTTCCGGCTTGGGTTGCAGTTGACTCCAAAAAACTCGAAGGCACATTCAAGAACGTTCCTGCCCGCGACGAAATCTGTCCGGACGTCAACGAATCTCTGATTGTCGAATTGTACTCTCGCTAATTTGCAGTAAACTTAGGCGGTGTAGTGCGCCGCCTAAGCGCAGTATCACAAGAACGATCCTCTCCCCGGGGCAGGATCGTCTCTTCGTATCTAAGCCCCGCTAATCCTGGCAGCCTTATCGGTGTAACGAACCGAGGGTATTGTAAAAAGGATAATTCATGTCTGTTAATAATCTGCTGAAACCGCGCAGTATCGATGTCGAAACTGCCGAAGGTAATCCGTATTCCGCAACTGTGACAATGGAACCGTTTGAAACCGGTTACGCTCACACTCTCGGTAATGCACTCCGCCGCGTTCTTCTCAGCTCCATGATCGGTTTCGCTCCGACAGAAGCTCAGATCGCCGGTGTTGTTCACGAATACAGCCAGATCGACGGCGTTAAGGAAGACGTAGTTGACATTCTTCTGAATGTTAAGGGCGTTATCTTCAAGCTCGAAAACCGTGACGAAGTTACTGTTACTCTCCGTAAGGAAGGTCAGGGCGTCGTTACAGCTCACGACTTCGAACTGCCGCACGACGTCACCATTCTTAACCCGGATCACGTGATTGCTAACCTCTCCGGTGGCAAGCTCGATATGCAGATTAAGATCGAAAAGGGCAGAGGCTATCAGCCCGGTGATATGCGTGCTCTCAAGGATGACTACAGCAAGAGCACCCTTGGCCGCATCATCATGGACGCTTCCTTCTCCCCGATTCTCCGCGTTGCTTACCGCGTCGAAAACGCTCGTGTCGAACAGCGTACCGACCTCGATAAGCTCGTTATGACGATCGACACTAACGGCTCCATTCTTCCTGAAGAAGCTCTGCGTCAGGCAGCTCACATTCTCCAGGATCAGCTTTCCGTCTTCGGCGGCATCGCTACTATCGGTACTGAACCGGTTGCAGCTGCTCCGGTTGCTCAGGCTGGCGTTGCCGGCTTCGCTGCTCCGGCACAGCCGAAACCGCAGCCCCCGGTTGACCCGATCCTCCGTCGTCCGGTTGACGATCTCGAACTCACAGTTCGTTCCGCCAACTGCCTGAAGGCTGAAAACATTTACTACATCGGCGATCTTATCCAGAGAACCGAAAACGAACTTCTTAAGACTCCGAACCTCGGCCGTAAGTCTCTTAACGAGATCAAGGAAGTGCTCGGTGCTCACGGTCTGACTCTTGGCATGAAGCTGGAAAACTGGCCTCCTGCCGGTCTTGATCACTAATACGTTTGTCAGCTAAGTAGTTGATAGATGTGGGAGAAAGTTATACAATCGCGACTTTCTCCCTAACCCGCCCGCTCAGTTTTTCTGGGATAGAAGAGACGGGAGATGCCCAAAGGGCACCCTAACTAGATATTTTTAAGGAAATTTAAAATGCGTCACAATCACGGACTTCGCAAACTCAACCGTACATCTGCCCACCGTCTGGCAATGCTCCGCAACATGATGAACTCTCTGCTTCGTCATGAAGCCATCAAGACAACTCTCCCGAAGGCTAAGGAACTTCGCCGTGTTGTCGAACCGATGATCACACTTGCCAAGAACCCGACAGTTGCTAACAAGCGTCTCGCTTTCAACCGTTTGCGTGACCGCGAAATGGTCGTCAAGCTCTTCAACGAAATCGGCCCGATGTTCAAGGAACGTAACGGCGGCTACACTCGCATCCTCAAGTGCGGCTTCCGCGTCGGCGACAATGCTCCGATGGCTTTCGTCGAACTCGTTCAGCACACTGAACCGAAGACTGAAGTTGCTGCAGAAGAAGTTAAGGCCTAATTAGCCCGATCTTCCTGATCAGTTTCTAGCAAAGCCCGCACCTTGTGTGCGGGCTTTGTCATAAGTACCGCAAGAAAACGTTTAACGAATCGCGAAAGACTATGGCAATCGAATCAACAGAGAGCGTACGTTTGGACAAGTGGCTTTGGGCAGCCCGTTTCTATAAGACCAGAACGCTTGCACAGGACAATATCGAACTCGGTCGAGTCCGTATGCAAGGCGTGCGTCTTAAGCCGAGTAAGGACGTCAAAATCGGCGAGACACTGGAAATTATCCGCGGTCAGGAACGTTTTATCGTTGTGGTAAAGGCATTGTCCGGAAAAAGAGGCAGTGCGACGGTTGCTCAGACGCTCTATGAAGAAACCGAAGAGAGCCGCAGTCAGAGAGAACGTATTCGCGAAAACAGCAAACTGATGCCGATGCCGGGAGCCGGCGTCAGAGGTCGTCCTACGAAACGTGACGGCCGAAAAATTCGGGAATTTATGGATCACGAATTCGGATACGTCTCCGAAAACGAGATCTGACAGACAAAACAAAAGCCCGTTCTTGAACTCTTTCAAGAACGGGCTTTTATTTTTAGACCGCTATAGAGCGTCTCTGAGAGGCTTTCGCCTCTCAGGTGGTATCTTTTTACTTGCGACCTTCTTCGGCAAGCCAGCGGGCTGCCTGAGGGGCGAAATAG
The DNA here is from genome assembly GCA_964571375.1 of uncultured Burkholderiaceae bacterium. GTDB lineage: Bacteria > Pseudomonadota > Gammaproteobacteria > Burkholderiales > Burkholderiaceae_F > JAFTYR01. The sequence goes on from CAZNBL010000001.1 coordinate 32,466, forward strand.
GTCAGAATACCGTCGGCACCTGCACGCTTGAAGCAGAGCAGAGATTCCATGATGGCCTTCTTTTCATCAAGCCAGCCGTTCTGGATGGCTGCGCAAAGCATGGCGTATTCGCCGCTGACCTGATAGGCATAAGTCGGCTTCTTGAATTCTTCTTTGACGCGCCAAAGAACGTCGAGGTACGGCATACCGGGCTTGACCATAACCATGTCGGCGCCTTCTGCGATGTCATAACCGACTTCCCAGAGGGCTTCGTCGCTGTTTGCCGGATCCTGCTGATAAACAGCCTTGTTGGAGCGACCGAGGTTCGAAGAGGAACCGACAGCGTCGCGGAACGGACCGTAGAAGCAGGAAGCGTACTTGGCAGAATAAGCCATGATTCGTGTGTGAATCAGTCCCTTTTCTTCGAGAGTGTCGCGAATGATGCCGATGCGGCCGTCCATCATGTCGGACGGAGCAACGATGTCGGCGCCGGCTTCTGCGTGAGCAAGCATCTGACGGACGAGCATTTCAATAGTTTCGTCGTTGAGGATGTAGCCGGTTTCATCGATCAGACCGTCCTGACCGTGTGTCGTGTAGGGGTCGAGCGCAACGTCAGTCATAACGCCGAGTTCCGGGAAGCGTTCCTTGAGAGCTCGGACAACGCGCGGAATCAGACCGTCGGGGTTGGCAGCTTCGCGGCCGTCGGGAGTCTTCAGGTGATCTTCGATGCTCGGGAAGAGAGCGATGACAGGAATACCGAGTTCAACGCATTCTTCGGCAACCTTCATAAGAAGGTCCGGGGAAAGACGTTCTACGCCGGGCATGGAGGGCACGGGGATGCGTACATTTGTACCTTCGGTAACGAAAACCGGATAGATCAGGTCGTCGACGGAAAGCTTGTTTTCGCGCATCAGACGGCGGGAGAAGTCATCGCGGCGCATGCGGCGCATACGCACGGAAGGAAATTTGCCTTGAATCTGCATGGTAAGTCCTATATCAAAAAGTATTCGTATCCTAAAACGGCAGGATGAACCCGAGATTAAGGTTCCTGACCGAGCCAGCCGGCAAGAGTGGCCTGCAATTCTTCAACGCCGGTGCGCTTGAGACCGGAGAAGAGCTGGCAGGTGGCGCGGCCGCCGTATTCCTTGCAACGTTCTTCAGTAAGGCGCAGCGCCTGACGTTTTTCCATCGTACCGAGCTGGTCGGCCTTGTTCAGAAGGAAGAGCAGTTTGATGTCTTCTCTGTCGGCGAGGAAGTCGAGTACGAATTCGTCGGCCGGCATGAAGGGGCGGCGGGCGTCCATAACAAGCACGATGCCTTTGAGATTGGGGCTGGTGGCAACATAGCCGCCGACCAGATTTTCCCAGGTGGCACGAACCGAGGGGGCTGCCTTAGCAAAGCCGTAACCCGGAAGGTCGACGAGATTGCCGACGGCTTCTCTCTGACCCGGACCGATCTTCTTGGAGAGCTGGAAGAAGTTCAGAAGCTGAGTTCTGCCGGGAGTCTTAGAAGAGAAAGCAAGACGGGTCTGACGTGTGATGACGTTGATCGATGTAGATTTGCCTGCATTGGAGCGGCCGGCAAACGCAATTTCAGGAAGATTATCTGTCGGCAGGCCGTCGAGCTCGGCAACAGACATAGTGAACTTGGCTGAATCAAAAAGTGCTGACATCGCAAATCCCGAGAAAGGGGTTTGAAAAATTTCGGCGGTTTACAGATAAACAAAAACCGCCGAAAGGCGGATAGTGGCATTGGTGCGGTGTGTCCGCAGATTGTGTTTTAAGCCACCGAACGATATTGAAATATCGAGTGTTTCGTGGCGAATTGTATACCGATTGAAGTCTCTATGCTCGGAACTTTCAGGCGGTGCATGCGGGCGGTAAACCGCCCGCATAACGCTTACGGATTAAGTCGGATTACGACTTACCGAAAACTTCGTTGAGCTGCTGAGTCACACGAACGAAAGTTGTGCGCTTTGTAAGCTCTCTGAGGCGCTTGGCACCGACGTAGGTGCAGGCAGAGCGAACGCCGCCGAGGATGTCCTGGACGGTGTTTTCAACCGGGCCGCGGTCCGGAATATGAACAGTCTTACCTTCGGCAGCACGGTACTTGGCAACGCCGCCGGCATACTTGTCCATAGCGGACTTGCTGCTCATACCGTAGAAAGCACGGAACTTCTGGCCGTCCTTTTCGATAACTTCGCCGCCGCATTCTTCGTGACCGGCAAACATACCGCCGAGCATAACGAAGTCAGCACCGGCACCGAATGCCTTGGCAACGTCGCCGGGGCGTGTGCAGCCGCCGTCAGCACAGATGTGACCGCCGAGACCGTGTGCTGCGTCGGCACATTCGATGATGGCGGAGAGTTGCGGATAACCGACACCTGTCATCTTACGTGTAGTGCAGACAGAGCCCGGACCGATACCGACCTTGACGATGTCAGCGCCGGCAAGGATGAGTTCTTCGGTCATGTCGCCTGTAACAACGTTACCGGCCATGATGACGAGATTCGGGTAGTCGCTGCGCATCTTCTTGACGAAGTCGACAAATGCTTCTGTGTAGCCGTTGGCAACGTCGATGCAGAGGTAGCGGATAGAGCCCGGAGCGGCCTTCATGACTTCCTGGAACTTCTTCAGGTCGGCTTCGCCGATACCGAGAGAGTAGAAAGCGCTGCTCTTGTTTTCGAGAGCAGAGAAGAAGTCGATGTACTGCTGAGCATCGTAGTGCTTGTGCAGAGCAACGGACATATCGTGCTTGCCGAGAGCTTCGGCCATTTCGAATGTACCTGTTGTATCCATGTTGGCGGAGATAACCGGAATGCCAACGTAATCGACACCGCTGTTGCGGAAAGTGAAAGATCTCAGCAAATCAACTTTGGATCGGCTGGACAGCGTGGAACGCTTCGGACGGATCAAAACGTCTTTGAAATCAAGCTTGATTTCGTTCTCGATGTGCATGGAGTCCTCTTCAATGGAATTTAAAAACACAACGATTACCCATTGTGCCATGAAAAATGTCCATTTTTACGAAGAGGACTTACTGTTACATTTAGTTTTTAAATTACGGAAGAATGCACTCTGTGGCGTAGAGGTCCGAATAGGACTCTCTCGGGCGGATGAGGTGAATCTCATCGCCGTCGACCATAATTTCTGCCGGGCGGCAGCGGGTGTTGTAGTTGGAAGCCATGCTCATACCGTAGGCACCAGCGCTCAAAACTGCGATCTTGTCGCCGGGCTGAACATTGAGGCTTCTGTCTTGGGCGAGCCAGTCACCGCTTTCACAAACTGGACCGACGATATCCCAAACAGCTTCTTCACCTTCTCTGACTGTAACGGGAACCACCTGCATCCATGCCTGATAGAGCGTCGGGCGGATCAGATCGTTCATTGCAGTATCGACGATGCAGAAGTTTTTGACTTCACCGCGCTTGAGGTACTCAACATTGGCGATAAGAGCACCTGCGTTGCCGACCATGGATCGACCGGCTTCGAAAATCATCTCGAGATTGCCGTAGCCGTTGTCTACCAAGATCTTACGAAGACCGCTGACGAGCTCGGAAGCGTGCGGAGGTGTTTCATCGTCGTAGCGGATGCCGAGGCCGCCGCCGAAGTCGATGTGTTCAAGTTCGATGCCCTTTTCGCGCATGGCGTTCATCAGATCGATGAGCTTGTGGCATGCGTCGAAGAACGGAGTGATGTCGGTGAGCTGAGAGCCGATATGGCAGTCGATACCGGTGATCTTGATCTGTTCGGGGAACTCGGCGGCGCGTTCGTAGAGACCGAGAGCCTGCTCGTAGGCTACACCGAACTTATTCTTTTTCAGACCGGTGGAAATGTACGGATGAGTCTTGGCATCAACGTTCGGATTGACGCGAAGCGAGATGCGGGCCTGTTTGCCTGTGTCACGGGCTACTTCTACGATGCGGTCGAGCTCGGGGATTGATTCGATGTTGAAGCAGTAGATGTCGGCTTCAAGAGCATCAGCGATGTCGCGGCGGGTTTTGCCGACACCGGAGAAAATGACTTTGCGTGTATCGCCGCCGGCTGCTTTGACGCGTGCAAGTTCGCCGCCCGAGACGATATCGAAGCCTGCGCCGAGGCGGGCGAGCAGGTTGATTACGGCAAGATTGGAGTTTGCCTTGAGCGCATAACACATCAGGTGCGGAATGCCTTCGAGCGCATCGCTGTAGCTGCGGAAGGCATTTTCAATAGCCTTGCGGGAGTAGACATAAAGCGGTGTGCCGAACTGTTCGGCGGCCTGTTCGAGATTGACGCCTTCGCAGAAAAGCGTGCGGCCTTCCCAGTGGAAGGCTTCATCGGAAGGGAGATTCAGATTCATGTTGTTCAAAGTGATTTCGGATGGATCGGACTGCGGCGGACGAACCGCTGAGCCGATACATCACAGTTATTTTTCAGATTCGTAGGCAATCGTGTCTTTTTCGGCAGGTTCGGAACCCGTAGCCTGCTGTCTCATCTCATCGATGGACTTCTCGATACGGCTCAGATAAGCGTTGGTGGGATCGTCCGGCAGATAGAGTTCGCCTTTAATGCCGCATCCTGTCAGAAACAAGAAGAGACAAGGAAAGAATAAAATGACCGTACGTTTCAACATAATGATTAAACCTAACATGACAGATAGTGAATTTCTCGAGTTGGCAGGGAAAACATTCGACCGCCTTTCAGGTGAGTTGGAAGAACTCGATCCCGATTTAGATATCCTCGAAGAAGGTCATATTTTATCTATTGAAAGCGAAGAAGGGGTCAGACTGGTCCTGAATATTCAGGAAGCAATGCATCAGATTTGGCTTGCCGGCCCCTTAGGCGGTTTCCGCTATGACGCAGACGAACAGGGTGTCTGGCGCAATACGCGCACTCAGGCCGTATTGAAGGACGATGTTCTCGCAGCTCTCGGAGTTAAATAAGCATGACAGCAGCAAAAGTTTGGAAGTGCGGTGCCTTCGATATCGATTTAACTCAGCCGAAGATTATGGGCATCGTTAATGTAACGCCTGATTCCTTCAGTGACGGCGGTCTTTGGGCAACGCATGAGAGAGCGGTCGAACATGCGATGCAGCTTAAGGCAGAGGGTGCCGATATTTTGGATATCGGCGGTGAATCGACAAGACCGGGCAGCGAAGCTGTGCCGCTTGAAGTAGAACTCGAACGCGTGATTCCTGTGGTTGAGGCTCTGAGGGATTGCGGTCTGCCGCTTTCAGTGGACACCACCAAGCCCGCAGTAATGAGAGAAGCTGCTCGAGCAGGAGCCGTCATCATCAACGATATTAACGGTTTGCGCGAAGCCGGTGCCAGAGAGGCAGTGGCCGAAACGGACTGCGGTGTTTGCATCATGCATATGCAGGGACAGCCCCGCACCATGCAGAATGCCCCGAAGTATGAAGATCTGATGGGCGAAGTGCTCGGGTTCTTGACCGATGAAGCCCGTGCGCTTGAAGCGCTCGGTGTTGCCAAAGAACGTATTTGCATCGATCCCGGATTCGGTTTCGGTAAAACGGTTTCGCAGAATTTCGAACTGCTTGCCCGTACAGAAGAATTTGTAGCTACCGGCTACCCGGTGCTCTACGGAATGAGCCGTAAATCCAGTCTGGGAGCTGTAACGGGGCTATCGGACCCTAAGGAACGGGTGATACCATCCGTAGTAGCTCATCTGCTTGCCGCAAAGCGCGGTGCACAGATATTACGTGTTCACGATGTGGCTGCCACGATCCAGGGCATACGCATTTGGCAGAGCACAGAACACTACAAGGAGATTTAATAAATGAGCCGTAAATATTTCGGAACCGACGGTGTCAGAGGTTTTGTCGGTAAGAATCCGATTACACCGGAATTTGCACTGTTGCTCGCACAGGCTGCAGGCCGTGTTTTCAAGCGCAATGCCGGTGATGACGAAGTCACGGTTTTTATCGGTAAAGATACCCGTGTTTCCGGTTATATGCTTGAAGCTGCTCTGCAGGCTGGCTTTCTGAGCGCCGGCGTTAATGTTGTTCTCGGCGGTCCGCTTCCTACTCCGGGCGTAGCTTATTTGACACGCGCTCTGCGTCTTACCGCAGGTGTTGTGATTTCTGCTTCCCACAATCCGTTCCATGATAACGGCATCAAGTTCTTCTCTGCTCACGGCACGAAGCTGCCCGATGAAGTTGAAGAAGAGATCGAAGCCGAAATGGACCGCGGTTACGAGTGCGTAGACAGCTCCAAGCTCGGTAAAGCCAAGCGTCTCGACGATGCTGCCGGCCGTTATACAGAGTTCTGCAAGAGTACGATTTCTTCCGATGTCGACCTCAAGGGAATGAAGCTTTATGTGGACGCATCCAACGGTGCCGCTTACCACATCGCTCCTGATGTCTATCACGAACTCGGCGCAACAGTGGTTGCCGACGGCAACAAGCCCGACGGATTCAATATCAACGAAGGCTGCGGTGCAACTCATACCGAAACCCTGCCTGAGCGCGTCAAGGCTGCGGGCTGCGATCTCGGTATCGCTCTTGACGGTGATGCAGACCGACTCATCATGGCCGACCAGAATCAGGTGTTCAACGGCGATCAGTTGCTGTTCCTCATCGCACGCTGTCGTATGGCCAGAAGAGGTCTCGACGGTGTGGTCGGTACGCTTATGACGAACTTTGCCGTCGAAAAGCGCTTCAATGATCTCAACATTCCGTTCTACCGCGCCAAGGTCGGTGACCGATATGTACTCGAAGTCATGAAGGAAAAAGGTATTCTGCTGGGCGGCGAAGGTTCCGGTCACGTTATCGTGCTTGATAAGCAGACAACGGGCGACGGTATCGTTACCAGCTTGCAGGTACTTTCTGCTCTGAAGCGAAGCGGTAAGACACTGGCCGAATACATTTCGGATCTGGAACTCACGCCGCAGGTGCTGATTAACTGCCGATATGCCGAAGGCTACGACTGGAAACAGGATGAAGCGCTTGCCGAAGAAGTTCGCAAGGCCGAAGCTGAACTCGGACGAGAAGGCCGTGTGCTGATCCGTGCTTCCGGTACCGAACCGCTTATCCGCGTTATGGTTGAAGCAACTGACGGAGCATTGGCCAAGACGCTTGCAGAGCGCATCGCCGCCAAAATTCCCGCATAACGTCATTTAAATGTCATATGGCTCGTTTATGCTTCATTCCCGCAAAGTGAATTGAGAAAAATCTGTTATGAGCATCAATGTACTTATCGTAGAAGATGAACCGGCCATTCAGGAATTGATTGCCTACACGTGCCGCACCAGCGGGTTTGAGGTGGCACGTGCCGGCAATGTCAGCGACGCCCGACTCATTCTGGAAGCTAAGCTTCCGGATGTGGTGTTGCTTGACTGGATGCTTCCGGACTGTTCTGGTTTGGAGTGGTTGCGTCAGCTTCGTAAGGCCGATGCAACCAAGACGCTTCCGGTCATTATGCTGACTGCCAAAGGTCAGGAAGACGATAAAGTTGCCGGCCTGGAAGCAGGAGCCGACGACTATGTCGTCAAGCCGTTCTCTCCGAGAGAACTGGTTGCCCGTATCCGTACAGCTGTGCGCCGCAACGGCGGCGATCTCGACAAAGACAGTAAGATTGTCTGCGGCAATATTTCAATTGATTCCGAGCGTTTTGAAGCCAGAGTGGGAGAAGACCAACTCAAGCTTTCCGTGGTGGAATTCAAGATTCTTTCTCTGTTTGCAAGCCATCCGGGCCGCGTTTATTCCCGTCAGCAGGTAATCGACAAGGTATGGGGTTACGGAGCTTGTATCGATGAGCGCACGGTCGACGTCCATATGTTGCGTCTTCGCAAACACTTGGCCGGTACCGCTGCAGAAAACTTCATTGAAACCGTCCGCGGTCTCGGCTATAGGGCTGCGGAACCGAGCTGAAACTTATGATCCAAAAATTTCTGCACTACGGTTATACCTCCGTTGTCTGTGCACTCGGTGTAGGAGTTGTTTCAGGCTGCATTTGGGGGCTGACTGCAGGACTGACGGTGTCGCTGGCAGGCGTCCTTCTGCTTTTCATTCTTCATCTGTACTACTTCAAGATCTTTATCTGCTGGCTGGAGTCGCCGAATCTGACACCGCTTCCGAAAGTAGAGGGACTTTGGGGAAGTATTTTTGCGATGGTTTACAAGGCCCGTAAGAAAACAGAAAAGAATGCGGTAAAACTGCACGAAAAAGAACAGCGTTTCCGTCAGACGCTTAATTCATTGCCTGACGGCGTGGTTCTTGTCCGCAAGCATTGGGAAATTGAGTTGCTGAATCCGACTGCCGAACGAGATTTCGGATTGGACGGTGTGCAGGACATCGGTAAGTTATTGACCGAGGTTTATAACGAACCGGAGTTTGTGACTTATCTGGAAGGCGGTGATTGGGAACAATCGATTATTTTGGAGCCGTCGGACGGACGAAAGATCGAACTGCATGTATTCCCGGCAGGAAAGAAGTATTGGATTGTCGTTTCCAGAGACGTTACTGAAACAATGCGTGTCGACGGCATGCGACGCGACTTTGTTGCTAATGTTTCTCATGAGCTTCGTACACCGCTCACCGTTATTAAAGGTTTTCTTGAGTTGCAGGGCGATAAGCCCGATGCCGATGAAGATGAAAAACTTCATTGGAAGATGATGGCCGATCAGGCAGAGCGCATGGGAGCTCTGGTGGATGATCTGCTGGCTCTCTCAAGATTGGAGAGAGATTCCGCTCCGGCAGTCAAAACTCGTGTAAATGCCCAGGAATTGCTGGAGAAAGTTGTCGAGGACGGCAACAGTCTCTCTCAGGGACGCCATACCGTCACGGTCGATCATGTTGATCCTTCCTACATGCTCTGCGATCCGAAGGAAATGCGCAGTGCGATTACCAACCTGGTGACCAATGCCGTACGCTACACACCGGACGGAGGCAAGATTCATGTGAGTTGGACGATAGATAAAGAGGGCGGTCATGTGGATGTTACCGACAACGGTATCGGTATCGCTCCGGAAGATATCCCGCGCGTTACCGAGCGCTTCTATCGAGTCGATAAGTCCCGTTCGCGCGAAACGGGCGGTACCGGTCTCGGTTTGGCGATCGTCAAACATGTTCTCTTCCGTCATCAGGCCCAGCTGAAGATTGAATCGAAATTAGGTGAGGGTTCTACCTTCAGAATTCAGCTTCCGATGACCCGTGTAGAGCGAATTTCGGAATAAATTTAAGAAAAATTCAAAAATTTTCGTTTTTCGCTTGCACAAAAAAAATAGCCGTGTTATATTTTCGTCTCTCGGGGTGTAGCGCAGCCCGGTAGCGCACCTGCTTTGGGAGCAGAGGGTCGGGAGTTCAAATCTCTCCACCCCGACCAAGCAAATGCATCCCAAAGTTTCTGTTCGCAGATGAATTACCTGCCCGTAGCTCAGTTGGATAGAGCATCGGCCTTCTAAGCCGAGGGTCACAGGTTCGAATCCTGTCGGGCAGGCCAGAAAGATTTTAGTGGTACGAGTAGCTCAGTTGGTAGAGTCCTGGATTGTGATTCCAGTTGTCGTGGGTTCGAGTCCCATCTCGTACCCCACTTAATGTGGGGAAAGGCAGTCATCCAAAGAGGTGACTGCCTTTTGTTTTTTCCACAGTCGTCTCTCGGTACAATGAGTTGGGTCAACCGCAAAGGAGCAGCTCATGTACAAATTCCTCGCCTCCGTTTTATTCTTCTCTGTAGTAATGCCGGTCAGTGCACAGGATATCGGCAGAGCGATTACTCCGAGCGAAGAATGTTTCGCCTGCAACATGATTGTGTCGAAGTACCCCGGACCTAAGGGGCAGATTGTTACCAAGGACGGAGTGATCCACAGTTTTTGTTCGGTTAAGTGCATGACATGCGCATATCTTTCCCGAGATAAACACAATGTTTCCGACGTACTCGGCCACAATACAGAAGCGGTTGATTGGACCGCACCTTCCGATAAAGAATTTATTTCCCTTAAAGATGCCTATGTCGTGGTTGGCTCCGCAAAGCGGGCTACGATGGGTAAGTCCGTCGCACCGTTTAAAACAAAAGAGGCGGCAGAAAAATTTGCCGGAGAATTCGGCGGTGCGGTTTACGCCTGGCGTGATCTGACACCGGACGTACTCGGATGCCGCAAGCCTCGCAAAACCCCTGTACCTTTTTAAAGAGACATGCATCGGTCGGCGGTGTTGTGATGCCTGAGGGTGTCATGCGCTGCCGTTTTTCGTTTGCAGGAGATTTTCCATGAATGAAGCTGAAAACCGAATTACCGAACGTTTTCTTCGATACGTTTCCCTTGATACACAAAGCTCCGATACTTCGGAAGTTGCTCCCTCTACCGCAAAGCAGCTTGTACTTGCCGAAATGCTTCTCGAAGAATTGAAAGAATTCGGTATTGAAGATGCTCGAATCGGTTCGGGCGGTGTGGTGTATGCCTCGATTGCGGCAACAGAAGGTTGCGAAAATGCCCCTGCAATCGGATTTATTGCTCATATGGATACTTCTCCCGATGCTTCGGGTGCCTCGGTCAAGCCGAAGGTCATTCTCTACGAGGGTGGCAATGTTGTTTTGAATGAAGAGCTCGGCATAGTGTTTTCGGCCGAGCAATTTCCGGAAATTTTGAAGTACGAAGGGCAGGAAGTTATTTTCACGGACGGTACGACTCTGCTCGGTGCTGATGATAAGGCCGGTATTGCCGCAGTGATGGAGATGGTCGCTTTCATTAAGCATCATCCGGAAGTACCTCATGCCAAACTTTGTATCGCATTTACGCCGGACGAAGAAGTCGGACGCGGAACAGAGAACTTTGATTTAAACGAGTTCGGCGCTCAGTACGCTTATACCTTTGACGGCGGAGAATTGGGCGGTCTGGAATTTGAAAATTTCAATGCGGCGAGTGCAACGGTATCGATTCAAGGGATCGGTGTACATCCGGGGTATGCCAAAGACAAGATGATCAACGCCGTACGCTGTGCGGCTGAATTTATTGATCATCTGCCCGCAGAGATATCGCCGGAATGCACTTCGGGAAGAGAAGGATTCCTTCATCCGCATCATATTTCGGGATCGGTAACTGAGGCGGAGATTTCGATTTTGATCCGTGATCACGATGACAAACTGTTTGAGCAGAAGAAGTCTTTATTGGAGGATGTTCTTCGTAAGATGCAGCAGAAGTACCCGAAGGCCGGCTTCACTATGAAGATTGAAGACAGTTATCGCAATATGCGCGGCTATATCGATCGGACTCCGAAGGTTCTCGAGATTGTCCGCACGGCTTATCGTGACACGGGTATTGAGCCGCGCGAAGAACCGATCAGAGGCGGAACCGACGGAGCGGCTCTTTCTGCACGCGGTTTGCCGTGTCCGAATATCTTTGCGGGCGGACTGAACTTCCACGGCATTTATGAATGTCTGCCGGTTCCGTCGCTTGTGAAATCTGCGGAGGTTGCGATTCGTCTTGCCGAACTGACAGCAAAGGTGAGTTCTCTGAAATAGACGTCTGTGGCTCAAATCTGAGTGCATTTCTTATAGTGAAACTAGCTTTTGTAAAGGGGAGGTTATAAAATCTCCCGAATAGAAATTCGAGATCTATGGGGAAGGGCGTCATAACACAACAATTCGCCCGTTCATAGAAATAGGGACCGGCCTACTCACAACCGGTCTTTGTTTTGTAATTTTTATAACAAGGAGATTAAAAAAATGACGCAGAACATGAGTCGTCGGGGATTGATCAAAACTTCCCTCGTCGGTACGTTGGCTGCCGGTGCATCTTCTGTAGCCTTCGCAAAGGGAAGCGAAGCTGCGGCAGACGGTATCAACGGTGTTTACGATGTCATCGTACTCGGTGCCGGTCCTGCCGGCTTGGTTACCGCCATTACAGCTAAAGAAAACGGCGCTAAGAAAGTAGTCGTATTTGAAAAGCGCGACCGTCCTGACGGAAACGCTATTTATGCGCTCGGTTCCGTTTGCGGCTGGGGCACACGTCATCAGAAAGAGCAGGGTATCGAAGATACTGCCGATGCTTTCTACGCCATGATGATGGATGTATCCAAGCAGATGGGCGACAAGGCTTTAAACCGTACCTACACAGACAATATTTCCGCTGCTATCGACTGGCTCGAAGCCGAATGCGACGTTAAGTTCGGCAAGATCAAGCCGATGCCGTATCCTCGTCTCGGCAGAACCTGCCGTGTTCAGGGAAAGACTCCGGGTATGACCGGCGGCGGTCAGCTCGTTCAGGATTTGCTTGCCAAGGCCGCTAAGGTCGGCGTTGAAGTCCGATATCAGCATAAGGCTGTCGAGCTCCTGCATAACGACAAGCAGGAAGTGACAGGCGTGAAGATTCAGACTCCGGAAGGTACAGAAAAGTATCTTTCCAAGGGCGGTGTAGCAATCGCTACAGGCGGCTTCTCCGCCAACCCCGAAATGGTCGACCGTTATATCGGCGGCTGGGCTACCCGTATGGTTCTTCGCGGTTCCAAGTCCACCACAGGTGAAAACATTTCGCTTTGCATGCCGCTCTATGCGAAGTTCGTCAATATGGACCAGTTCCACAGCGGTCCGATTGTCGGTGAAACACATGTGAATCCGGCCGACGTTCTTAATTCCGGTTACGGTATCCAGGTCGGTACCGACGGTCGCCGTTACATGGACGAAAACAACACCTATGTGGTCAAGGCCCGTACAACTGCTCAGAGAACGCTCGACAACCGTGCTTACGCTATTGTTGACGCCGACTGCTCTGTAATCGATAAGGTAATTGCCAAGTACGATCGTCTCAACAGCCCGTACGGCAAGGCCGATACGATCGAAGAGCTCTGCAAGCAGGTCAATCTTCCTGCAGATCGCGTCAAGAAGGCTGTTGATCAGTACAACCAGGCTCTTAAGGACAATAAGCTCGAGGAGATGAATCCTCCGTGCACCTACAAGAAGCCGCATCCTATCGTGAAGACTCCGTTCTATGCAGTTCCGCTTCAGGGCGGCATGACTGCAACATTCGGCGGTCCGCTCATCAATACCAAGGCTGAAGTTCAGAAGCTTGACGGCGGCTCGATTCCGGGTCTTTACGCAGTCGGCAACTCTAACGGCGGTATTTTCTTCTTTAACTACGCAGGCGGTGCTCAGCTCGGTGCTGCAGCTGTCTTCGGACGCATTGCAGGCCGTGAAATGGCAGAACGCGCCAATGTCGCTAAGTAATGGAGGAGAAAATCATGAAGAAATTATTGATTGCCAGCGCATCTTTTGTTCTCGGTATGGCTGTTTCTTTCTCTGCCGTTGCTGCAGATAAGACTCTCGGCGAACGACACGGTCCGGCATGGCCTAAGAGCACAAACGGTTATGTGACCAAGGCACAGTGCATGCAGTGCCACGGCGATTACGAAAAGCTCGGTAATCAGACAGAAGGTCTGATGCCGAACCCGCATCGTTCTCACCTCGGTCAGGTCGACTGCCAGGAATGTCACAAGCCGACAGCAGCTAAGCCGGAAGTTATGTGCAACCAGTGCCATAAGTTTGAAATCAAACCGGTAGCAAAGAAGAACTGATAATCGTCCTTCTTAAATAAGTGCGCGGCCTGCCGATGCTTTTTGCATCGGCAGGTCTTTTTTTTGCAGTGCAGAAAACAAAAGAAAACACACCCGAAACTTCGTACTCGAAGCCGGGTGTGTTTCAGAGGGCTCTTAAGCCCTCTTCGGACTCAGAAACTGCTAATTATTTGGCAGCAGGCTTTTCACCGCGGGGAATGATGACGCCCGTGGGATTTTCAGCAGCGTTCTTACCTGCGATACGACCGAATGTCACGATATCAGCCATAGCGTTGCCGCCGAGACGGTTTGCACCGTGGACACCGCCTGTGACTTCACCGGCAGCGAAGAGACCCGGAATGACGTGACCGTTGGTATCAAGTACCTGTGCTTGTGTATTGATACGCAGACCGCCCATTGTGTGGTGAACGGCCGGTGTGACCATAACTGCATAGTACGGAGCTTCTGTCAGGGGACGCGGCATGTCGGCGCGACCGAACTGATCATCTTTATTGGCAGCCTGGAACTTGGCGTACTGAGCCAGAGTTGCTTTCAGATTGCCTGCATTGATGGAAAGCTTCTTGGCGAGTTCATCAGCATCCTTGCCTTCTGTGACAAGACCTGTCTTGATGTACTTTTCAATAGCCTTCAGGCTCTTGCGTACGTCGTTGTCGAAGAGCAGGAATGCAACCTTACCTTCCTGCTGCAGTTCGGCAGCAGAAACAACGTCGCGAGTCTGCAATTCGTTGATGAAGCGCTTACCGTCCTTGTTGACCAGGATGGCACCGTTGCCGCGGACAGCTTCAGTAATCATTTCACCGTTATTCGGGACCACGGTCGGATGAGTCTGAATCTGTTCCATGTCAACAGTTGCGGCGCCAGCTGCTGTACCGAGAGTGATACCGTCACCGGTTGCGCCGGAGTGGTTTGTTGTGCCGAAACCGTTGAGTTTGGGATTGATCTTGGTGAGCAGTTCCTGATTTGCACCGAAACCGCCGGCAGCGATCACAACAGCCTTGGTATCGATAGTAACGAGACCGTGCTTGCGATCCTTGTACTGAACACCGACGACCTTACCGTCTTTGACGACCAGCTTTTCGGCCTTGGCCATACGGCGTACGTCGATCTTACGGTCGGTAGAAGCGTTAACAAGGGTCTTAACAACTTCAGCGCCGACGAAGCCGCCGCCTGTAGGACGGTGAGAACGCTTGTTGGTAGCGCCGGCCATCATGCCGACGTCATGGAGGTCACCGCCGAGGCCGTTGATGAAGTCAACGGATGCTGCGGCATTGTCAGCGAGAACATGAACGAGGTCGGGGTTGTTGAGATACTTACCGCCCTTCATTGTGTCCTTGAAGTGAGTTTCAACGCTGTCCTTGATTCCGAGCTTTGCCTGTACGCTGGATTCAGCTGCGTTCAAGCCGCCTGCTGCGCGGTTGGTGTTGCCGCCGAGGTAAGCCATTTTTTCAAGAACGATAACCTTCTTGCCGAGGTCATGAGCTGTAACGGCTGCAGAAAGACCGGCGCCGCCGGCACCGATGACGACAACATCAGCCTGATCGGCAGCCATTGCGGGAACTGCAAACAGGGCGGACACCATGGAAGCCAAAAGTACTTTTTTCATTCGAAATCTCCTTGTGTTTTTTTTATCTAGGCAAGTTAGTTACTTTATGCTTTTTAAATTGAATAATCCATAAATCGATTCAGTTATTTCCCGAATTTTCTTCAGGCTGAAAATATAGATAAGACGAGCTTTGAGAGGAAATTAACTGTACTGCCTGAAGCGCAAAATCAATTTGCGGAAAAATCACTTAAATTTTTCTCGGAGATGCCCGGATAGGGCATATAGAAGTGCCGGCGGGTTTAATATAACGATAATCCTCAAACCCCTATTAGTTATAAGAAAAGACATGAGCTGGCTAACGACATTACTGACTGATCCTCAGTCATTCAGTCACAGTTTCCTTGTGTTCACCCTGGTGATTTCGCTGGGCCTGTATTTCGGACACCTGCGCTACAAAGGTATTTCCCTCGGTGCAACCTGTGTACTGTTTGTCGGCCTGATTGCAAGTTACGCCGGTATCAAAGTCGATCCCGGTCTTTTAGGCTTTATGCGTAATTTCGGCCTGGTGCTTTTCGTCTTTTTTATCGGTCTTCAGGTCGGTCCTTCATTTTTTGCCACATTCAGAAGCGGCGGCGTCCGCCTGAACTGTTTGATGATCGGCATTGTGGTGATCGATCTGATTCTGACGGTCGCTCTTTATTTTCTGTTTTCCGATCACATCAGTTTTGCTCAGACCTTAGGGGTTCTTTTCGGTGCCGTTACCAGTACGCCCGGTCTCGGTGCGGCGCAGGAAGCACTTGCCGCCGCCGGCAATAATACGGACATTGCCGTGGGGTACGCCTGCGCCTATCCGTTTGCAATTTTGGCCATGATGGGCGTGATTATTCTGCTCAAGACCATTTTTCGCGTGGATCTGGCAAGCGAAGACGCCAAGTGGGAAGCGGCTCAGAAAGAGCGTAATCGCGCACCGATTTATTACCATCTGACAGCAACCAACAAGGCTCTTGACGGTCTGACACTGAGAGAAATTCGTGACATTATCGGCCGCCCCTTTATTTGTTCCCGCGCGATGCACGACGGCGAGGTAAGCAGTCCGAACGCCAACAGTCTGATTCATGTCGGAGACAAACTTCGTATCGTTTCGAATCCTGAGCACAAACTTGCGATTATCGCTTTCTGCGGTGAAGAAGATATGACGATCGACCTGGCTTCGAAGCATTCACCGCTGATTTCCCGTTCGATTCTTGTAACGGAAGAAAAGATGAACGGTCATCGAATCGATGACCTGCACCTGAGCCGATTTGACGGTGTGAACATTACCCGAGTCACGCGTGCCGGTGTTACGTTCTTCCCGTATAACAGTCTGCGTCTGCAGCTCGGTGACGTTCTTTACTGCGTCGGTCCGCAGAATGCGGTATCCCGTCTTTCCGCATTGATGGGCAACCGTGAAAAGCAGCTGGAACGTCCGAATGTGATGGCGATTTTTGCCGGTATTGCGCTCGGTATTTTTATGGGCGCTATTCCGATCACATTCCCCGGTATTTCGGTACCGATTCAGCTCGGTTTGGCTGGCGGCTCTCTGATTGCAGCTATTCTTCTCGGCTATTTCGGTCCGCGCTTCCATTTGGTGACCTATACCACGAACTCGGCCAATCTGATGCTTCGCGAATGGGGACAAACGTTCTTCCTGGCTTCCATCGGTCTGAGTGCAGGCGTTCAGTTCTTCGATGCATTTTTGAACGGTCAGGGATTCTTGTTTGTTGCGATCGGTGTGCCGATTTCCGTGCTGCCGATGCTGATCGTCGGTATCTTTGCCCGCAAGGTGATGAAATTCAATTTCCACACAATTGCGGGGCTTATTGCCGGTAGTGCAACCAATACAGCGCTTCTCGGATTTGTCTCGAGTCTTTCGAACAAGAGTACCGGTGTCGTGGCGTACTCTTCGGTTTATCCGCTTGCGATGTTCCTGCGTATTCTTTCCGGTCAGATTCTGATTATGCTGTTCTGGCCGCTGTTTGCCGGTTAAATCGGAGATAAACAGTTAGTAAAGCCGCCCGAGGGCGGCTTTTTCGTTATCAGGATTTTTATTGATTGCGGCAGTCTGCGTATTGCCGGCCGTACGGAGCGGGTTCTCAAAAAAAAATCGGCCCGTTCGAATTCTCGAACGGGCCGAATGCCGTTAATCAGCGTTCATTACTTGAACTTGGCAGCACGCTTGCCGCGGTAAAGCTTCGGAGGAGGCAGACCGTATTCGAAAGCATGGAAGGCCTTTTCAACAACTTTGGTAAGTGCAATCAAAGCGATAAGGTTCGGAAGAACCATCAGGCCGTTGAAGAAGTCTGCAAGTTCCCAAACCAGATTGACCTGAAGGTAGGAGCCGAGAGCGAGGAAGCAGAGTACTGACATGCGATAGATACCGACCCAGCGCACGCCGAAAAGGTACTTTACGTTCTGTTCGCCGAAGAAACACCAGCCGATGATGGTGGAGAAGGCGAAGAAGAAGAGACAGACAGCGACGAAAGGCATACCGTATTCGCCTAAGCCGAGCGTGAAGGCTTTCTGAGTCAGGGCGATACCGGTCGTGTGACCGTCGATAGCACCGGTTGTAAAGATCACAAAGGCTGTGATGTTCAGTACGATGAAGGTATCGATGAATACGCCGACAATAGCAACCAAACCCTGATGAATCGGATCACGCACTTTGGCAAGCGCATGAGCGTGCGGGGTCGAACCCATACCGGCTTCGTTAGAGAAAAGACCGCGGGCAACACCGTATCGGATAGCTTCCTTGACGCTCGCACCGATCACGCCGCCTGTAGCAGCTTCCGGATTGAAGGCGCCGATGAAAACCATCTTGATGGCAGGGATGATTTGATCGTAGTTGGCGAAGATTACAAACATGCCGCCGAGCATATAGACGAAAGCCATGAGCGGAACGAGTTTTTCTGTGGTGGAAGCAAGACGCTTAACACCGCCGAAGAGCACGAAACCGGCAAGCAGTACGACAACGACGCCGGCTACGTAGTAGGGAACGCCGAAAGCGGACTGGAATGCTTCGGAAATCGAATTGGACTGCACCATATTGCCGATGAAGCCCAGAGCGATGATGATCGAAAATGAGAAGAAGTAAGCGAGCGGCTTGCTGCCGAGGCCTTGCGAGATGTAGTAAGCGGGGCCCCCGGTGATATGACCGTCTTTACCGCGGATACGATAGATCTGTGCGAGTACGGCTTCCACGAAGATAGTTGCCATACCGAAGAAGGCGGCAATCCACATCCAGAAGATGGCGCCGGGACCGCCGAGAGCGATCGCGGTTGCGACACCGGCTAAGTTACCGGTACCGACCTGTGCGGCAACAGCAGTGGTAAGCGACTGGAAGGAACTCATCCCTTCCTTGTCGGCCTTTATGCCGAATGCACCTGTGCCCTTAAAAACAAAGCGGAAAGCGAGAACCAGGTGTCTGAGCTGTACAAAGCGCAGACGCCATGTGAAATAGATGCCGGTACCGACAAGCAGCGGAATAAGGCAGTAAACGCCCCATAGCACGCTGTTGGCGTTGGCAACGAGTTGAGCAAATTCATTCATGTTTTTCTTCCTGTTTGCAGAATCGGCTCCGAGCAAGCCTCCGTGAGACAGGCAAGGCTTCTTCTGCTAGGTTGAGAGGGTTGCAACAATATGTTGCAGGCCTAAAGGTTATCGGAAAAACAGGACGATAAAAGGAATTTGCATAGAGATTTCTCCCCGAACTATCCCTAAGTCAAGCGATTGTTGCGTCAGACAGCACCATCAGACAGCCCGCTGCAAGTACACAACCGAGAATAACCGGGATGTTGGAGAGCATGCTTTTACCGGTTTTGCCGTAGAGCCAGTAGCCGGCCATCGGTCCTAAAAACAGAAACATCGGGACCAATCCGAGCATGCGGTATTCCCAGACCATCGGGTCGGGTTTGGCTCCTAGCCATTGCAAAGATGCTAAAAGAGCAACGGCAAAAACAGCGCCGTTAGGTACGACCCAAATCCAGGGACGGCGACTCTGAAAGCGAAGCAAAACAACGAGAATCAGGACGGCAACAATTTCCAGCATGAGGGGTTCGATTGGGAAGTAAATAGGAAAGACGCCATTATGGCCGAATAAAGACGGCTTTGAGCAAATCGGTACTGCGGATAAGAAAAGAGCCGTAAGCCAATGTGCGGCTTACGGCTGAAAAAGACGCCGAACGTTTTCGGCAAATCCCCATTAACTACCCTAGTGAGGATCGCTGATCCTCAGCCGGCCGGTTATCGGCCGACAACCTCATCAAGGAGTCGGATGACAGTCGTCATCCAGTGATTGTCATCATACAGTTAATGAGAATGATTATCAATAAGATTAGTAAGTAAATTACATCTTTTTACATCCGGAAGGTTTTACGGAGGCGCCTGTTTCGTAAAAAAGAGCCGTGATGCGGATTTTATGAAAAATCCGATCTGACGTAAGGCAGATCGGATTCCGTCATATCAAACAGCGGTCAGAAGATTTGACCTCTGACACTGTTGTTAATGATGTCATCGAGAGGATCTGCTTCCTGAACGCTTTCATCAACACCGAGGCTGACGATCGCATCCTTTCTCGAAGTAATGTAGAAGTCACCGTTTTCTTCTTCAGTTACGCCTTCGGGTTTTTCACGGATGATTTCCGGATCATTCTTGACGGCATCTTTCATGTAATCGATCCAAACAGGCAGTGCGAGGGCGGCGCCCTGAGCCTTCTTGCCGAGAGATCTCGGCTGGTCATAGCCCATCCAGACCGCACCGATCTGGCTGCCGGCATAGCCGACGAACCAAACGTCGAATGCATTGTTGCTGGTACCGGTTTTGCCGGCGATATCCGTACGCTTGAGCGAGGCGGTTGCTCTGGCTGCCGTACCCCACTTGGCGACGTTATGAATCATCTTATGCATGACGTAGGCATTTCTCGGATCGATGGCTTCGTGACCGATTTCATCAATACGGTCGGCTTCCTTAAGTGCCTCCGCATTGGATTGCATCAGGACCTTGCCGTTGGTATCGGTGACTTTGGCAATCAGATACGGATCGATTCTCTTGCCGCCGGAAGCAAAAACCGAGAAGCCGCGGACCATTTCCCAGGGTACGCTTGAGCGAGGCGGTTGCTCTGGCTGCCGTACCCCACTTGGCGACGTTATGAATCATCTTATGCATGACGTAGGCATTTCTCGGATCGATGGCTTCGTGACCGATTTCATCAATACGGTCGGCTTCCTTAAGTGCCTCCGCATTGGATTGCATCAGGACCTTGCCGTTGGTATCGGTGACTTTGGCAATCAGATACGGATCGATTCTCTTGCCGCCGGAAGCAAAAACCGAGAAGCCGCGGACCATTTCCCAGGGGGTGACGCTGCCGGCACCGAGTGCCAGAGACAGGTGCGGCGGATGTTTGTCAGAATCAAAACCGAACTTCTGGATGTAGTTGACGGCATAGTTCGGGGTGATTGCCTGCAGAATGCGGATGGACACGAGATTTAAAGAGCGTGTGAGCGCTTCCTTCATCATGACCGGACCGGCAAATGTACGGCTGTAGTTCTTCGGATCCCACTTTTTGAAACCGGTTTCAGCCGGATCGAGCACGATCGGAGCATCGTTGATGATGGTCTGCGGAGAGAATCCCTTTTCGATCGCAGCCGAATAGATGAACGGCTTGAAAGTGGAACCGGGCTGACGCCAGGCCTGTGTGACGTGGTTGAACTTGTTTAAGTTGAAGTCATAGCCGCCGACCAACGCCTGAACGGCACCTGTCTGCCAATCGGCTGCAATGAATGCAGCTTCGGCCTGCGGCAACTGGTTGATTTCCCAGATGCCGTTGTAGCTGGCAAGTCGCACCACTGAACCCGGACGGATTCTCAGCGACTTGGCGGCTCTCGGAGAAAGCGAGTCTCTGACGAAATCAAGGCCCTTGCCGGAGATCGAGATCTGCTTGCCGTGAGCAAGCTGAACGACAACTTCCGATCTGCCGACCTTTACAACCACGGCAGGCGGCATGTCGGTTGCCACGAGAGCTTCGTCGAGCGCTTCCTTAATAACTGCGTCGCGGGTGTTCGGATCGCTGATATCGATCTGAGCTTCGGGGCCGCGGTAACCCTGCTTACGGTCATAACGCTGAACGTGTGTGCGCAGTGTTCGGTAGGCATAAGCCTGATCTTCGGAATTGATGGTTGTATATACGTTTAATCCGCGGGTATAAGTTTCTTCGCGGAATACGTCATACATCAGAGTACGGACGAGTTCGGCAACATATTCGGCATGCATCGAGCTGTTCATCTTGGCCGGAGTCAGAGCGTTTTCTTTTTCTTCGGTCAGACGGGTACGGATCGGGGCGGCTTTCTCGGCCTGATAGGTGATCTCGTCGATAAAGCCGAGTTCATGCATACGGCCGAGCACATAGTCGCGGCGCATTTTGGCGCGCTTGGGACTTGCGAACGGGTTGTAGGCCGAGGGGGCTGCAGGAAGGCCGGCCAAAGTGGCGGCTTCTCCGGGGCTCAGTTCATCAAGAGTCTTACCGTAGTAAGTACGGGCAGCTGCTGCAAAACCATATGCTCGGTGACCGAGGAAGATCTGGTTCATGTAGATCTGAAGGATTTCATCCTTGGTCAGGTTGGCTTCGATCTTAAATGCCATAGCCACTTCGTAGAGTTTGCGAACATAACTTCTTTCGCTCGACAGGAAGAAGTTACGGGCGACCTGCATAGTGATGGTCGAAGCACCCTGAGCTTTGCGGCCGGAGGCAAAGTTGGCAAGAGCGGCACGGACAAAGCCCTTGGGCTCGATGCCGTAATGTTCGTAGAAACCGTTGTCTTCTGCCGAGAGCAGAGCGTTCTTGACGAGCGGCGGAATTTCTTCGATGCGGACAAAGTCGCGGCGTTCTTCGCCGAATTCAGCGATCAGTTTGCCGTCGGCGGTCCAGACGCGCATCGGAACCTTCGGCTTGTAGTCGACGACGGTGTCGATCGGAGGCAGCTGTGCGTAGACAAGCGCAAAAATGAAGGCGGCAAGTCCGACGCCGCCTGCTGCGGCTGCGCAGATCAGAAAAAATGTACGGACAATAAAGGTCCAGAGAAGAGCGCCGAAGGAGGTTTTTGCTTTAGTGCTCTTCGATTTTTTTTTCGTAGCTTGTTTGTTCGACTCTGACACTGAAGATGTCCTGTCCGAAAATGGTTAATCGTATGTGGCCGATCGGGAATTGAAGAAGACCGTCGGACGTAAATTTCTGCTCCGAAGTTTGCAAAAACAAGGCTTGGGAGCGTCCCGAGGGCTAAAAGAAGCCGCTCCTGCAGCACAAAACTGCAGTAATCCCCGCATTATAGAGAATGTTGCTACAAGCCCGCAGATGAAAAAGAAAAAAGGGCTGTCTTCAAGCGTTTCGATGCGTAATAAAAAGTCGCATCAGCAAAGAAAATATCCGTATTTTCGATTCTTCTGTCTTTCCTCTATAAAGTAGGGATAACGACAGAGAAAAGAAAAATGAAAAGGAACGTTTTGTGAATCAGACAATTATTCTGGTCGGCATGATGGGAAGCGGTAAAAGTACGGTCGGACACGCACTGGCTTCTGCGCTCGGTTGGGAATTTATTGATGCGGATGCTGCGATCGAAGCGCGCGCCGGTGTTGATATTCCGTTGATATTCGAACTTGAAGGGGAAGCGGGGTTTCGTAAAAGAGAAACTCGGATCCTGAAGGAATTGTTAGCTAAGTCCGGTGCTGTTGTTTCCACCGGAGGCGGCGCAGTCACTCAGGAGGTAAATAGGACTCTGCTTAAAGAGTCAGGAGCCGCAGTGATTTATCTGAAAGTCGATGCCGAGACGGCATATAAGCGGACAAAAGGTTCGAACAGACCTCTGCTGCAGACTGCCGATCCGCTTGCAACACTCGGAAAGCTGATAGCAGAGCGCGAGCCTTTTTACAGCGAAGTGTGTACTCACACAGTTGATGTCAGCAACAGCCGTGTAGATGAATCGGTCCGTGAAATCCTCTCGTGCGCAAGCGTCTGCACCGATAAAGAAGAATAAAAGTTAGGAAAAGAAAATGATTGAAGTTCAGGTCAATGTGGCTGATGCCCCGTACACCATTTATCTCGGTCCCGATGCACTGAATCTTGTCGGGCGCGAACTCGCAAAACTCAATCCCTCTTCGGCACTGATTGTGACGAACGAAACTGTCGGACCGCTCTACGGAGCAAGGGTGCTCGAACTTTGCAGTCAGGAAGTCCGAAGTGAAATTCTTGAACTTCCCGACGGAGAAAAGTACAAAAACTGGACATCGGTTGAGATGATCCTTACACGTTTGGCCGAAATGAAGGCTGACCGGCATTCGGTTGTTGTGGCGTTGGGCGGCGGAGTAGTCGGTGATATGGCGGGTTTTGCCGCCTCCATTTATATGAGAGGGATCCGCTTTATTCAGGTGCCGACTACGTTACTGGCTCAGGTGGATTCTTCTGTCGGCGGAAAAACCGGTATCAATATGCCCGCAGGTAAAAACATGATCGGTTCTTTTCATCAGCCGTGTGCGGTGATTGCCGATAGTCTGGTGCTGAAAACATTGCCGGCCCGCGAGGTTTCGGCCGGTATCGGTGAAATCATCAAGCACGGTATGCTGGCCGACAAATCTTATTTCGAAGAGCTTGAAGCATCGATGGAAGAACTGATGGCGCTTGAACCGCATACGGTAGCCGAGGTTGTAGCCGGTTCATGCAGGATCAAAGCAGGCGTGGTCTCCAGAGATACGAAAGAAAAGGGAGAAAGAGCCTATCTCAATCTCGGTCATACTTTCGGGCATGCAATTGAAAAACTCTCGGGCTACGGCACCTGGTTGCACGGCGAAGCGGTCGGTGCCGGTTTGGTGATGGCTGCGGACGCAAGCCGCAGGCTCGGTCATCTCAGCGAAGAGGATGTCGAACGAGTGGCGGCTCTGGTTAAGAGAGCAGCGCTTCCGACACGTGTCGAAGGATTGAAGTGCGCTGATGCCGTTGAAGCCATGCTGCACGACAAGAAGGCTCAGGCCGGTGTCGTGCACTTTGTGCTGATGCGTGAGCTCGGTCGTGCTTACTCTTCGGAACTGTCCGAGGAGGTGGTAGCCGAAGTACTGAAGGCAGGAGGTTTTGAGGCATGACCCTGAAAGAAGGTTCTGTTTTAGCGGAATACGCAAGTTTTTCCGATCAAAGCCGGGGTCGGCAGTATCCGGAAAATCCGAGTCGCAGCCGAACGGAGTATCAGCGTGACCGCGACCGCATTATTCACAGTTCTGCCTTTCGAAGACTCGAATACAAAACTCAGGTGTTCGTCAATCATGAAGGCGATTTGTTCCGTACCCGTCTGACGCATACCTTGGAAGTGGCTCAGCTCTCGCGCAATGCCGCCGACCGTCTGATGCTTAATCCCGATCTGAGCGAATCGATTGCTTTGGCGCATGACCTCGGTCATACGCCGTTCGGTCATGCCGGGCAGACAGCGCTCGACGAATGTATGGAACCTTACGGAGGCTTTGAGCACAATCTTCAGTCGCTTCGTATCATCGATAAACTTGAGGAGCAATATCCGGAATACGACGGCTTAAATCTCACTTGGGAAACCAGAGAGGGTGTTTTGAAGCATTGCGAACTCTCGAAAGCCCGTGAGCTCGGTGATTTGGGAGAACGTTTCCTTAACGGCACTCAGCCGAGCCTTGAAGCGCAGCTCGTCAATATTGCCGATGCTATTGCTTACAGCACACACGATATCGACGACGGTCTCAGAGTCGGTTATATCGACAGCGAAGGGCTTGCGGCCAACGTTCCGATTTATGAGCACTATTGGAAGGAAGTTCAGCACGATTATCCGAATGTTTCCCGAAGACGTCGGGAAAAGGAAGTGGTCCGCCGCTTAATCGGATTTCTGATGGATGATCTGATCTGCACGAGTATGGCGAACATCGAAGCGGCCGCCCCGAAGTCTGTTGCCGATGTCAGAGCTCTTAAAGAACCTTTGGTTCGATTCTCCGACGGCGGTTACGAGCAGTTGCGTACGCTGAAGAAGTACTTGTTCGACAATCTTTACAGGCACTACAAGGTGATCCGTGTCGTAAACAAGTCTGCCAGGATGATCAAGGAGCTGTTCAACGAATACGAGGCACATCCCGAACTCCTGCCGCCTCACTATGCCGAGCGTCTTGCAGGAGAAAGCGTACAGAGAATTGCGGCCGACTATATTTCCGGCATGACCGACCGGTACGCGGTTCTCGAATATAAGAGGGTGCTTGATCCGACAAGCGAGCTGTAATCTCTTTTTATAATCGGGGACAGAAAGGAGAAAAGATGGGAGCGTTGAAGTGGCGAGATTAGCCCGATTGTCGGCTGCCGACGAGATGCATTATGTGCGGCTCAAAGCTAAGAGCGACATCACCCTGATTCCTTCGCAGGAGGATATCGGGGCACTGTTCAACATCTTTTCTCAGGCGGCCGCAAAGAGCGGTACGGAGATTGCCGGCTACGTGATCTTTCCGGATTCGATCGATATGCTTTTGAGGCCGAGAGGCGATGCAAAAGCTCTGTCTTCTTTCGTACAGAGTGTCTGCCGTCTCTACAGTTATTACTTCAACGAGACCTATGAGCTCGGCGGCAGTATCTGGCACGGCAGATTTGCTTCAAGCATTATCGGCGGAGAAGAATTTGTTCTGAAGGCTATGGTCTACATGGAGTCGTTGCCGAGGATTCGCGATATATCGTCACCAGAACGTTATCTTTGGTCGAGCTGCAGGCATCATCTCGGGTTGAGGCAGACTTCTTTTCTTTCAGAGACGGCCTCATATATAAATTTGGGAGAGACGGAGACCGTGCGCCGAAGACGCTACAAGAGTCTGCTGCAAAAACCGGTTGATACGGAATTTGCCTGCCTGCTTGAAAAAAATGTAGGTCGGGGCTGGCCGGTCGGAGACGAGGTATTTTTAAGTACGCTGGAAGCCGAAGCGGGACGTATCCGTCCGCTTCGATCACCGGGCAGACCGAGAAAGATGAGTGAAGACTCTTCCTTATAAGACAACCTTTCAGATCGAACCGGCTTTTTAAAGAGCCGGTTTTTATTCGTGATTAATTTGTATGAAAGCAAAAATTTTTGAATATCCCATTGTTGTCGGCCCTGAATGCATCGATCAGATGCGTCACACAAACAACAAAGTCTATTTGGCTTGGATGGAAGAGGCGGCTTTGGCTCATTCTGCCTCGCTCGGATGGCCGACGGAACGATATTTTGAATACGGAAGGGGTTTTGTTGCCGCCGCACACTGGATCGAGTATCTGCGCCCGACTTTTGAAGGCGAAAAACTTTCGATGTATACCTGGGTGCAGACGATGGAGACACGAACAAGTCTTCGCCGCTTTGCGCTCGTACGCGATAGGAAACTCTGCATGGTCGGCGCAACGCGCTGGGCATTTGTCGATACTGCTTCGGGGCGCTCTTGTCCGATTACCGAAGAGGTTGCCGATGCTTTCCCTGTCGTTTCTCCCGAGGATCCCGTCTTCGAAACTTTGGGGGTCAATCTGCAGCAAACACGCGACATTCCGATCCGATAATCCCATGTTCGGTGTGGCATAATCACCGCATTAAATACTGAACGGTCGTTCAGTGTTGCTTTTTTTACGCAAATTTATGCAAAAAGGCCCTTTAGTCAAAATTGAAAATCTGACGTTCGGTTACGGACAGCGAGTCATTCTCGACAACGTCAACCTGAGCTTTAAGCGCGGCAAGGTTATTGCCATTATGGGCGGCTCGGGTATGGGGAAGACAACGCTGCTCAAGCTGATCGGCGGTCTGCTGACACCGCAGACAGGAAGCGTGACATTCGACGGCATCAAAGTAGACACCTCCAATCAGAAGGTGCTCTATGAGCTTCGCCGCCGTATGGGCATGCTTTTTCAGTTCGGTGCGCTCTTTACCGATATGACGGTTTACGAAAACGTAGCATTTCCGCTGCGCGAGCACACCGATCTGCCGGAAGCCTATATCCGCGACCTCGTACTGCTTAAGCTCGATGCCGTCGGTTTAAGAGGTGCGGCAGAACTTTATCCTGCGGAAATTTCCGGCGGTATGAGCCGCCGAGTTGCGCTTGCCCGCTGTGTGGCGCTCGATCCTGAGTTCATCATGTATGACGAGCCGTTTGCCGGTCTCGACCCCATCTCGATGGGTGTGACCGCTCAGCTCATCCGTAATCTGAACGATGCGCTCGGTTCGACAAGCGTGATCGTGACGCATGACGTTGCAGAAACTTTTGAAATTGCCGACTACGTGTACATGATTTCGAGCGGCAAGGTCGCTGCCGAAGGCACACCTGCCGAACTTATGGTCAGCGACGATCCGTTTGTGAAGCAGTTTGTTCAGGGGCTGCCTGACGGTCCTGTGAAATTCCAGTATCCGGCTCCGGATCTGAGGACTGACCTGGGGTTTAAGTGATGATTCAGCTGATTTCCAATCTCGGCCGCTGGTTTTTAAGTCAGATTGCTTCGCTCGGTGCGTTCAGTCTGTTTACTCTGCGGTTGTTTACCAATGTCGGTGCGTCTCTGCGTCCGTTCTCTCAGACGATCAAACAGATTCAGTTCGTCGGGAACTACTCGCTGCTCATTATTTTGGTGAGCGGTCTGTTTGTCGGCTTTGTTCTCGGTCTGCAGGGCTACTACGTACTTTCTTCTTACGGCAGCGAACAGGCGCTCGGTCTGATGGTTGCGCTTTCTCTGCTTCGAGAGCTCGGCCCCGTGGTGACTGCGCTTCTCTTTGCCGGTCGCGCAGGAACATCGCTTACCGCTGAAATCGGCCTGATGCGTGCCGGCGAACAGCTCTCCGCAATGGAAATGATGGGTGTTGACCCTGTCCGTCGCGTACTCGAGCCGCGCTTTGCCGCAGCGGTGATTTCGATGCCGATTCTGGCAATTCTTTTCTCCGCCGTCGGTATTATCGGCGGCTGGGTGGTCGGCGTACCTCTGATCGGTATCGACACCGGAGCTTTCTGGAGTCAGATGCAGGTCGGCGTCGAAGTTTGGGATGACGTCGGCGGCGGTATTCTGAAGTCGTTTATTTTCGGCCTCGCCGTTGCTGCGATTTCGCTTTATCAGGGATATACGGCCCGGGCTACACCGGAAGGTGTTTCGCGGGCTACTACAAGAACCGTGGTGATTTCTTCTCTGACGGTTTTAGGTTTGGACTTTATTTTGACAGCAATGATGTTTACAACACATTGACGCTCGGGTGTGGAAGATGCAGAACAACGCAAAAGTAAATTTTATGGTCGGTCTTTTCGTACTGGCCGGTATTATCGGGCTGGTTTTCCTGGCTCTGCAGGCCGCTAACCTGAGTTCTTTTACAGGCGGCAAGACTTATCAGGTCACCGCTAAATTCGACAATATCGGCGGCTTAAAAGTCCGCTCTCCGGTAAAGAGCGCCGGTGTCGTAGTCGGCCGAATCAAGGCTGTTTCCTATGACAACGAGACTTATCAGGCTCTGGTAACGCTCGCAATCGAAGAGAAGTTCAAGTTCCCGGAAGATACATCTGCCAAGATTCTGACAAGCGGTCTGCTCGGCGAACAGTACATCGGTCTGCAACCCGGTGCTGAGGAAGAAAATCTTGCCGAAGGCGGTCAGATCCTCTATACGCAGAGTGCTGTCGTTTTGGAAAATCTGATCAGCCAGTTCCTCTTCAATAAGGCGGAAGACAACGCCGCCAAGGAAGAAAAATAATGCGTGCAATGACAAAGAAAATTACTTTGGCTGCCGCGGCCGTATCCGTTGCTTTGCTCAGCGGCTGCGCGCAGGTCCCCAAGGGTGCGGGCGACGATCCTCAGGATCCGTTCGAAGCGCTGAACCGTCAGACGTTTGCATTCAATCAGGCTGTTGACAGTGCAGTTGTAAAACCTGTGGCCGAGGGCTATAAGTACATTACGCCCGAGCCGGTCAGGAACAGCGTCACGCACTTCTATCAGAACCTCGGCGAACCTTCGAATGCCGTCAATAATGTGCTGCAGGGCAAGGTTGAAGACGGCATTCTTTCGGTATTCCGTTTTCTGATCAATACGACTGTCGGTGTCGGCGGTCTCTTTGACGTTGCCAGCGAAGTCGATATTCCTCACAAGCGTGAAGACTTCGGTCAGACGCTCGGTGTCTGGGGTGTTGAAAGCGGTCCTTATATCGTGCTTCCGCTGCTCGGTCCCTCGACCGCACGTGATGCAACCGGTCTTGCCGCCGACTATTTCACTTATCCGGCCACTTATGTCGATCAGGACGGTATCCGTTGGTCGACTTGGGGCGTCGGTCTCATCAATACAAGAGCCCGACTGCTGCCGGTTACAGATATGCTTGATCTGCAGGTCGATCCGTACGTAGCAACACGTAATGCTTTCCTGCAGACCCGTAAGAACGATATTGCAGACGGCAAGGCAGAGCCCCAGATCGAGGATCCTTCTAAGATGCTCGATCCGTTTGCCGATGATGAAGAATAAAAGCGAAAAGAAAAAGGAATTGAAATGAGTCTCTTTAAGAAAATCATTTGCTCCGCAGCCTTCGGTCTGTTTTCTCTGGCTGCTCAGGCCGCTCCCGTGGATGCAGGTCTGCCGCCCGATCAGCTGATTGAAAAGGTTTCCGGCAATGTTCTTTCTGAAATTCAGAAGGATCCGGCTCTTGCTCAGGCTGACGCCGAACACGTCCGCGTACTCGTTGACGAACACATTCTGCCTTATACCGACTTTGCCCGCATGACCCGCATGTCTGTAGGTCCGGCTTGGAAAAAGGCTACTGACGCTCAGAAGCAGGAAATTCAGACTCTTTTCCGTCAGTTGCTCACAGCGGTTTATTCCGGTGCTCTGAAGGAAGCTGCTTCCTACAAGATTCAGATGCGTCCGAACCGATTTGCCGCCGATGACAAGGTTGTGATCATTCACACAGCTCTGGTTTCCGGCTCTAACGAACCGATTCAGCTCGACTATCGTTTGCTCAGCAAGGACAATGCCTGGAAGATTTTCGACGTGAATGTGGGCGGTGTCTGGCTGGTTGAAAACTACCGCAGTCAGTTTGCTTCTGTGATCAACAGCTCCGGTATCGAAGGCTTGATCTCTCAGCTCAAGGACCGTGTCGAAACCCTTCAGAAGCAGAAGAAATAATATGCTGATTCAGCAGAAAACCATTACTTTCAGAAACGTCACCGAAGTGGCTGCCGAGATGCAGAAGGCTATCGGCGAAGGCTGCTGCGAGTTCGACTTTGCCAATGTAGAGCGTGTAGACAGCTCCGCCATTGCGCTGGCTGTCGAGATTTTGAAGTTTTCCGAAAAGAGCGGCGTAAAGCTTGAAATTCGAAACGTTCCCGAGTCATTTAAGAAGCTCGGTGCACTTTACGGTTTTAAGCGTCTTTACTAAAAGCACAGTTTGTTTCGTGACGAAGGCCGGATTTCTGACGAAATCCGGCCTTTTTCTTAAGTGCTGTTTACGAGCGCATCCAATGCGTTTCAATACTTCGGATACGCATGAGACTGTCGGTCACATAAACAGTAAACAGCGGGAACATCATGATGCCGAGTGCCGCATCGAAAACCGCGAGAATCTTACCGACCGCGGAGACAGGTTCGATATTGCATCCGACGGTAACCGCATCCATACAGGCCCAAAAGAGCGCATCGGTGTAGTGTGTCACCTGCGGGTTGACTCCTGATTCCGATACATAAAACGCAAGACTGGAGAGGTAGACGCTGGTCGCGAAAGTAAAAAGATAGGTATAGAAGACTTTTGAGACGGTTCCTGATGTCAGCCAACCGATGACTACCGTGAGCGCATAACCGCACCGTAAAAGCGGCATGTAGCGTATGAAGTAGCGGACGTCGGGAGCGAGAGGAATATTCAGAAATTCCAAGAGCGGAGCCCAGGGAATACACACAAGAAATGAGATTGCATAGACCGGAAAGAACCGCTTTTTTTGACGGCATATGATGAAATTAAAGATCAGATCCGCCAGGAAGAACAGGCAGACTGCATTCTGCAAACGGACAAATTTTGTGTCCGGGTAAAAAGGATCGTTGTAGATCAGAGTGTCGTATGAAATACCGATAAGAATGACGGCAGATAGAAGGAGCGTGATGCAGTGAAGTATCAACTCGATCGGACTTTTTTTTCGAAGTGTGCTTCGAATGTCGGTTGTCTGTTTATTCATAGCGGTCTCCCGGTTCGCTTGCTTTTCGTCCGAGCAGTTTTCTTCCGAAAGCTTCCGTAACGGCTGCGCCGATCAGCAAGAGAATTGCAGAAATCAGCAGGACGCTTTGTACGCCGCCTTTTTCAAGCAGGAACGGAATGGAAATAACTGATGCTGCGGCGCCCAATTTGCCGACGGATGCGGCAAGACCGGCACCTTCGCTGCGCTCATAGACCGGGTAAACTTCGCCCGGCAGAATATAAGTCATCAGATGCGGACCGGCGTTCAGAGCTAATTCGAAAATCATGAATCCGATTAAGCAGACAAATCCCGGAAGACGGAAATAATCGGCGCAGGAAAGGATGAAAAGACCTGCAGCTGCAATCAGAAAACCTCCGGCCTGAAGG
>CAZNBL010000001.1:64087-72564 GCA_964571375.1 uncultured Burkholderiaceae bacterium
GTCGAAGTCCGATAAGAAACCCCGGAAGCATAAAAAAGCTGACTAAAACTGAGAGCTCGGCGGAATCCAAAATTCGACTGATACCGAGTGTCGAATCTTCGTGCGGAATCAGTGTCATCAGAAGAGTCGGCAGAAATATGCCGACGCCGTAAACGCAAGCGCCTTCGCATGCCCAGGGAATGCCGCAGAAAACAATCCGTTCAAGTTTGTTTTTCTCCCGAGAGGCAGACTGATCAGTTTCTGCTTCCCGGCCCTGCTGCCGGGGAAGCTTCGGAATATAAAGGCGTAGCAGAAATGTCAGAAAAGCCGGGACGGCAATAATGAGGAACAACTTGTTTGCTGTTTCGGCAAAAGGCATTTCTTTCAGCAAAAGAAATACGGCGAGCGCACCGAAAATACTTCCGAGCGCCGAAGAGGATTTCACGACGCCTACGATGAACTGTCTTTTGTTTTTACGGAAGTATTTCGAGACAGTATCGGAATCAAGACTGTATTCGCCGCCGACCGTAAATCCGATAATCGACAGAGCTGCGCAAAGCGGCGGGATACCGTCGCAGAAACAGGCGCAAAGTGCAGCACATGCCGCAATCAGCGGGCCTATTTTTAAGAAAATCAACGGTGCGAAGCGAGTACTTACTTTACCGATAAGCGCTGAACCGGCAGTGATGCCGAGAAGGGCCGACGCACCGACGCAACTGAGTTCTGCAGAAGAGACGGAGGTATCCGGGTTCATTTGCAAAAGCGGCAGTACGACGCCGACAACCGCCGAGAGCGCGGCACCGAGTATTTGTCCCATTGATGATGAGATAAGAATCAAACACTGTTTTGCCGATATGCCGACTGTTCGGAGTGCGTGCATGGTTTACTCCCGGTCGGTGTTTTCGAAACGATATCCGGGAAGCGTAAAAAGCCAGACCGTAATGCAGAAGGGGGCTGTCAGTACAGGAATCCCGAAAGGCTCGGTCAATGCCTGCATCCCGAGCTCAAGAAAGAAGGTGAAAACAACGGCAGTCAGAGTCCAAAGGAGACTGCGGATACCGGTGCCGAAGACGCCGCCGAGTGCTACGGCAGTAAGTGCAGGACTGAAACCGAGAAGTCCGTTGGTAAGTAACGACTCGGGTGCGCCGTACATCAGAGCAAGGAACACCGCGGTCAAGCTGCCGCAGGCAGCCCGGAGTGCGGCGCGCACTGAGCTTGCAGCGAGCGCAAGCAGAAAAATAGCACCTGCGAGCGGGTCGTTAATCAGAAATATCTGAGAAATGCCTTTGAGCACAAATATGACACAGTCGGCCGCGCTCGGAGGGATGGCGGCAGAAGCCATCCGATAAGTCAGCGCAGGCACGCAAAGTGCATCCGAAGGCATATTGTTCAGGCAACGGGATGCAAAAAGAAAGAACCAGACGGAAAGGACGAAAGGAAAGGTAAGCGAACTCACCGAAAGGCGCGTACCGACCCGATTCAGACCGTTTCGAATCCAGACAGTGGAAGCAGAACAGAGTATCAATGCGGTCCACATGGCAGGTGTACTTTCCAAAAATGTCGGCAAAGCACATCCGACCAGAAGACCGTTGAAGCCCCAAAGACCGTCTTTTCCGTCTCTTACCGATTCAGGTAACAGCATGCCGGTCACTGTGGCTGCGCCGACTCCTAAAAGAGCGCCGCAGATGACCTCCGGAGTGTGAGAAGCAAAACTTCCCAGGACTATGCCGGCAAGGATCAACAGGCCGCAGAGAATACTTCTTTGCAGTACGACTTCGGAAAAACCGTAAAGGAGGATGACAGGTAAAGTCGGGAATTTTTCGGGCATGATTGTCTCCCGATAAGCGTTTACCGCCAGGGAAAATCGGCGGGGAGCTTTCGGTTCTTAACGTTTTGCCGAACCAGAGAACAGAGGCTGCGCACGATGCTTTTCACGCGTTGTGTATCGACGCCGAGCACCCGGCAGATAAGCCCGCAGTGACAGGGGAGAAAGGCAACACCGACCGCTGTTTTGGTTTCGGCATCAATGTAGGAGGCGATAGCCTTGTAAAGGCGCTCGGAATGCTTCTTCGGCGTCAGAATGAGAACGTCGGCAAAGATATCGAACTTTCCCATGACAGCCGGTGAGCGCGGATCGTTTCGCTTCGGACGGATGATGAATTTATCTCTCAGAAGAGGCGTGCCGTCAGGGCGTTTTGCCTCGATGCAGACCGAAAGAATGTCGTAATCGAAGGATTCTCCGTTCCGATAGTACTTACGGCCGGCGGTATAGATTTCAGAATAAAAAAGTGTGGCGGACTCGGCTGCGGTAATGTCGGTGCGACTGATGAAACGGGCATGCCGGCAGGCAATGACCGGCTCGGGAAGATATTCAAGGTAGGAGTCATCTTCGAGAACAAAATATTGCTCGAGCCCTGAGAAATTAAATCGCATTTCAGCGATTTTTGTTGCCGCACCGGACGCAATGTGAGCAAAGGAGCGGCTGTGCATTGTGATGTCCTGGCGGCAACGGTCTCCGTCAACGTTCGGACCGCCCGAAGAAAGAATATAGACGCAAGGCATTTCGGGCATTGCTTCGTCGAAATAAAGCGCCTGTTGCACGATCAGAGGATGGCGTCTCTCAAGTTCTCTCAGGATACTTTTTCCGTTTCTGTCGAGTTCGAACGAGAGGGAGAGATACCCCTTTTTTCCGGGAGCACCGATATACATGGCTTCCGGTTCTTTGAAGTAATCGGCCATTTCCGGAGCATCGGAGAAGTCGGTGCCCGGACCCTCGGCCTGAATGTTGAGTGTCCGGTATTCGCTCATAGTGATGTCGTTTTATTTTTATCGAAAAGCGCAGTTTTAAAGATCAGGTCGACAAGTTCGTCGATACCTTCGCCGCTCATGCAGTTGGTAAAAAGAAAGGGTTTGTCTCCTCGCATGAATATCGAGTCGCGTTTCATGACTTCGAGACTGGCATGAACGTAAGGGGCAAGATCTGTTTTGTTGATGACAAGAATGTCGGA
The DNA here is from genome assembly GCA_964571375.1 of uncultured Burkholderiaceae bacterium. Classification (GTDB taxonomy): domain Bacteria; phylum Pseudomonadota; class Gammaproteobacteria; order Burkholderiales; family Burkholderiaceae_F; genus JAFTYR01. The sequence continues at coordinate 67,075 of CAZNBL010000001.1, forward strand.
GCGGGAGATGCCCGGACCGTCTTTGCGGGGAATTTTGTCGCCGGCCGCCACGTCGATGACATAGATGAAGAAATCGACGAGTGCAGGACTGAATGTCAGCGTGAGATTGTCGCCCCCGGATTCGATAAGAACGATATCGCTGTCGGGAAATTTAGCTTCCATTTCCTCGACGGCAGCAAGATTCATCGACGGATCTTCCCGTACCGCCGTATGCGGGCAGGCGCCGGTTTCGACTCCGATGATGCGGTCTTCGAGAAGAATGCCTTTCAAGGTTTTGCGGACGTGTTTGCAGTCCTCCGTTGTGACGATGTCGTTCGTAATGATGAGAACCTTGAGCCCTCGTTCAAGCAGTCGGGGCGTGATCGCTTCAATGATCGCAGTTTTACCCGAGCCGACCGGACCGCCGATGCCGATTCTGCATGTATTGGTCATAGGAGTGTCCTCAGAGTTGAATCAGTTCATAAACATCCGCATCCTGCCGCGCTCATGAATGCAGAAAAAGATGTCACAAAGCGGCGAGAAGGTATGCATGTCTTTGAGATTCATGCGGCGGACTTCCTGCCAGCGTTTTTCGCTTTCTCCGCCGAGTTTGAAAAGAATGCATTGAGTGTCGTAGTGAGAGACGCGGATAAGGCGTAAGGCGGCATTGAGCACTGTGCCGATGACGCCGTAGCGAAGGCTGCAGAAAAGTTCTTTTTCGGACAGGCCGCTCATCGCAAAAAGAGCTGCTTTGGCAGCGGGATATGTTCCCGGAGCGAGTTTTAAATCAATATCGTTTTTCCATCGGACGAGTATCGGATCGGGTCCGCAGAGTTTTTCTGTCAGGTCTGCGAGTTTGTTCCCCGTACGGGTAAGCATGAGGCGGTTCTCGTCGCCGAATGTCATAAGGAAAACAGCGCGGTCAGCTCTGATAAAAGACTCGTAATCATTGTTATGAATTGCCCGGAAGGCATGCAGGGCAGCAACGGCTTCTGTGTAATCGGCTCTTCGTACCGTTGTTTCGGTAAAGGCTTCGAGCGTGGCGGCATCGAAAACCATGCCGCAACTGACAGCCGCTTCGAGACCGCAGGAGAACGAAAAACTACCGATCGGAAGTGCTGAGTCCGAAAACTGTATCAGGCGCATAACCGAGGTAAGGGCGTCGGCCATAGTCGTATCTCCCGAATCAGCAATCGCAGTGACAGTGAGCGTCGGTTTGCGCAGATGCGGCAAAAAGCCTGCGTATTTCGTGCGGAGCCAGAAATGGAATAACTTCGGAGCTGTCCTGCAGCCGGTAGGAGATGCCTTCGATACGATGCGTCTGCATGACAGAAAGCATGACTTTTTTGTCGACGATCAGCGGGACATACACCTTGCATCCTTTGACTACGGCAGGCCAATGCTGATTGCCGAGGGCATGACCGAGTTCGAACGCACGTTCGATGACGGTCTCATCAGAGCTGCCCTTAAGTGCAGAGAGATCGACGGCGAGTACCGGATTTAATTTGATACTTATGACGGCGGCGGACTTTTTCTGCGGATCAAACTGAAGAATGTCTCCGTCGGTAATCTGTGTGTGCCTTTTAAGGGCTACGGGATATTCGCCGCCTTTGTCTCCTCGAGCAAGAAAACGGCTTTTCTGAGCAGTCCATTGATCAAGACGGATGTGCTCGATTTCACAGTCGGCAAGCCGTTTCTTCCAGTTTTCGTCGGTGAAGATATTGCCGAGAATTTCCTCATAGATTTTCATGATAGATTTTTTCTCTCGTGTCAGCTGAACCAATAGAGTTGTGTCATCGCAACGTTCTTGGCAGGAGGAACATAAGCGCGAACGTCGTCAACGGTCACTTCGAAGGTTTCCGGATTGACGCTGATTTTCGGGGCGGCGCTGTTGCGCTTCATGCATCCCTTAGTGAGCTGTCTCGTACCGTGTACAGCGACTACATCGGAATGAAGACAGAGTTTTTCTTTGATGCCGTTTTCGGCAGCGGCTGCAGAGACAAAGCTCATACGGGTTCCGGGAAGTGCCGAACCGAAACCGCCGAACATCGGTCTCATCATCATCGGCTGCGGCGTGATGAGCGAGGCATTTGCATCACCCATGTCTGCCCAATTGATAAAGCCGCCTTTGATGACCAGTTTCGGTTTTACGGCGAAGAATGCGGGTTCCCAAAGGACGAGATCGGCACTTTTTCCGACTTCTACAGAACCCAGGCGATCGGAAATGCCGTAGCAGATTGCCGGGTTGATCGTGATTTTTGCCAGGTATCTGAGTACTCTGAAATTGTCGTTTCCGTCGCTGTCTTCAGGCAGTTTTCCGCGGGCCCGCTTCATGCAATCTGCTGTCTGGAACGTACGCATAAAGGTTTCGCCGACACGGCCCATTGCCTGAGAGTCGGAAGTCACCATAGAAAGCACGCCGATATCGTGCAGGATGTTTTCTGCCGACTGTGTTTCCGGCCGAACTCTGCTTTCGGCGAAAGCGACGTCCGAAGGAATCTTCGGGTTGAGGTTGTGACAGACCATGATCATGTCGAAGAGCTCTGCTTCGCTGTTTATTCCGAAAGGCAGCGTCGGATTGGTCGAAGAAGGCAGTACATTCGGCATGGAAGCCACTTTGAGCAGATCCGGAGCATGTCCTCCTCCTGCGCCTTCCGTGTGATACGTATGGATGGTGCGGCCGTCTATCGCTGCAATCGTATCTTCGACATAACCGCTCTCATTGAGCGTATCGGTATGGATGGCAGCCTGTACGTCGTATCGGTCCGCACAGGTGAGCGCGCATCGGATGGCAGCCGGGGTCGAACCCCAGTCTTCGTGAATTTTGAGTCCCATGGCGCCGGCTTCGATTTGCTCGCAGATACTCTTTTCACCCGAGCAGTTACCTTTGGCAAGGAAGCCGAGATTGACCGGCAGTCCGTCGGCAGCCTGGAGCATTCGGGCAAGATTCCAGGTTCCGGAGGTGATTGTGGTGCCGTTGGAACCGTCCGTCGGTCCGATGCCGCCGCCGATCAACGTCGTGATGCCGTTGCTGAGTGCAGAGAATGCCTGCTGAGGAGAGACAAAGTGAACGTGACCGTCAATGCCGGCCGCGGTCAGGATGAGATGTTCGCCGGAAATGGCATCGGTTGCGGCCCCGGTCACAAGGTTCGGTGAGACATCCTGCATCGTATTGGGGTTGCCCGCTTTGCCGATTCCTGCGATTTTCCCGTCACGGATGCCGACATCGGCTTTAACTACACCGATGATCGGGTCAATAACGGTGACATTGGTGATGACAAGGTCGAGAGCGCCCTGAGCCCGGGTGACGGAATTGTCGAGTCCCATGCCGTCACGCAGTGTTTTGCCTCCGCCGTAGACGACTTCGTCGCCGTAGGCTCGAAGATCCTTTTCGATTTCGACATAGAGATCGGTATCGGCCAATCGGATTTTGTCACCGGTTGTCGGACCGTAAAGGTCGCAGTATTGCTGTCTGGAAATTGTCGGCATGATGATTTACTTCTTCGCAGAGGATTGATCGGTATCGGTGCACTCGGAGGACTTGAATCCGAAGAGACGGGCTCGTTTTATGGCAAGGGCTTGAACCGGGTAGTAGACAGGCGCGTCCTCAGTCCCTGCAGCACCTTCGGTCAGAGCGTTGAATCCGATAATTCTTCGTTTGCCGGCGAAGTCGACGAGTTCTATTTCTTTTTCATCTCCCGGCTCGAAACGCACGGCAGTCGTTGCAGGAATATTGAGGTGGCGGCCGAAGGCGGCAGATCTGTCAAATTCCAGGTATCGGTTGACCTCGAAGAAATGAAAGTGAGAGCCGACCTGAATCGGTCGGTCGCCCGTATTGCGGACCCTGATTTTCACCGTATGCCGGCCGCAGTTATAGGCAATCGGTTCCGAAGCAAGAAGAACTCCGCCGACCGTAACTGATTTTTCTGCAGCTGATTTTTTGGATTTACCGCTCATAACGCCTCCCAGAGAATTACCTGATAGGGTTGTGAATGCTGATCAGACGCGAACCGTCGGTAAAGACGGCCTCTACCTGCAACAGCGGGATCATGTCGGATACGCCTTCCATGACCTGTTCTTTGCGAAGTACGCCCGAGGCGTATTTCATGACTTCTTCAACTCCTTTACCTTCCCGGGCGGCTTCCAGAGCTGCGGAGGTAATAAAGGCAACAGCTTCGGGATGGTTGAGCTTTAGTCCCTTGGCGAGACGTCTCTCAGCAATCATCCCGAGCGTCAGAAGGGTCAATTTGTCCTGTTCTTTTGGAGTCAGATGCATAGCTCGTCCTGAATGGATTGGTAAGTTGTTCCGCTTGTCTGAATGTGCTTCGGACAAGTGCATCCATTATCGGAAGGCGGTGTCTGAGAGGCGGCGTAAAGACACTGAAACGGGCGGTCCGACGGGTGAAAAAATAAAAATGCCCGCGGCAGTAACCTGCCGCGGGCTGATATGACTACCCGTTAATCAAAGGGTATTAAAGAGAGTTTTCAGCTTCCTTTTTAAGTACGAATGCATAGGCACGTTTTTTATCGGCGTCTTTTTCAATGTAGACGCCCTGAAGTTCGGGGGCAAAGCCCGGCATACGGTTGATGCCTTCTTCGAGCGCAAGGAAATATTCCAGGACGGCGCCGCCCCAGACTTCGCCCGGCACGCAACAGAGAACGCCCGGAGGATAGGGCAGGGCACCTTCGGCTGCGATACGGCCGGCGGCCTTCTCAAGCGGAACCAGATCCGTATTGCCGCGAATAAACTCAAAGTGAGCTTCCTGCGGTCTCATAGCAACCTTCGGGAAATGAGATCTGCGGAACATTTCCTTCTGCAGCTGTTTGACGTTGCGGCTCTTATAGAAGTCGTGCATTTCCTGGCAGAGCTGGCGGATTGTGTAACCGCGGTATCGGTCTTCGTAAGCAGCGTAAAGCGACGGAAGAACCTCGGAGAGAGGCGCGTCTTCTTCAAGCAGGCGCTCGAATCGTGCGATTTGAGTGACCAGATGAGCCATCTTGACCTTGTCTTCGGCCGGTGTCATCAGGAAAAGAATGGAATTTAAGTCGCACTTTTCCGGAATGATGCTGTTCTCACGAAGGTAGTTGGCAAGAACGGTAGCCGGAATACCGAAGTCTTCATATTCACCTGTTTCGGTATTGATGCCGGCAGTGGTCAGCAGGAACTTACAGGGATCGACGAAATACTGATTTGCAGCATAACCTTCGTAGGCGTGCCACTTTTCACCGGGACCGAACTTGAAAAAGTCGAGATTCTGGGCGATTTCTTCAGTCGGGTGATCCTGCCAGAGCTTGCCGTTGACGGTGACCGGAATAAACGGACGGATGTACTTGCAGGTCTTAAGCAAAAGCTTGCGGGCGTCGATACCGACTTTGACGCAGTCGATCCAGAGGTTGCGGCCGGCCTGTCCTTCGTGCATTTTAGCGTTCACGTCGAGCGCGGCAAAAAGCGGATAGAAGGGGCTGGTCGAAGCGTGCATCATGAAGGCATTGTTGAGCTGCTTATGCGAA
>CAZNBL010000002.1:0-69538 GCA_964571375.1 uncultured Burkholderiaceae bacterium
CCAGAATTCAACCCCGTTGCTTTGAAAAAAGCAGCGGGGTTTTTCGCATTCCGAGTCCGAAGTTTTCCGACGCCTGGCCCTTTTTGTTCATTCCGGGTAAGCTGCGGAAAAAAGTTTACCCTTCGGAAAAATGTCTTTTGCTGCCAACTTCTCCTCGGAAGATCTTACTTCGAGCCTGCACACCGCCTTTGTCGACTACCGTCATGAAGACAAAGCCAACGGTCTTCGCGCGCAGTTTTTGAGCAACCGAAAAACGGACGGCGGCTCCAAAGCCGTCCTCAACGCCATCATCGATGAATTAAAACGTTGCGAAAGTTTCGATATCAGTGTCGCATTCATTACCGACGGAGGACTCTGTGCTTTAAAACTCACCCTGGCCGAACTCAGGGAGAAAGGCATCCGGGGAAGAATCCTTACTACCGACTACAACACATTCTCGACTCCGAGCGCGCTGCGTCAGCTCGACGCTTTCGACAATATCGAAGTCCGCATGTTCTGTTGCAGCGAAGCGGAAGGCTTTCATACCAAGGGCTATATTTTCAATCACGCCGACCACACCAGAATCATCCTCGGCAGCTCCAACCTCACACAGAGCGCTCTGAGCGTTAACTGTGAGTGGAACATCAAGCTGATTTCAGCCGAAGACGGTGAAATCGCCCGATGCATTAAAAGCGAGTTCGATCTTCTCTGGGATCGTCCCGAGAGCCGAAAACTCAGCGACGTCATCGACGATTATGAGAGCGCATGGAAAGCCAAACAGCAGACCGCACGCCTGATTGCAAAATCCATCTCGGAAAACGTACGCACTCCGAAACTGCGTCCGAATTCCATGCAGCAGAACTTTATCGAAGAGGTTCTCAAGCTCTATCGAAAAGGAGAGCGCCGCGCCCTTCTTATCTCTGCAACCGGTACCGGTAAAACTTATGCCGCGGCATTTGCCGTCAGACGACTTACCGCTCTGAGCAACGAAGAGCAGAAACTGCGTCCCGCTCCGAAGAGAATCCTGTTCCTCGTCCATCGCGAACAGATTGCCCGACAAGCTAAAAAGAGCTTTGCAGCCGTCCTCGGCAGCCAATACTCCTACGGCATTCTCTCGGGAGCATCAAAAGAAAAACGGTGCGACTTCACCTTTGCCACCATGCAGACCATGTCCAAACCGTCTGTGATGGAGGAATTCGGCAATGATTATTTCGATCTCATCGTCATCGACGAAGTGCATCGAGCAGGCGCAGAAAGCTATAAGCGGATCATGGGATTCTTTAAGCCGCAGTTCTGGCTCGGCATGACCGCAAGTCCCGACCGACCTGACGGCGAAAACATCTACGAGATGTTCGACAACAACATTGCCTACGAAATCCGGTTGCAGACTGCTCTGTCGGAAAACCTGCTCTGCCCGTTCCATTACTACGGATTAAGCGACCTCAGAATCGACGGAGAAGAGGCTGAAAACCCTGCAAACTTCAATCGACTCAACCTTACCGACCGTGTCGACCACATTCTCAAACAGGCCGACTATTTCCGCTACAGCGGAGACCGGGTCAAGGGGCTGATCTTCTGTTCGACCAAAGAAGAATGCAGAAGCATCTCTCTGACACTTAATCAGAGAAATCTCAACACCTGCGTGCTCACAGGCGACGACTCGCAGGAAAAAAGAGAGGAAGCCATCCGCAAACTCACGACAAGCGAGCCCGGAGAACACCTCGACTATATTCTGAGCGTTGATATCTTCAACGAAGGCGTCGACATTCCGGAAGTCAATCAAGTCATCTTCCTTCGCCCGACCATGAGTCCGATTGTCTTCATTCAGCAGCTCGGACGCGGCCTGAGAAAAGCAGAAGGCAAGGAGTACGTCGTGATCCTCGACTTTATTGCCAACTACAAGTCGAACTACCTGATTCCGATCGCACTCTCCGGAGACAACTCTTACGACAAAGACAATATGAGACGGTTCGTCGCAGTCGGCGCCCGACAGATTCCCGGCGCATCGACCATCGAATTTGAAAGTGTCGTTAAAAAGAGAATCTTCGAAGCTATCGATTCGGCCAGAACGAGCGACGTTTCGCTGCTCCGCGATTCGTACCGCATGCTCCGCTTTAAGCTCGGACGAATTCCGAAGCTCACCGAGTTCGAAGAACATAATGCGATCGATCCGGTCAAAATCTTTGCGAACAAGTCGTTCCTCTCCTACCACTGCTTCTTAAAGAAGTATGAGGAGAGCTATAAGACAGAGTTCACGACGACCGCTGAAAAAATGCTTTGCTTCCTCAGCAGCAAACTCGGACGCGCCCAGAGAATTGAAGAATCCCATGTCATCCGCTGTCTTGCCGGCGGATACGAAGGCGCAATCCGTAAAAAACTGAAGGAAAACGGCATCGTGTGGCGCGAAGACGTTGCTGCGAGCGTTTTCAACGTGCTTTCAAACAACTTCAACCGTACCGACAAAGAAAAGCAGGACAACGAAAAACATCTCGTCTTTCTTCGCCCGCTCGGGGACGGCACCTCCGACTTTGCCGCATCTGAGCTCTTTAAGAAAACCCTGCAGGAAAACGGAGAACCGTTCAGAGCGGCACTGCTCGAACTCTGCGACTTCATCGATCAGAGGTTCAACGAGCGCTATGCAGAGCGTTATCTGGATACCAACCTGACGCTCTATGAAAAGTACACGTACGAAGATGTCTGCCGCCTGCTCAATTGGAGGCGCAATCTCAATGCACAGAACATCGGCGGTTACTTCTACGACAAGGAATCCAAAACACTTCCCGTCTTCGTCAACTACGAAAAGGAAGATGAAGCGATCGCCTACGAGGACCGCTTTGAGTCGGAACGTCTGCTGATTGCCCTCTCAAAAACAAAGCGTCAGGTCACCTCATCGGATGCCGACCATATCTATAAACGTTGCGATGAGGACAAACAAAATAGAATTTACCTGTTCGTAAGAAGAAATAAAGACGATCAGGAAGCCAAAGCCTTCTACTTCCTCGGTGAAATCGAGGCCGAAGGCACACCTCTGCCGGTCGAAGTCCCGGGCAAGGACCCGAACAGCAGAGAAACCGCTTTTGAAATCCGATATCGTCTGGAAACACCGGTCAGAGGCGATATCTACGAATATTTAACAGGAGTCTGAGCGTGAAACGCATCGAAGTAGTTGCAGCCATCATTCATCATGACGGAAAAATCTTAGCCACACAGAGAGGCTACGGTGACTTTAAGGACGGCTGGGAATTCCCGGGCGGAAAGATGGAACCCGGCGAAACAGCCGAGGCCGCTATCGTTCGTGAAATCAAAGAAGAACTTGCAGTCACGATCGAACCCGAACAGCTGGTGACAACCGTGGAATGCGATTATCCGAAGTTCCACCTTACGATGCATTGCTTCCTGTCCAAGCTGACAGAAGGCACGATCTCTCTGATCGAACACGAAGATGCCAAGTGGCTCACCAAGGACGAACTTGATTCCGTCGATTGGCTGCCGGCAGATATTGAAGTCGTCGAAAAGTTAAAGACAATGCTTTAAAACAAAACGGGCGGAAATTCCGCCCGTTTTATTTCCGAATCAGTCTCTCGAATTACTGAGACAGAAATTGAAAAACCCCGCTGCTTTTTTCAAAGCAACGGGGTTGAATTCTGGTCGGAGTGAGAGGATTCGAACCTCCGACACCTGCGTCCCGAACGCAGTACTCTACCAGGCTGAGCTACACTCCGATTGAAGAATTGAATTCTATCACCTATTTTTGAAAAGTGCAAGCCCCGCAAAAACGAGACATTTTTTGAAGAAAAAATCTCTAAAGCCCGTCAAATCCGCATCTTACGTGTTACGATTCATCGTATCCAAGCGCCGAACGGTTACTGATAGCAACAAATCTCGATTTACCCTTCGGGATGGCCCTTAGGAAACATTACCCTGTTTTCCTTTTTACACATGCTACAGACTGCTACCAGCAGTTTCTCGATGACTGGACGGAAACAGCCTTCCTGTGACGGAAGGAAACTAAGACGCGCAGACTCCAGACTGCGGCACACAAAGCTGTGGAATGAGAGACCCTGCTTTTGAAAATATTCAAAGGCTTTCGGACCGAAGATGCGGTCCGAGCAGAAAGATTCACAATTATGCAAACAAACAATCGATATATCGCCATCGGCCTGATGCTCTTTGCTCTGTTTTTCGGTGCAGGCAACCTTATTTTCCCCGCAGCTATGGGACAGAGCGCAGGTACTGACGTTTGGTGGGCTGTTGCCGGCTTCTGTATTACCGGTGTAGGTCTGCCCCTTCTCGGCATTGCCGCCATGGGTTACTCCGGTTGCCGCGATCTTCAGGAAGCCGCCGGTCGTGTTCATCCCTGGTACGGTCTTTTTTACTGTGTCGTTTCCTACATGGCTATCGGTCCGTGCTTCGCACTTCCCCGTACCGGTACCGTCTCTTACGAAATTGCCGTTCATCCTTTCTTCCAGAATATCGACAGCGCTATCGCTCAGCCGATTTTCCTCGCCTGCTTCTTCGGTCTTTCTTATTGGCTCGCCGCTTCTCCGAACAAGCTCATCGACCGTATCGGCAAGGTTCTGACTCCGGCACTTCTGGTTGTTATTCTGGTTCTTATCGTCAAGTCTTTCGTCACCCCGCTGGGTGTTCCTCAGGCTCCGAGCGCCATCTATGCAGATGCAGGCAAATCCCTGATCCAGGGCGTACTCGACGGCTACAACACACTTGACGCTATCGCCTCCGTCATCTTCGCTACGCTGGTAATCAACTTCATCAAAGACAGCGGCGTTACTGAAAAGGCTGAAATCACCCGTCAGGTCATCAAGTCCGGCATTGTCGCCGCAATCCCCCTGGCCTTCATCTACGTCTTCATCGCCAAGATCGGCGCTGATTCCGTCACTACACTCGGCCATCTCGATACAGGTGCTCCCGTACTTGCCGGTGCCGCTCAGATCCTCTTCGGTCAGTTCGGCGCAATCCTGCTGGCACTTATCGTTCTGCTCGCCTGTCTGACGACTGCTATCGGCCTGATCACCTGTTGCGCAGCTTACTTCATGAGCCTCTGCGGTCGCTTCTCCTACAAGACCTACGCCGCTCTCTTCTCTGTCGTCAGCTTCCTGATCGGTCTCTTCGGCCTGAAGACAATCATCACTTCCACGATCCCGGTTCTGATGTTTATCTACCCGCTCGTCATGGCTCTGATCGCTCTGCTCTTCCTCGATAAGGCATTCGGCGGCCGTCAGTGCGTCTATGCCTGGACAATGGGCTGCACACTGATCATGGCTACCATCACACTCTTCGAAACAGCCGGCGTTTCCCTCGGCGCTCTGAGCCCCTGGATGCAGCAGAATCTGCCGCTGCACAACGTCGGTATCAGCTGGATTCTCTTTGCTGCCGTCGGTTTTGTGATCGGTCTCATCTGGAAGGTTGTCTTCCCGTGCAAGAAGGCCGCCTGCTGATAAACAGCATATTGATTCCCGCCTGATAGGCTAAGATCGAGGTTCGAAGGATTGATTTCTTCGAACCTCTTCTTCTTTTTAAAACCATCGTTTCGGAGTGTTGTATGTTCTTAATCGGATTAACCGGCGGTATCGGAAGCGGAAAATCGACTGCCGCACAACACTTCAGAGATCTCGGGGTCGATGTGGTCGACGTCGATGCCGTCTCACGCTCTGTCACCGCGGCCGGCGGCGCCGGAATCGATGCCGTCAGAGAAGCATTCGGAGATGAAGCCGTCGACGCTTCGGGCGCCATGAACCGCGCCTATATCCGGGAATTGGTCTTCGAAAATCCGTCTGAAAGAAAGCGTCTGGAAGGCATCCTTCACCCGATTATCCAGAGAGAATCGCTCAAAGCGCTAGAAGCTGCGACCTCCCCCTACTGCATTGTCGATGTTCCCCTGCTCTTTGAAAGCGGCTTTTGGAAGGGTAAAGCCGACCGTATTCTGGTCGTCGACGTTCCTCAGGAAGTGCAGATCGAGCGAGTCAAACTGCGCAGCGGACTCACCGAAGAGCGCATTCTTTCGATCATCCGGGCACAAACCTCGAGAGGGGATCGAATCGCTCTTGCCGATGACATCGTAAGCAACACCCTCGGAAAAGAAGATCTTCAGAGGGCCGTCGGGTTACTTCATCAAAAATACCTCTCTATGGCTGATATCCGCTGATCGGAATCTTCTGTATTTTTTTCTTTTCCGCCGATAACTTCTGTGATATCTTCAGACAAGTGTTCCTAGGATTTCAATCGGAATAGAAGGGACACTTCGGGGATCAGGCTCAGAAATTCTGAGAACTGATTGATGTACAAACTCCGCTGCAGGTTCGGCGATGGAAACTAACCTTCTGAGATACGAGTTTCCGACAAATGAAAAGATCCGTACCTTCCTACGGCTCTCGGATTTGTTTACCCAACTCGAATGGCTCGCTGCTCAAAACAACTATCACAGCCATGAGGCTGCGCTCCTGAAATATTTCGATATTCAGGATGCAACTCAGCGCGGCGATCAGAAAAACGACATCATTCAGGAACTCGAACGAAACCGACTGACGCTCTCGCAGCTTGCAAACTGCCCGGCAGTCGATCAGGAATCCCTGCATAACACTCTCGAGAGAATCAGCCAGGCTGTCACTGAAATCAACAGTGTCGGCATGCGCTTGTCTCACCTCTCAACACAGAATGAATTCCTGCGTACATTAAGCCAGAGATCTGCTATTCCCGCAGGCTTCTGCGAATTCGATATTCCGACATATCACCATTGGCTGCACCTGCCGGACGAAGTCCGTAAAAGTCATCTGAACCAGTGGATTTCTCCGATGAAGGTCTACCACCGGGCCGTCGATCTGATTCTGGAAATTCTTCGCGGAACATCGGAAGTTCAGAAAAACATGATTGCCAAAAACCGTGCGTTCGAAATGCCGACGCAGGGTAAAAACGTTCCCTTAGTACAGATTTATGTCGACACCAAATACGGTGTCGTTCCGAAGGTTTCGGCCAACAAATACATGCTGTCCGTACGCTTTATTCCTTCTGGTTTTGAAGATACGGCATCGATCCCGAACGATATCCCGTTTGAATTCGGTCTCTGTGCCATCTGATACATCGACTGCTTTAGAATGCACAACTGACGGCTTAATGCCGTCAGTTTTCTTTTTGAACCGTAATAAGCCTGCATAAAACCATGGTACTGAAAGTTAAATGCCCGACCTGTCACCGCGATGTCGAATGGACTAAGGATTCTCCCTGGCGCCCCTTCTGCTCGGAGCGCTGCAAACTGATTGATTTAGGTGCCTGGGCCAACGGCGATTACGTTATTGCCGGAAAGCCTGTCGAAGCTGACGACGAGCTTGATATCGGCTCCGACAACCTTGCCTCCGGCATCATGCCCGATACGGCTGCAGCCACCCGCACTAAGGGCAGACAGTAACCTCCTGCATGATCGGCTTCGTTGCCGGAAGAATCGGATCGGGAAGGTCTTCGAGTGTAAAAAAGCCGAATTTCTGACCTTCCCTGCCCGTCGGAAGCCCGCTCCAATCGGAGCTGCGGCAGAAGTGCAGACGCACGGTCGCATGCGGATAGGTAAAGACCTTCGTCAGAAAGAAGTCAACGGATCCGACGGTCAGTCCCAATTCTTCAAACAATTCTCTTCTTACCGCTCCTGCAGCATCCTCTCCGGGTTCGATCTTGCCGCCCGGAAACTCCCAGTAACCGGCATAAACCTTTCCCTCGGGACGGCTTCCCATCAGAAATCGCCCGTCCTTATCAAACAACACGGCAACCGCAACTTCAACGATATCGACTGCTTCGGTCATTCGATTTCCTTCAGAGCGCATCGGCCGACCCAGTCACGGGCAAACTGATGAGCGATACGACCGGAGCGGGAACCGCGGTGAAGAGCAAATCTCAGCGCCTCGCCTCTCCAGTTTTCGTCGGTTTTACCGCCGAGCGCAATCGTCCATCCTTCGGCAATTCGAAGATATTCGTCCTGCGTATAGGGATAGAAGCTCAGCCAAATACCGAATCTCTCCGACAGCGACAGTTGCTCTTCGATAGTTTCTGCCGGATGCAGGTCGCCCTTTTCATCGAGGTGACTCGATACATTGTCTTCCATACGCTCGGGAAGGAGGTGTCTGCGGTTGGATGTAGCATAGATAAGCATGTTGTCGACAGAAGCCGCCGCAGAGCCGTCTAAAGCCGCTTTAAGCGCTTTATAGCCGGATTCTCCGACCTCAAAGGAAAGGTCGTCGCAGAAAATCAGAAATTTCTCAGGACGCTTTCCGACAAGAGAAGTGATTTCTCCGAGATCGCCGAGATCATGCTTATCGACCTCGATCAGACGCAGACCGTCCTTATAGAAGGCTGTCAGCGCAGCACGGATCAAAGACGATTTACCGGTACCCCGCGCGCCCGTCAGAAGAATATTGTTGGCCGGAAAACCTTTGACAAACTGCTCGGTATTGGCAAAGAGACGCTTCTTCTGCTCATCGATATTCAGAAGGTTTTCGGCTTCTACATAAGCCACCTGCCCGATCGGCTCAAGCTCTCCGACCTCGATACCGAGATAACGTTTTTTTCTCCAGCGGAAAGCCGGTGCAGACCAATCGATATCCTCTTCGCTTTTCGGCAAAAGAGGTTCGATGCGACGAAGGATTTCGATAACGGCACGTTCAGTGTTGGCTTCCATAAAACCTCTCGTATTGATTCCGTTCATGCGTGCCTCACCGCTCTGCAGCAAGGCGTTTCCGTTACCTACATTTTATCGAATGACCCGGCTCGGACCGCGTGTTGCCGCCTCTGATTTAGCTGCTTTTCGCTTTCCCAAACGAACAAGGCCCCGGTTTCCCGAGGCCTTGAGTTCTATCTGCGATGACAGATTAAGACGTTATCAGCTGAGCTTGCCGTGGCAGTCTTTGTACTTCTTGCCGCTGCCGCAGGGGCACGGATCGTTACGACCGACGTGAGCAAACTTATGAGCTTCGGCAGCAGCTTCTGCCTTCTGCTGAGCTTCGAGAGCAGCCTGTTCCTGAGCGGTTTCCTCAGGTGTCTTCTGGCGGATCTGAACGTTCATCAGCACGCGTGTAACGTCTTCGCCGACCTGTTCAAGCAGACCCTGGAAGAGCATGAATGCTTCGCGCTTATATTCCTGCTTCGGCTGCTTCTGAGCGTAGCCGCGCAGATGGATACCCTGGCGCAGAGCGTCGAGCTGTGTGAGGTGTTCTCTCCAGCGCTGATCGAGGAACTGCAGAAGAATATTGCGTTCGAACTGTGCAAAGGCTTCTTTGCCGACCAATTCGACCTTTTCGTCATAAACCTTGTGAGTTGCATCAAGCAGCATCTGCAACAGTTCTGTGTCGTCGGAACTGTCGGACTTTTCAAGAGCAGCCTTGAGCGGAACTTCAAGATTCCATTCTGCACGCAGAACCTGTTCGAGACCTTCGAGATCCCACTGTTCTTCAACGGTATCGGCAGGTACAAAGTTGCGGAAGAGACCGGTGAAGTAACCGTCGCGCAGTTCCTGAACCGGAGCAGAAACTTCCTGGTTTTCAAGAATCTGGTTACGGAGATCGTAAATTTCATGACGCTGATCGTTGGCAACGTCATCGTATTCAAGCAGCTGCTTACGGATATCGAAGTTGCGGGATTCGACCTTACGCTGAGCGCTTTCGATCGAGCGGGTCACGATACCTGCTTCGATAGCTTCGCCTTCGGGCAGACGAAGCTTGTTCATCAGGCTCTGCATTCTTTCGCCTGCAAAGATTCTGAGCAGCGGATCTTCCATGGAAAGATAGAAGCGGGAGCTGCCGGGGTCACCCTGACGGCCGGCACGGCCGCGCAGCTGATTGTCGATACGACGGGATTCGTGACGTTCGGAACCGATGATGCGCAGACCGCCGAGAGCGAGAACTGCATCGTGTTCCTTCTGCCATTCGGCCTTCATTGCAGCAATCTTTTCCTGCTTCTGTTCGGCGCTCAGAGATTCGTCGATTTCAACAGCGTGAACAGCCTTGTTGATACCGCCGCCGAGCACGATGTCGGTACCGCGGCCGGCCATATTTGTAGCAATCGTCACAGCACCGAGACGACCGGCTTCAAGCACGATCTGAGCTTCCTTTTCGTGCTGCTTGGCGTTGAGCACGTTGTGCGGAATGTTTGCAGCAGCAAGCATGCGGCTGATCAGCTCAGAGTTTTCGATGGAAGTTGTACCGACAAGCACCGGCTGCTTGCGGGCGTAGCAGTCCTTGACGTCATCGAGGATAGCCTTGTACTTTTCAGCGGCTGTTCGATAAACCTTATCCTGCTGGTCATCGCGGATCATTTCGCGGTGAGTCGGGATAACGACGGTTTCAAGACCGTAAATTTCCTGGAATTCATAAGCTTCCGTATCGGCTGTACCGGTCATACCGGAGAGCTTTTCATACATACGGAAGAAGTTCTGGAAGGTAATGGAAGCGAAGGTCTGGTTTTCCTGCTGGATCTGTACGCCTTCCTTAGCTTCGACAGCCTGGTGCAGACCGTCGGACCAGCGGCGGCCCTTCATGAGACGGCCGGTAAATTCGTCAACGATGACGACTTCGCCGTTCTGAACGACATAGTGCTGATCGCGGACAAAGATGCTGTGTGCGCGAAGTGCTGCATTGAGGTAGTGCAACAGCATGATGTTCTGCGGAGAGTAGAGGCTCTGGCCTTCCGGCAGCAGACCCATCTGACTCATGATCATTTCGACCTTTTCATGGCCGGCTTCGGAGAGCTGTACCTGGTGACCCTTTTCGTCAACCCAGTAGTCGCCCTCGCCCTTTTCTTCCTTCTGGCGTGTCAGCTGATCGGGAATCTTATCGATGGCGATATAGATATCGGTATTGCCTTCGGCAGGACCGGAAATGATGAGCGGAGTACGGGCTTCGTCGATAAGGATGGAGTCCACTTCGTCGACGATTGCATAGGCAAGGCCTCTCTGACGACGCTGAGCGACATCGTATTCCATGTTGTCGCGCAGGTAGTCAAAGCCGAATTCGTTGTTGGTACCGTAAGTAATGTCGGCAGCGTATGCAGCCTGCTTGTCGGCGTTCGGCTGATTGGACAGAATCGTACCGACGCTCATACCGAGGAAGTTGTAGAGGCGGCCCATCCATTCGGCGTCGCGGCTTGCAAGGTAATCGTTGACGGTCACCACATGACAGCCCTTGGCAGGCAGAGCATTGAGGTATACAGCCAAAGTAGCGGTCAGTGTCTTACCTTCACCGGTTCTCATTTCGGCAATCTTGCCGTCATTCAAAACCATACCGCCGATGAGCTGTACATCGAAATGGCGCATTCCCAAGACTCGGAAGCTGGCTTCACGAACCACCGCAAAGGCTTCGGGCAGAATTGCGTCGAGCGTTTCACCCTTAGCGAGGCGATCACGAAACTCTTGCGTCTTTCCGCGCAGCTCTTCATCGGTGAGCTTTTTGATTTCGGGTTCGAGCTTATTGATTTCTGCAACACGACGTCGATACTGACGGATCAAACGGTCATTGCGGCTGCCGAAAATCTTAGTAAGAAAACTTGCCATTGTTACTATCTCTTTTCAAAATTTGCTCGGCTGCCGTCAAGTAACGCACTTGCCGAGCATATACATACTGCCCGAGCTGCCGATAAAAGGTCGCAGAAATGCGAATTTATGGATTTTATCAAAGATACGGGAGAGTTCCCTATGTATTTTCACTGCCCCGCACTCTGATAAAACTGTGACAAACCAGAGCTTTTTTGATAACGTCGATAGACGGTTCAACACCGCTCGATTCTCGCACCGTTACCTTTCTTATATCTTATGGCATCACGTCAGAATTCAAGAGCATTCGCCAAGCGAAAAGGCTTTGTCGGACAATTTCTGCAAAACGGCGGGCTGGCCGAAAAAATGGAAGCCGTCGAGGTGGCCGACCATATTGCATCGGTCATCGCTCCGCTCTGCAAAGCACATATGCTCGGCTCCGAAATTACCGGTGCCCAGTGCGAAATCACCCGCCAATGGATTCGGAAAACTTATGACGATCCTTACGAAAGAGATGACGAGGATCCGTTTGCAAGAGAAGAAAGACTGGTGCTGCGGCTGCACCTGAAAAACACCGCATCTTTGGCGCGCCTCAAACAGATTAAAAGCACGCTGGAGGCTGCCTTGATGAACCGCGGCTTCGGCAACCTCATGATCGAGGGTATTTGCGACCCGAAAGCCTATCAGGGATTGGAAAGACCGGAAAAGGCACCTTTTGTCGCCCGTAAATGCTACGACAAGGCAAGTATCGCCGCAGAAAAGGTTGCCGCATCCCTGGAAGAAAAATCGCCGCTTAAAGCGGCGATGATGAAACTCTCTGCGGCACTCGCCGAGAAGAAATCTTAGATCTTCAAAGCTGTTGTAAAAGCTTCGGAAACGCTCTTATCGGCAGCATCGAGAGTCACGATTTCATAGCAGTCTTCGTGGGCGAGAAGCTCACGGAGAAGCTTGTTGTTGAGATCATGACCGGACTTATAAGCACTGTAGTGAGCGATAAGCGGACTGCCTAAAACATAAAGGTCGCCCATTGCATCGAGCACCTTGTGCTTGGCAAATTCATCCTTGGCACGAAGACCGCCAGAGTTGAGCACGTGGTAATCGTCCATCACGATGGCGTTGTCCAGAGTACCGCCCTGAGCCAGACCGAGAGCACGCAGTGTTTCAAGGTCGTTCACAAAGCCGAATGTTCTGGCGTAAGACACGTCGCGGATGTAATTGTCGCGTCCGAAATCCACTTCTACGTACTGAGCCGTGGCGTCGATCGCCGGATGACCGAATGCAATCGAGAACGAAAGCTTGTAGCCGTTGTACGGATCAAGCTTGGCCCACTTGTCGCCGAGATGAATCTGTACGGGCTTGGTCACGCGTACGAACTTTCTCGGAGCTTCCTGCTCTTCGATTCCTGCGGCCTGAATGAGGAACACAAAGGTTGCGCCCGAACCGTCCATGATCGGAATTTCCGGAGCATCGACATCGATATAGAGATTGTCGATGCCCATACCGGACAGAGCGCTCATCAGATGTTCAATCGTTGCGATGCGCACGCCGTCCTTATCGAGGGTCGTCGCCATACGGGTGTCATTGACACGTGTCGGCTCAGCCTTGATGGATACCGGCGGATTGACGTCGGTTCGGGTGAACACCAGACCGGTATCGACCGGTGCCGGACGCAGCGTTAAAGAAACTTTACGTCCGGAATGCAGGCCGATACCTACTGTTGAGAATTCTGACTTAAGCGTCCTTTGCTTAATCATCCGTTGCCTCAGTTGTTCGGTTTACGAAGGAAAGAAGGAATATTGATGGAAGTGACACCGGTTTCAGAATCCTTCTTCTCTTCCTCTTCTGCAGTCTTGGAGGCCGGTGCGTTGCTTGTCCATACACCGCTTCCCTGACCGCCGCCGAGCGTGACAAAGATGTCCTTAACAGTCTGCTTTTCGCCGATCATGTTGCCGAAGATGGTGTTGTCGCTCTTCTGAGCAGGCATCTGAACATCACCGTCGGGCAGGGAAATCGGACGGCTCAGACCGCCGCTGATCGATTCGCGTGCAACAGGCTTTGCTTCAACCGGAGCTTCCGGTGCTGCCGGTTCGACCGGAGCGGCAGGCACGACGGGTTCGGGGGCAGCCGGAGTTACCGGAGCTGCAGGAACAACCGGTTCGACCGGTGCGGAAACCACCGGAGCCACAGGTGCTGTCGGGGCAACCGGAGCTACAGGTACTGCGGGAGCCACGGGAGCAACCGGAGCGGGTTGAACGGCCGGAGCCGGAGCAACCTCTGCGGGCTTGACGTATGTAAAGGATGTCTTCGGAGCCTGATGATTTTCAGGATTCCACTGCGGAGCAACCGGCTTGGCTACGCGCTGAGTCTGACCGAAAAGATCGGCTTCGGATTCAGCCGGCTTTGCACGACCTGCCGGATGCGGTTCCCAAACACCGCTGCCGGTGTTGGCAACAGCAGACTGCTGCTTGTTGATGTATGTACCGTCGGTACCTGTCTGATCGAGACCGGTTGCAATAACGGTAACGCGCATACGGTCGCCCATATTTTCATCAAGCACAGCACCGTAAACGAAGTTGGCGTCCGGATCGGCGAAGTTGCGGATCGTTTCCATAGCGCGGCGGACTTCGCTCTGCTTGAGGTTGTCGCTTGCGGTAATGTTGACGAGCACGCCCTTGGCACCCTTGAGTGTGACACCTTCGAGCAGCGGGCAGGCGATGGCTTCGGATGCGGCTGTGATAGCACGATCCTGACCTTCTGCTTCTGCGGCACCCATCATGGCTGTACCGCGTTCGCTCATCACGGTTCTGACGTCTTCGAAGTCGGCGTTCACAATACCCGGAGCGTAAATAATTTCAGCAATACCCGAGCAGGCGTTGTAGAGAACTTCGTCGGCCTTCTCGAAACATTCCTTCATGGTAGCGTCTTCGCCGAGCTCTTCTTCGAGCTTGTCGTTGAGGATGACGATCAGGGAATGAACTCGATTCTTCAGTGCGGCAAGACCGGCTTCGGCATTGCGCATACGGCGGGAGCCTTCGAAGCCGAACGGCTTGGTAACCACAGCAACTGTCAGAATACCGAGTTCCTGAGAAACTTCGGCAATGATCGGAGCCGCACCGGTACCTGTACCGCCGCCCATACCGGCCGTAATAAAGACCATGTTGGCACCGCGCAGGGCTTCGGCAATTTCTTCACGAGCTTCGTTAGCTGCCTGTGCGCCCATTTCGGGACGTGCACCGGCGCCGAGACCGCTGGAACCGAGCTGGATCAGCTTCTTTGCCATAGACTGCGAGAGCGCCTGGCGGTCAGTATTGGCAGCAATATATTCAACTTCGTCCGTTGTCGAACGGCGAATCATGTTATTCAGTGCATTGCCGCCTGCACCGCCTACACCGATAACTTTGATAACGGTACCGCTGGCACCGTTTTCTAAAATATCAAAAGCCATTAAGCACTCCAATCCGTAGTCCCGAAAGGGACAAGATACATTTCTTTAATTTTACATTACCACGCCGATAGTGCTGTTAGAAATTTCCGAGGAAAAATCCCTTCATGTAATCCACAGCCGAGCGGAATGCGCTCTTCTTCTGTTCGGTCGTACTCTGTCTCCAGTAACGGCGGTTTAATTCATCGAGATAGCCGATTACCGTGGTGTATTCGGGACAGCTGCAGTACGCAAGTTTCTCGGGATAATCGGAACTGGTGAAAGCCGCACGGGCGTAGTACTTCATCGTCTCGTCGGCAATCAGAGGAGCTGCAATACGTACATTCATTCGGCGGTTGCCGAGATGCTGGCTGAATACTCTCTGAGCCAGGCGGTCGATACCCGGGATTCTGGCGCTGCCGCCGGTAATCACCACACCGTGACCGATGAGCGAAATCATGCCGCGGCTCTTGATGTCGCTGTAAATATGTTCGAAGCTGTCGAGAACCACGCGCTCCATAATGGCAGCAAGCGACTGATTGCTGAGGACTCTCGGCTGAGGACCGTAGCCGGAGAGTTCGGGCAACGTCATCTGTCGCTCGGTATCAATGTCCTTTCGGAAATCCAGCAAGCCGAATGTCTTCTTGATCTCTTCGGCTTCCATAGAGGAAAGGCTGGTAGCCACCGAAATCTCGTCGGTAATATTGTTGCCGCCGAAATTAAAGGCGCGCGAATAGCGTACGGCCTCATCGCTGATAATGCAGGCATCGCTCAGTTCGGAACCGATATCGATAATCAATGCGCCGAGTTTCTGCTCTTCCTGAGTCAGAAGTACTTTCGCAGGAACCAGAGGATTGAAAAACAGCAGGTTTCGGGTAAGTTCGATGCCGTTGCGGCGCAGTGCCTTGACCGTGTTCTGGCAGGAACTGGTTTTAGCAGTTACCAGGTGAAGCTTGGCCGTAATACGGGAACCCGTAAGGCCGACCGGAGACTTGATGCCGCCGTTGTTGTCGACCGAATATTCCTGAGGTACCACGGACAGGTATCCCATCGACGGCGGCAGAGCCGCACCTTTGGCCATACTGAGCAGCGTATCGACGTCGCTCTGCTCAATTTCATTATGAGACGGCAGATGAGAGATTTCTGTGTTTTCACTCATCACGAAATTGCCGGAAACACCGCTGACCAATTCATTGATCTCGATGCCGGACTTTCTTTCGATCTCGGAAATTACCGCGCGGATCGCATCGACCAGCTTGTTCATGTCCACGACATGACCGGCGCGCACACCGCTGCTCATCACTTCGGCCATATCGATCACTCTGAAATGATCGATATCGATCGGCTCGGCCAGAACACAAACAATTTTCGACGAACCGATATCAAGAGCCGCCAGCAAATTGCTGGATTTATCTGCCATTCTTTTCATCAGAAACAATTCCGTCAATTTCTTCCGGGGCAGCCTCTGGTCTTACCACTGCAACCCGGCGGTCATACCTTGCATCAATACGAGTAGGTTCGGCGCCGAAATACGCCTTCATCTTCGGCAGTTCTGCCAGGATTCGGCTGAGTTTGCCTTCCATCCCGACCTCGGTTTCCAACGTACCGAAAACAATATCGGTTCCGGCGGACTGCCCGCGCTTGATGCCGAGCGTCCAGCCTTTGAATTCATCCATTTCCAGGGATCGGACAGTTGTGTCATATTTCCTGCCGATTTTTTCCATCGCAAGAAAACGCTCGTAAATAACTGCCGCTTCTTTTTCCGGGCCCTTCAGCCGGGGCAGCGTACCGTCGCTGTCGGCAACCGCCGTGTTGGTCACAAAGATCTTGCCGCTTTCGGTCAGTACTTCACCGTCGCCCCACAATGCGACAGCCTTGTGAAGCACAAGCTCCACTGCAATACGGTTCGGCCAAACGCGGGTGACCGAGACATCTTTGACCCAGGGAATATCGACGACCGCATCGCGGATTCTGCGGATATCGGCCGTAAAGTAGGTTCCGGTGACATTGCCTCTGAGCTTTTCCGCAACAGTCTGGGCCGATATCACCGAAGTGTTGCCGACAACACTGACATCAATGCCCCTGAGCCAAAAATACGGACGCTGAATCAGCCACCAGAGCGATGCGCACAACATAATGAGTACGATCAGCGTCCAGCAGAAGTCAGTCAGGGCACGAAATGTATTGTCACTCCAACGCTTCATAAAATTCTTTTTCAAGAGGCCCGTGCGGGCTCTCTTCACTACAAAACTACAACTGCTTTTGCCGCCGACACCGATTAAACGGCATCGGCGGAATTTGTTTTGCTATCAGGCCTTCAGGGAAGCACCTGCAGCAACTGTCAGCACGAGATCGGCGTAACCGATACCGACAGTGCGGGCTGCCAGCGGCACCAGAGAGTGCGGTGTCATGCCGGGGGCCGTGTTGATTTCGAGCAGAACGAAGCTGCCGTCCGGACGCAGAATAACGTCGATACGGCTCCAGCCTTCTGCACCGACGGCCTCGGCTGCCTTCTTGCAGGTTGCCTGAATCTTGGCGGCAACTTCTGCATCGATCGGAGCCGGGCAAAGGTACTCGGTTTCATCCGAGTAATACTTGTGCTCGAAGTCGTAGTCGCCGCCCGGAGCGCGGATTTCGATAACCGGCAGAGCGCAGAGACCGTTGCCGTCGTGCTGATCGAGCATGGCAACTGTCAGTTCGCGGCCGACCACGAGTTCTTCGACGATCACTTCCATATTCTTCTTCTGAGTCTTCTTGAAGACTTCGATCAGAGAAGCAGGATCTGCATCGTTCAGACGATAAAGACCGATGGAGCTGCCTTCCTTGGAGGGCTTGACGATAAGGTTGCGGCCTAATTCGGCAACAGCCTTTTCGCAGTCAGCTTCGGAATTGAGGATCATGCCGCGCGGTACGGGAATATCGTTGGCCTGCCAGACAACTTTGGTGGCGCGCTTGTCGATACCGATTGCGGAAGCCTGAACGCCGCAGCCGGTGTACGGCAGCTGCAGATATTCCATGACGCCCTGAATCACGCCGTCTTCACCGCCTCTGCCGTGAAGAATCATGAATGCGCGGTCGTAACCGCCGTTCTTAAGATCGTCGAGAGAATCGGTCTGAGGGTCGAACTTTTCAACGTCGGCACCGGATTCCTGCAGGGCACGGAACACACCGTCACCGCTCATGAGCGACACTTCTCTTTCTGCGGAAATACCGCCGAGTACTACGACAATCTTGCCAAGGGACTTAGGATCAATTTTCATTTTATTTCTTCTCTGCTACTAACTTTGCCGGGATAGAGCCGATGTTGCCGGCACCCATCACCAATACGACATCGCCGTTTTCGGCTCTGTCCAGAATTTCTTCCTGCAGTGTCTGCAGGTCGGGCGCGAAGATCGGAGATACCTTGCCGTCCATACGGATGGCGCGGCACAGACTGCGGCCGTCGGCACCGACGATCGGCTTATCGCCTGCGGCATAGACTTCGGTGAGGATCAGCTGATCTGCAGAAGACAATACGCGGACGATATCTTCAAAACAATCTCTGGTACGTGTGTAGCGGTGCGGCTGGAAAGCAACCGTCAGACGTCTGTCGGGGAATGCTCCGCGGGCAGCGGCAATGGTCGCAGCCATTTCGCTCGGATGATGACCGTAATCGTCCACCACCAGGAAGGAACCGCCGTTCTTTGCGGGAACTTCGCCCCAGATCGAGAAGCGTCTGCCGACACCCTGGAAAACATTGAGCGCTTCGAAAACCGGTTCGTCTTCGAGTTCGAGTACCTGAGCAACGCCGATAGCGCCGAGTGCGTTCAGCACATTGTGGCGGCCCGGCAGATTGATACGAACTTCCTTCGGTTCGAATCCGTCGCGCAGCAGCGTGAACTTCATACCGAGACCGTCGGGACGCACGTCGACGGCACGGATCATCGCATCATCATTGAAGCCGTAAGTCACGACACGGCGGGGAATACGCTCGAGAATACTGCGGATATTTTCGTTTTCGGTACAAACCACAGCCACACCGTAGAACGGCAGACGTGTCAGGAACTGTACGAAAGCATCCTTGAGCTTATTAAGGTCGTGACCGTACGTTTCCATGTGATCGGCATCGATGTTGGTCACCACCGAAATCACCGGAGAAAGGTTAAGGAACGAAGCATCGGATTCGTCTGCCTCGGCCACGATGTAATTACCCGTACCGAGCTTGGCGTTGGCGCCGGCAGCATTGAGTCGGCCGCCGATAACAAATGTCGGATCGAGACCGGCCTTACCGAGAATGCTGGCTACGAGCGATGTGGTAGTTGTCTTGCCGTGTGTACCGGCAATAGCAATACCTTGGCGGAAACGCATCAGCTCTGCGAGCATCACGGCGCGGGGCACCACCGGAATATTGCGGCGGCGGGCTTCCTGAACTTCAGGATTGTCTTCGTGAACTGCGCTGGAAATAACCAGAACTTCTGCTTTCTCGAGGTTCTCGGCGCTGTGTCCCTGATAGATGCGTGCGCCGAGATTCTTTAAGCGTTCCGTCGCGGCGTTGCTGTTCAAATCAGAGCCAGACACTGCATAGCCGAGATTCAGGAGCACTTCGGCAATACCGTTCATACCGGTGCCGCCGATGCCGACAAAATGGATATTTTTAATTGCGAATTTCACTCTCAGTTCCTCGGTGATTTAACCAAAGATTCAATAAAGTCAGCAACGGTTTCAGCCGCATGCGGCTTACCGAGCTTCTTGGCTTTTTCAGCCATTTCCAGCAGCTTCTCACGATTTAAGGAAGCTACTGTTTCTGCTAATTTTTCAGCACTCATCTCATCTTGCATCATGCAGATACCGGCACCGGCCGATTCGACATAACGGGCATTGCCGAGCTGATGAGACGTTGTCTTCACTACCAAAGGTACCATGATGGCAGGAACCCCGGCACTCATCAATTCACTTGCAGAAATAGCACCGGCTCTGGAGATCACCAGATCGCACTTGGCGTAAGCCGCGGCCATATCGTCGATAAACGGCACGACTTCGGCTTCCACTCCGAGCTGCCTGTAGAGCTCGGATACGGCGGCAACACTGTTGGCACCGCACTGATGAGTAATCACCGGACGCTTTTCCTGCGGCAGCTGAGCCATCGCTCTCGGTACAACTTCATTCAGTACCTTTGCGCCGAGAGAACCGCCGAAAATCAGTAATTGTAACGGTCCCTTGCGTCCTGCATAACGCTCGGCCGGAGCCGGCAGAGCAGAAATCTCTCCGCGCACCGGATTGCCGGTCACCAGACCGCGGTCGCCGGCAAGCTCCGCGGCCTTACCGTCGAAACCGCACATAATGCCGGCGGCATTGCCCTGAATCATGCGGATACTCAAAAGCGGATCCGCATCGCTGTTCATCAGCACATAAGGGATGCCCTGCACGCCGGCCGCAAGAGCCACCGGTACGGCAACATAACCGCCGGTAGAAAAAAGAACCGACGTATCGTTTTCTTTGAGCAGTCTGCGGGAATCAAAAATACACTTCAGCAGTTTGAAGCCGCCGAAAAGCATTGTCTTCAAACCTTTGCCGCGAAGACCCTGGAAGTTGAGCGCATTGAAGGCAATCCCCTGACGTTCCACCAGGCGGCGCTCCATCCCCTGCTCGGTACCGATCCAGGAGACTTCCCAACCGCGGGATTCAAGGATTTTTGCCACTGCAATACCGGGCATTACATGTCCGCCGGTACCTGCAGCCGCAATCATTAATTTCTTCGTCATACACTGCCTCCCCGCAGAATGACTTTATTTTCGTAATCAACTCTCAATACCAGAGCCACAGCTATCAGTGACGACAGCAGAGCCGAGCCGCCGTAGCTGACAAACGGAAGTGTAAGCCCCTTGGTGGGAAGCAGACCGCTTGCTACGCCGACATTGATAAATGTCTGTACACCGAACCAAACCGCTACACCCTGCGCTACCAGGCCGGAAAAAACACGGTCCAGGCGGATCGCTTTGCGACCGATTTCAAAACAGCGTCGGATCAGCCAGAGGAACAGGAGTAAAACGGCGATAACGCCGACAAAGCCGAGCTCTTCGGCAATAATCGCCATAATAAAGTCGGTATGAGCTTCCGGCAGATAATGCTGTTTTTCGATCGCGTCTCCGAGACCGACTCCGGTCGTTTCACCGCGGCCGAATGCAATCAGAGAATGCGAAAGCTGATAGCCCTTGCCGAGCGCATTGCTTTCTTCCCACGGATCGAGATAGGCCATCACTCGGGCCATACGCCAGGGCGAGAGGAAAACCAAAGAACCGACAACACAGACGACCAAAACAAGAAGGCCGCCGAACAGTTTGAGGTTTAAGCCGCCGATAAAAAGTACGCCGAAGGCAATCGCCACAATCATGATGAGTGCGCCCAAGTCCGGCTGCATCATCACGAGCCAGGCAACGAGAGCGATTGCAGCACCCATCGGCAGGAATCCCTTACGCAATGAGTGCATAAAGTCCTGCTTACGGACCGTGAAACTGGCCGCATAAAGCAGAGCCGCCACCTTCATCAGCTCGGTCACCTGCAGATTGAAGATGCCGAGCGGAATCCAGCGCGAAGCACCGTTGACCTTTCTTCCGACACCGGGAACCAGCACCATGATCAATAAGAAAATCGTAAAGACGAATACCCACGGCGCATATTTGTTCCACTTATTCATCGGCGTCATGGCTACCGCTACAGCCGCAAGCATTCCGACTGCGACAGAAATTCCCTGACGGATTAAAAAGTGAGTGGTCGAAACGTTGTACTTAGAAGCATCCGACAGAGAAATCGAGGCCGAAAAGACCATCAGAGAGCCGATCAGGAGCAGTGTCAGAACAACAAACAGCACTCCCCATTCGGGAGAGACCGGGCCGACATAGCGTCTGGCACCGTCGCAACCGATGACGGAACCTGCGTCGCCGAATGTACTGACGAACGTTCCGTCTTCGCTCTTTTGTTTCCGTCGGAAAAAACTCAGCACGAAGCAACTCCCTGACCGGTCAGTTCACATGCTGCGGCAATAAACTGTTCGGCTCGGTCCGCATAGTCTCTGAACATATCCCAGCTTGCGCATGCCGGAGAAAGAAGCACCACGTCGCCGGCCTGAGCCATCGCAATACATTCGGCAACCGCGCTCTTCATATCGGAAGCACGGCGCACTTCAAGCGAAGTGCCTTCGAGCATCTTTTCGAACTTGGGAGTATCGCGCCCGATCAGCACAACTCCTCTTGCGTGTGCTTCGAGCGGAGCGCGAAGCGGATCGAAATCCTGTCCTTTGCCGTCGCCGCCCAAAATAACCACGATCTTTCGGTCGCCGAAACCGCCGAGTGCGGCAGCTGTTGCACCGACATTGGTACCTTTGGAATCGTCGACGAATTCAAGCGTTTCGGTTTTCAGAGCTGTCTGTACGCGGTGAGCTTCGCCGCGGTAAACCGCAAGGGTGTTGAGAATAGCCGCAAGATCGATACCGGCAGCAAAGCAAAGAGCGGAAGCTGCCAGAGCATTCATCGAATTGTGCATGCCGCGGATCGGCAGTTTTTCCTGCGGGATCATGCGCAGCGTTTCAAACGGAACCGGACAGCTGCCGGCGGAGCCGCGCTTGGCGCGTTCGCCGCCGAGCATATTGAGGTTGGCAGCGAGCCAAACATGACCGTTTTCACGGATCAGACCCATGGCATTCAAGCCTTCCGGAGCATCGGTTCCGAAAGTAAATACTTTGCCGCTTCCCGCGCCCTCGGCAAAGGAAAGGCTCATCGGGTCGTTGCGGTTGAGGATACGGACGCAGCCGTCGGAGAAGATCTTGGCCTTGCTTGCGGCATAAGCTTCCATCGAACCGTGCCAGTCGATATGGTCTTCGGTAACGTTGAGCAGTGCAGCCGAAGTGCATCTGAGGCTCTCGGTCGTATCGAGCTGAAAGCTCGAGAGTTCGAGCACCCAGTATTCGGGCAGCTCATTGGCTTTGAGCAGACGGTCGAGTTCGCTCAGGGCATTCGGTCCGACATTGCCTGCAAAACAGACGGACTTGCCTGCGGCAGCTACGATCGCGGCAGAAAGCATCGTTGTCGTCGTTTTACCGTTGGTACCGGTAATCGCAATGATCTTCGGGGAATAACCGCGGAATGCCTTCAGGCGGTTCAGTTCTCGGGCAAAGAGTTCGATTTCGCCGACAACCTCGACTCCCTTTTCTTTTGCCTTGCCGACGATTGCGGCAGCATCGGAATAGTAGGGAGAGAGCCCCGGAGAGATCACCACAAGCGACTCGTCTTCCAGAAGCGAAGCATCCATTTTGCCGCCGAAGAACTGCATCTGAGGAATGGTTTCCCGGGCTTTTTCAAGCAGACCGGGCTTGGTACGGGTATCCGCAACCTTCACGCTCCAACCGCGTTCGCTCAGAAACTTGGCAGAAACGTAACCGGAGCTGCCCAAACCCAAAATCAGTGCTTTTTTCGAACTCTGCTGCATTGTCTATGTCCTTATCGAATCTTGAGTGTCGACAGTCCGATTAAGACCAGCACAAAAGAAATAATCCAGAAACGAACCACAACCTGTGTTTCCTTCCAGCCCTTGAGCTCGAAGTGATGATGGAGCGGAGCCATCAGGAAGATGCGTTTGCCGTGAGTAGCCTTGAAGTACAGGACCTGAATGATGACGGACAGAGTTTCGACAACGAACACGCCGCCCATGATGAAAAGAACCAGTTCCTGTCGTGCAATGATGGCCATCGTGCCGAGTGCGCCGCCGAGAGCAAGAGCGCCGACGTCACCCATAAAGACCTGGGCCGGATAAGCATTGAACCAGAGGAATGCAAGGCCGGCGCCGAGAATGGCGGAACCCACAATCAAAAGTTCGCCGGCACCCGGTACGTACGGGAAGAGCAGATAGCTTGCGAAGTCGACGCGGCCGACGCAGTACGCGAAGATACCGAGCGCACTGCCGACCAGAACGATCGGAAGAATCGCAAGACCGTCAAGGCCGTCGGTCAGATTGACGGCGTTGCTGGTACCGACAATGACAAAGTAACTCAGGATGATGAAGCCCCAGATACCGAGCGGCAGAGAAATGCTCTTGAAGAAAGGAATCAGCAGTTCGCTTCTGTCGGGCAGCGGAATCGAGGTGAAACCGTTGGCGGCCCAGTTCTGGATCAGCGTCCAGATATGTTCTGTACCGGGAGCGGCAACCGCAAACGCCAGGTATACGGAAGCGATGATCGCAATCAGAGACTGCCAGAAGTACTTTTCTCTGGACTTCATGCCTTCCGGGTTGTGATAGACGACCTTGCGGTAGTCGTCGGTCCAGCCGACGGCACCGAGACTCAATGTCACAAAGAGAACGACCCAGACGAATCGGTTGGAGAGGTCCATCCAAAGCAATGTGGAAATCGCAATACCGATCAGAATCAGCACACCGCCCATGGTCGGGGTACCGTCTTTGACCAGATGGCTCTTGGGACCGTAGCCTCGTACGGCCTGACCGATCTTAAGCGTGCGCAGATAAGCGATCACGCGGCCGCCGAGACCGAGACCGATAAAGAGAGCGGTCAGGGCTGCCATGACGGAACGCATCGACAGGTAATTGAAAACACGCAGCCAACCGATGTCATAAGCATCGGAAATCCATTGGAATAATGCCAAAAGCATTTTTAGTTGTCCTTCTTATCTTCCTCGATCATCTGATCGGCAATTTTGTAGAGCTTCATGAAATTGGAGGCCTTAAGCAAAACGGCAACAGGCTCCTTGTTCATCAATTCATAAAGCGCTTCTTTCAATTCTTCCTGAGTTTCGAAGTGGCGTGCACCTTCTCCGAAAGCATCGTCGGCATCCATCGTGCGGTTGCCGATCGACAGGAAGTGATCAATCTTCTTATTGAATGCGTACTGTCCGACTTCGCGGTGCATGTCCATGCTCTTGACGCCGAGTTCGCCCATGTCGCCCATCACGAATACCTTCGGCAGACTGAATGTACTCAGAAGATCGAGTGCCGCGCACATCGAATCGGGATTGGCGTTGTAGCTGTCGTCAATCAGAACGGAACCGTTGCGAAGTTTGTGGACGCAGGAGCGGTGAGCAACGGCTCTGAAGTTTTCCAAACCTTCCTTAATGTCGCTCAGATCACGGCCCATTGCGTAGGAAACCGCGGCGGCACAGACCGCATTGCGGATGTTGTGGTCGCCCGGAACATGCAGATCGATATGGATGTGACCCTGCGGGGTATGCAGCTCGAAACCGCCTTCGCTCTTTTCGCCCCAAACCTGGCTGTCGGGACGGCCGAATGTGATCAGGCGATGCGTGTCGGCCTGACGCTTCCAAAGCTGAGCGAAGAGATCGTCTTCGTTGATAACGGCTGCGCCGCCTGCAGGCAGTGCGGCAAAAACCGCACCGTTATCGGTAGCTGTTTCTTCCAAAGAAACCAGAAATTCCTGATGGTCGCGCTGAGTATTGGTTACGACGCCGACAGTCGGCGCAATCATGCGAACGAGCGGATCCATCTCGCCGATATGGTTCATACCGACTTCAAATACCGCCACTTCGGTGCTCGGACGAAGCTTCCAAAGCATCAGAGAAACACCGAGGTCGTTGTTGAGATTACCTTCTGTTCCGACCCAGGATGCCGCATCGAAACGCGACTTGATGATCGAAAGAATCATCTGAGTGGTCGTTGTCTTACCGTTTGAGCCGGCAACAGCTGCGACAGTAATGTTGAAGCGAGAGCGCCACTTGCCTGCAGATTCAAGCAGAGCGGCTCTGGCGTCTTTGACAATAATCTGAGGGATAGAAACCGGCACCATGTGCTCGACCACGGCAGCGGCCGCACCGCGGTCGGCGGCAGCCTGCACGAAATCATGACCGTCTCTTGCTCCCTTGATCGCAAAGAAGAGACCGTTCGCCTCGATCTTTCGGCTGTCGAAAGAAACCGAAGAGAAACGAATCGACGACGCACCCTTGATGGTTGCTTCCTGACTGAGGCTTTCGGCAAACTCAGACAGCGTCATTAATGGTTCTGACATGTTTTCACCTTTTCTCTTGCATCAAGTGCCTTCACAGCTTCTTCCGAATCGGAAAAATGAATCTTGACGCCTTGAATGTCCTGATAATCTTCGTGGCCCTTGCCTGCGATCAGAATCACATCCTGATCGGCGGCATGCGATACGGCATAGGCAATCGCTTCGGCCCGATCCAATATCTTCATCGCCTGCGGCGCTCCCTGCGCCACCTGCTCGAGGATCTTCTGAGGATCCTCGGTTCGGGGGTTGTCGCTGGTAATCAGCGCAACATCGGCTGCAGCGGCAGCCTCTCCCATATAAATTCTTTTACCCGGATCTCTGTCGCCGCCGGCGCCGAGCAACACCCAAAGGCGGCCGCCTCTGGCTTCTGCAGCGGGACGAAGTGCATCGATCGCCTTGGTTACCGCATCCGGCGTATGTGCGTAGTCAACCAGCACGAGCGGACGGTGCGTATTTCCGACGACTTCCATACGCCCCTTCGGAGGCTTTACCGATGCAAGCAGTTCGGCTACGCGCTCGAACGTAATGCCGCAGGCCATTGCAACACCCGCAGCTCCGAGGAGGTTTTCAATGTTGAAAAGACCGTGCAGCGTTGTGTGAATTTCGGCTTTGCGACCCTTCCAACAAAGCGTAAAGGCCATGCCTTTTTCCGCGATACCGATATCGGTCGCACAAAGCCAGTCTTCCCGATACTCTTTGCGGCTGAAGCCGATCAGCTCGATTCCGCGGCGGCGCACCTGCCCGGCAAAACGGGTACCTGCAGGATCATCCATATTAATCACTGCAGTCTTTAATGTCGGCCAATCAAAAAGAATACCCTTGGCGGCTTCGTAATTTTCCATCGTGACGTGATAGTCGAGATGGTCGCGCGTAAGGTTGGTAAAGAGAGCCACACGAAAATCCGTACCGCTCAGACGGCCCTGTTCCAGACCGATGGAGCTTGCTTCAACCGCAAAGGCGCCCGCGCCTCTTGCGGCGAGTTCGCTGAGAAGTGCCTGAAGCGTTACCGAGTCCGGAGTTGTCAGACTCTGTACCGGAATCGACTCTTCGCCGAGACGGCAGCCGATCGTGCCGATCACCGCGCAGGGCGTTCCCGCAGCGCTGAGCATGCTGCTGATCCAATGCGTGGTACTGGTTTTTCCGTTAGTGCCGGTTACGGCAATTCCGATCATCGACTTCGAGGCATTACCGTAAAAACCGGCGGCAATCTCACCGATCTTGGCGTTGAGGTTCTCCACCTGGTACACCGGAACCGAGGTCGCCGCAATGTCGCCGGCTTCGGCAATCACGCAGGACGCACCTTTTTCAACCGCGCTTTCGATAAAGCGACGGCCGTCGGCCACCTTGCCGACAATCGCGACAAAGACATCTCCCTTTTTGACCTTACGGCTGTCGAGCAGCATATCCGCTGCTTCCGAGCAGTGGCTTCTGAGCCACTCAATGATTTGTTTAATCTCTTCCATCGCCGAATTATCTGTTATTTTCTGCCCTGACGGGGGTTCTCGAAGCTGCCGGCTTCTTAACGCCGCCTCGTGTTGCTTCAGGAACTTTGTCCGGATCCACGGCCATCAGACGCAAAGTTCTGCTGACCACTTCGGAGAAGACGGGAGCCGCGGCCACTGCGCCGAAATGCTTGCCCTTCTCCGGCTCGTCAATCATGACACCGACCACGATCTTCGGCTCGTAAGCCGGCGCGTAGCCCGTAAAACTTGCCACATACTTCTTCACGTAAAGACCGTCTTCAACCTTGTAGGCCGTACCGGTCTTGCCGGCAGCACTATAGCCATCGGCCTGAGCGCGTCTGGCGCCTTTTTCCACCACGCTCTCAAGCATCTGCTGCATCTGCTCGGTTGTCTTTTTGCTGTAAACACGGGCAACTCCGGCATTTTCATTGCCTTTGTAAATCGACAGATCGATCACATCGCCCGTGCGTGCAAGTGCTGTGTAAGCCCTCACTAACTGCAGAAGCGACACGGTGATACCGTGTCCGTAGGAAATCGTTGCCTGCTCGATCGGCTTCCAATTCTTGGCAGCCCGCATTCTGCCCGAGACAGCCCCCGGAAACCCGATATCGGGAGACTTGCCGAAACCGAGCGCATCGTAATAATTCCACATCGTCTGCGGCTCCATCAGCATGGCGACTTTTGCCGTGCCGATATTGCTCGAATGCTGAATCACTTCATGAACCGTCAGTTCCTTGCTGAAATGAGAATCCCCGATCGAAGCGCGGCCGATCGTAAGGTAACGGCCGATCGGAATCACCGTGTCGGGCGTCACAAGTTTTTCTTCGAGGCTCGCACCCACCGAGAAGGGTTTCATCGTAGAACCCGGCTCATAGGTATCGGTAATCGCGCGGTTTCGGATGGCAGCACGGTCGATCTTGCTGCGCACGTTCGGGTTGAAGCTCGGATAGTTGGCTAGCGCAAGAATTTCACCGGTTGCAGGATCGGCCACGATCACGGCACCGGCCTTGGCGTTGACCTCTTTGATGCGCTTTTCAAGAGCCGAATACGCAATGAACTGAATACGGGCATCGATCGACAGCGTGATGTCGTCGCCGTCCTTCGGTTGCTTGATCCAAGCATCTTCGATAATGCGGCCGAGACGATCCTTCAGAACGCGTCTCGATCCGGTTTTACCCGAGAGGCGCTTTTCTTCGGCAAGTTCGATACCTTCGACACCGTTGCCGTCGATACCGGTCAGCCCCGTGATCTGGGCGGCAATTTCACCGTCCGGATAGTTTCGGATGTATTCGCGCGAATAGTGAATACCGGGAATTTTCAGCGCGGCTACCGCATCGGCCTTTTGCATCGGCACCTGACGCTTCACGTAAACGAAACTGCGTTTATTGGAGAGTTTCTTCCTTAAATCTGCAATCGGTACATCCAAAATCTTTGAAAGCTCTTTGAGCTGCTTTTCATTGATTTTCACGTCGCGGGGAATCGCCCAAATTGCTTTGGCCGGTACGCTCGAAGCCAGCACGTAACCGTTTCTGTCGAGAATACGGCCGCGCATAGCCGGTACGTCGAGCGTACGCTGAAAACGCATCTCACCCTGACGCTGCAGAAAATCGGTGTTGAAGCCGAGCATCAGATAGGCAAGACGCGCAAATAGGGCGAGGAACGCCACAATAATCAGGAAATAGGCAATGCGGCTCTGAAGCTGAGGAATCTTCGGCGCAATAATCTCGGAGATGTCGTCGCCCTTGGGTGCGGCGAAATGACCGAATCTCGCAAAGATTTTTCGGATGGTTTTCTTCATAGCAGCCTTTTACTTCTTTACGTCCGGCTGCTTCTGCATATCTGCAGAGTACGGAAGTACAACGACCTGAGACGGGTCTGCCGCCTTCAGGCCTTTTTTGATTGCTTTCGCTTTGATCTGAGCTGTCTGCTCGAGCTGAGCAAGTTCCAGCTTCAGCAGACTGCGCTCATCGAGGAGCATATTTTCAGTCTGCTGTTCTCTTTCCAGCTGTATGAAAAGCTCGCGCGCCTGATGTCTGTTTGAAACTACGGCCAAACCGCAGGCAAAAAGACCTAATTCAAGCAACACGATCACACAGATCAGGAAGCGAAATTCCTTCACTGAGCATCCCTCCAGGGAGCATCGGTTCTTTGCGCATAACGCAGTACGGAACTGCGGGCACGCGGATTCGCTTCTTTTTCCTCGTCGCTCGGAAGCACGCGGCGGGCTCTGTCAAAGAGAGGCTGAGGCAGCTGATCGGGCAGCAGCGGCAGTCTCGGATCGATACCGCTCGCAGGATTGCTCATCTTTTCGAAGAACTGCTTGACGATACGGTCTTCGAGAGAATGGAAGCTGATCACGGCAAGCAGGCCGCCGTCATTGAGAATGGAACCGGCAGCGGCAAGTGCATTCTTCAGCTGATCGAGTTCGCCGTTGACAGCAATACGGATCGCCTGGAAGGTACGCGTTGCCGGATGCTGCAGATTGTCCTTCTTATTGACGGGAACAACGCTCTTGACGAGGTCGGCAAGCGCCCTGGTCGTCTGAATCGGTTCGCTCTCGCGGGCTGCGACAATAGCGCGCGCAATTTTCTTGGCAAAACGCTCTTCGCCGTAATTCTTGATCACGTCGGCAATTTCTTCTTCCTTGCTTTCGGCAAGCCACTCGGCGGCCGTCATACCGCAGGAAGTATCCATACGCATATCGAGCGGACCGTCGAAACGGAAAGAGAAGCCGCGAGTCGGATCATCGATCTGCGGGCTTGAGACGCCGATATCAAGGAACACACCGTCCACCTCGGTAATGCCGCGGGCAGCAAGCTCTTCGGCCATACTCGAGAACGGAGCATGAATAATCGTAAAGCGCGGATCCTGAATCTTGGCAGCTTCGGCAACTGCCTGAGGATCGCGGTCGAAAGCAATCAGACGTCCCTCGGGCGACAGACGTTCGAGAATCAGACGCGAGTGACCGCCGCGTCCGAACGTGCCGTCCACATAAAGACCGTCGGGTCTGTGAACCACAATATCCGGAACCTCTTTGTACAGCACCGGAATATGGACTAATGCGCTGTTTGAAGTCTCATCCATTTCACGACCTAAAAATTGAAGGCAGAGGCGATTTCGGCCAAATTACCGTTCAAAGCTTCGGCTTCGCTCTCTGCTAATAAATCCGCATTCCAAAGTTCGAAGTGGTCGCCCAATCCGACAAGAACAACTTCTTTAGAAAGAGAACAGACTCTGCGCAAATCGGCGGGAATCAAAATCCGGCCCGATGCATCCATTTCCACGTCTTCGGCCGCACCCATCACAAGACGCTGAAAAGCTCTTGCGGCATAGGGAAGCGCCATCAGTTCTTCGCGTTTGCGAAGCCATAACGGGCGCGGATAAAGCAGCGCACAGCCGTCGGGATGCCGGGTAACAGTCATCTGCCCCGAGCACAGCTCGGAGAGCGCCGCACGAAAACGTGTCGGCACCGCCAGACGCCCCTTGGCGTCAAGGTTGATATGAGGTGATCCCTGGAACATAAAAAAGACGGCGTGCAACCCTATCTGCACTCTTCTAAAACCGTCTAATTTTAGCCACTTTTACCCACTTTCTTCCACAGATAGGAAGCACTGATACAAATCCTTAAATGTCAGGACCTGTGACGGAATAAACAGGGAATTTTGAGAAGAAAAAAGAGAAGGTGCGAAGTTTGCCGTAAGCCGGATTTTGTTAAAGACTTTCGCCTTTTGCCGATCATTCATCTAGACCTGCGGTCGCCCGCAGGCTCAAGCCATCTACCCGCAGCCTCGCCGGACAGGGTCAGCGGCTGCCTATTTGATGTTGCTCCACGTAGAGATTGCCCGTTTCACCCGAACTGAATCGGCTCGTCTCTGTTGCTCTAATCCTCACCTCACGGCGGACAGGTGTTACCTGCTACGTTGTCCTGCGGAGTCCGGACTTTCCTCACGAGAAAATCTCCCACGATCGACTGGCAAACTTCGCGACCGCCACTTTATATTTTTTTTGCTTTTTCTTCAAGGCGAAACGCCGTTTTATTTTGCAAATCAAATGCAACCGGCGGCGTCCGCGAATCTTCGCTTTTTGCGTGCGGCATAGCGCTTCTGCCTTTAAAATTACCTGCAGAACCTCAGAAGCGGCCGGTTTCTTCGGCCTGATAAGTTTCGGTTTAAGTTTGGTTATTAAGATAGGGTGCTGTCCGGCACGCTTTCTTTTATTTTTTGGAGTCAAAATGGGACTTAATGAAGAGCTCTTCGAACGAGCACAGAAATCCATTCCCGGCGGTGTTAACTCTCCCGTACGCGCCTTCCGTTCCGTCGGCGGTGCACCGCGCTTTATCGATCACGCCTTAGGCCCGCACATCTTCGACGTGACAGGCAAGCGTTTCATCGACTACATCGGCTCCTGGGGCCCGATGATTCTCGGCCACAACAACCCGCGCGTTATCGAAGCCGTCAAAGCTGCCGTCGACAAGGGCCTGAGCTTCGGCGCTCCGACCGAAGGCGAAATCCTTATCGCTGAAGAAATCAAGCGCATCATGCCTTCCATCGAAGAAGTCCGTCTGGTTTCCTCGGGTACCGAAGCCGGCATGAGCGCCATCCGCCTTGCACGCGGCTATACCGGCCGAAACAAGATCATTAAGTTCGAAGGCTGCTACCACGGTCACAGCGACGCCCTTCTCGTCAAAGCCGGTTCCGGCCTTCTGACATTCGGCACTCCGAGCTCCTCGGGTGTTCCGGCCGCAACGACCGCCGACACACTCGTTCTCGAATACAACAATCCGCAGATGCTGCGCGAAGTCTTCGAAAAAGAAGGCGACCAGATCGCCTGCGTTATCGTCGAAGCACTTGCCGGCAACATGAACCTTGTGCCCGCTACTAAGGAATTCATGCTCACCATGCGCGAAGTCACCGCCAAGCACGGCGCCGTGATGATCGTCGACGAAGTGATGACCGGTTTCCGCTGCGCTCTGCACGGCGCTCAGTCTCTCTACGGCATCACTCCCGATCTCACCATGTTCGGCAAGGTTATCGGCGGCGGTATGCCGGTTGCTGCTTTCGGCGGCAAGAAGGAAATCATGCAGTGCATCGCCCCGCTCGGCGGCGTCTACCAGGCCGGCACCCTCTCGGGCAATCCGGTTGCCGTTGCCTGCGGTCTGACCACACTCAAGATGATTCAGGAAGAAGGTTTCTATGAACGCCTGAGCGCTCAGACCATGAAGCTCATCAAAGGTCTCGGCGAAGCTGCCAAGGAAGCCGGAGTCGCCTTCTCCGCTCAGAGCGTCGGCGGCATGTTCGGCATCTACTTCCGCGACCGTTGTCCGACTTCCTTCAAGGAAGTGATGGAATGCGATGCAGAACGCTTCACCACCTTCTTCCACGCCATGCTTGAAGAAGGCGTCTACCTTGCTCCGAGCATCTACGAAGCAGGCTTCGTTTCCATCACGCACGACGACACCGTCATCGCACGCACTGTGGAAGCTGCCCGCAAGGCATTTGCCGAAGTTAAGCGCGTTCACGGCTAAACGCTATGACAAGGCTTTTCCGAATCTTTCTGCTGCTCCTCCTGACGGCCGCCTCGGCGGCCTGGGGGATGCCTTCATTTAACAAGCTGGATTCGGTTAAAGCCGAGTTGATTGCCGAATCTGAGGGGGCCGCTCCCGGCAGCACCCTTCAGGTCGGCATTCTTTTAAAACATAAGCCCGAGTGGCACACCTATTGGAAAACCACGGGCGACACCGGTTATCCGACCGCTGCCGAATGGACTCTGCCCGAAGACTGGGTTGCCGGAGAAATTCTCTGGCCGACACCGAAAGTCTTCAAAATCGGCGACTTCATCAATTACGGTTACGAAGGCGATGTTCTTCTTCCCGTCCGTATCAGTGTCCCGACAAACGTCGAAACCGGCAGCACCTACCCGATCAAAACCACGGTTTCCTGGCTGATGTGTCAGGATCAGTGCGTCCCCGGATCGGCTCAATTAACACTGGACATCCCTGTCGTTGCAGCTCCTGCCGCAACGGCGCACAGCGACCTCTTTACGCAAAACGAGGCAAAACTGCCGACGCCGCTCGCAGGTGTCTCTGCGCGTACAGATTCCGCTTCGAAACTCATTGAACTTTCGATCCCTGTCGAAGATCGGAACCGCCTCAAACATCTTGACGATGCTTACGTCTTCATCGAAGGCATCGAGACAATTCACTACGACGTCCCGCAGAATATTCATCGCTCTGAAGACGGCTTCAAAGTCTATCTGCGCGCCAACACGCTCAAAGCGGGCGATACTCTCTCGGGCGTTATTTCTGCCGAAGACCGAAACGGTCTCTGGGCACGCTCTTTCACTGCCGAGGCCGCCCCTGCAACGATCACGCCGCCTCAGAAAAAGTCGGGAAACACCTGGGAAATTGCCTTCTTCTCCGCACTGATGGCTTTTGTCGGCGGCATGATTTTGAATCTGATGCCCTGCGTCTTTCCGGTGCTCTCTCTGAAGATTCTCGGCTTGGTCAGGGCTAAAGAAGAAAATCACACTTCCATGGCTTCGCACGGTCTTGCATTTACGGTCGGCGTACTGATCACCATGACCGTATTGGCCTGCGCCCTGATCCTTGTTAAGAGCACGGGCAGTGCCGTCGGCTGGGGCTTCCAGCTGCAGTCTCCCTGGTTTGTATTTGCACTGGCTCTTCTTTTTACCGCCATTACTGTCAACCTGTTCGGTTTCTTTGAATTTACTGCCGGCGCAAACGCTCAGCTCGGCATGAAGGGCGGACGATTCAACGGCATGTCGGTGGCCAACAGCTTTGCAACCGGCATTCTGACCGTCATTGTTGCCTCTCCCTGCACCGCTCCTTTCATGGGCGCCGCACTCGGCTACGCACTAAGCGCATCCAACGCCGAAGCACTTCTGATTTTCCTTGCACTCGGCACCGGCCTGAGCCTTCCCTGGCTCGTCCTTACCCTCTTCCCGGTACTGACTGCCTGGCTGCCCAAACCCGGCATGTGGATGGTACGCATGCGTACCGTTATGGGCATCCCGATGGCGCTCACCGTCTTCTGGCTGCTCTGGGTTCTTCAGCAACAGGTTTCGTCCGTCGTCTTTATCGGCGTACTGACTACGTGTATCACGCTCGCCGCCGCACTCTTTGCACTCGGAAAAGTACAGTTCGGATTTGACCGGTTCAAGATTCCGATGATTGCTGCCGCAGCGGCCGCCTCTCTCGGCTACTGCTCGCTCTCATATGTGGCGGCATCCGACAGCGAAGTCCGAAGCGAAGCCGGCACCTGGTCTCCGGCTGCCGTTGAACAGCACTTAGCTCAGGGCCGTCCGGTCTTTGTCGACTTCACCGCATCCTGGTGCGTCACCTGCCAGGCCAATAAGATTGCCGTACTTGACCGTTCGGAGGTGCGGAGCGCCATGCAACGCAAAAACGTCGAGTTTTTGATTGCCGACTGGACCAACCGCAATGAAGAAATCACAAGAGCACTGGAATCGTTCGGACGCAGCGGCGTTCCGCTTTACGTCCTCTACAGTCCCGACGGTAAGGTTAAAATCCTGCCTGAGCTGCTCACTCAGACTATTGTGATTGAAGCACTCGACGAACTTGAATAACACCGGAGCAGGCATGGAAAACTTCTTGGTAAACAAGGTCAGCAACGACGAAGACTTTAAAAATCTTTTAGCGAAATTTCTCCGTCAGAACGGCTACGAATCCGAAAACAGCACACGCGGTCTGAAAAGCGCGCTCAAAGACTATCAGTGTGTTTTCGGCGAAGATGCGCCTGTCTGGGTCAAAAGCCTTTGGACTTCGACCGCTCTGAGTACCGTACACCTGGCAATTGCCACAAAAAAAGCGCTTCCCGAGAACTTTGAAGTTCCCGCAGAAGCACTTCGCAAATAACGTTTTGCAGACAGACCGGACGGCTTCGCAGTCATCCGGTCTTTTTTATTTTCCGAACTCAGATCAGAGGCGCGGTCTTGCGGCGTTGATCTTGTCGCGTGTATCCAATGCGACGGCACGGGCCTTTTCGACAAAATCCTTTTCATCGCTGCTGGCATAAAGCACGGCACGGCTCGAATTAATCACCATACCGGTACCGTCGGGACGGCAGCCTGCCTTAACGGCAGCATTGATGTCGCCGCCCTGAGCACCGATGCCGGGAACGAGGAAGTTGAGCTGCGGAACCAAAGCTCGGATAGCAGCCAGTTCCTTCGGGTAAGTGGCACCGACCACCAGACCGAGCTGACCGGTGGTATTCCACTGATCGACAAGCTTGGCAACGCTTTCGTAAATGGGACGGCCGTCGGCTGTCAGCATCTGAATGTCATCACCGCCGGGGTTGCTGGTGCGGCAAAGAAGGAAGGCACCTTTTTCCGGATATTCGAGATACGGAGTAACCGAATCCTTGCCCATGTAAGGAGACAGCGTGACGCAGTCGGCTTCAAAACGGACAAAGGCCTCTTTGGCGTAGTGTTCGGCTGTACTGCCGATATCACCGCGCTTGGCATCGAGCACAACCGGAATGCCGGGGTGCTTGACGTGAATCCAATCGATCAGCTGCTTGAGCTGATCTTCGGCACCGCAGGATGCAAAGTAAGCGATCTGCGGCTTAAATGCACAGACTAAATCGGCTGTTGCATCCACAATTTCACGGCAGAAATCGTAAATACCGGTCGGAGAGTTTTTGAATTTCTCGGGGAAACGGGCCGGGTTGGGATCAAGGCCGACGCAAAGCAGAGTATTGTCTTCCTGCCAGCGCTTCTGAAGCATCTCATTAAAGGTCATTTTTTGAGTCCGTGTAAGTTTTAAAGTTATATGTGACATCAAAACGGAGATTTTAATGTATTGTGCGGAAGTTCCGCTGACCCTTCGATAGCTATTTAACCGCGCTCAAGGGTTGTTCCGCTTCCGGCGCTCTGTTGCGGACGCATCTTCCAGAGATAAAAAGCCATCGGCAGCAATACAACGCCGGAGAACGCGATGATGACCGGATATGTGCAGTAGAACGCCATCATAGAGCCGACGATCGGTCCCATAACCGAGCCTATCTGCTGGAACAGATAAGAAAGACCGAAGACACGTCCCTTATCCTTGGCGTCCGTACTGATCGTAAGCACTGCGTTAATCGCAGGGAAGATTCCGGCGAAAGCCAGACCTCCGATAAAGCGCCAGACCGTAAACCATTCGATGCTCGAAGGAAATGCCTGCACGATACTGAGCAGCCCGGCTCCGACAAGCGACAGATACAGCACAGGACGATAACCCCAGTTCTGTCCGAGCACACCCCAGACCGGAGAGGCAATCACCCCCGAAACCCCGCATACCGAGAAGACAATGCCGGAAATCAGCACAATCTGATCCATCGATCCCTGCAATTCGGCGATGTACTGCGGCAGGATCGGCTGAACAAGCAGAATACTCATCTGAGCGACACCGGCACAGATCAGCATACGTTTGACGGCAGGAATCTTCAGCAAGGAAAAATCCCAAATCCGGATCGGAGCGGCGTTGGCAGGAACCGAGCGCGGTTCTTCCTTGATGTAGATAAGAATCAGGCAGGTGATAAAGAAAAGCGCCGTACCCGAAATAAAGAACGTGGAGCGCATGCCGAATGCCTCGGCAAGCACGCCGCCGAAGAGCGGTCCCAAAACACCGCCTGCAGTCAGACCGCCCTGCATGACGCCGAGGCAGAATCCGAGTTTGGCTTTGGGAACGGAAGAAGAAATGATGGCTAGCAGTGCCGGCCACAAACCGGCAGACAAGCCCTGAATGAAACGAACGCCGAACAGCTCCCAGGGACCGCCGACCAGGCCGCCGAGGAAATAAGTGATCGAAAGACTGAAACCGGCACGAAGCGCCATCAGCTTGCGGCTCTTACGGTCGGCAAGCGCGCCCCAGATCGGCGCCATGATGCCGCTCACGACAAAGGTGACCGCAAAGACCGCCCCGGACCAAAGATCGACATCTGACTGAACAACACCGAGTTCCTTGATCAGATACATCGGAAGAAACGGCACCAGCATCGTGTAACTCATCGACATGAGCACCGTACACGACGTGAGCAAAGTCAGCGTGATTTTCCAGTTCATCTTTTTTTCCTCTTATTTTTTTATTGTAAGACTGAACTGGAGACAAAATGAACAAAGGGGCTCTGAAGTAACTTCAGAGCCCCTTTGCGGGTTAGATCAGCTGATGAATTACATCATGCCGGGCATACCGCCCATGGCACCCATGTCAGGCATCGGCTTGTCTTCCGGCAGATCGGCGATCATGCATTCTGTTGTCAGGATGAGGCTGGAAACAGAAGCTGCATTCTGCAGAGCTGTACGGGTAACCTTAGTCGGGTCAAGAACGCCCATTTCGAGCATGTCACCGTAGACACCGCTCTGAGCATTGAAGCCGAAGTTGCCGCTGCCGTTGGCAACGCGGTCAACAACAACGCTCGGTTCGTCGCCTGCGTTGCGGACGATCTGACGGAGCGGTTCTTCCATAGCGCGCAGAACGATCTTGATACCGGCATCCTGTTCGGCGTTGTCGCCCTTGATGTCCTTGATAGCCTGCTTAGCGCGGATGAGAGCAACACCGCCGCCGGCAACGACGCCTTCTTCGACAGCAGCACGAGTAGCGTGCAGAGCGTCTTCAACGCGTGCCTTCTTTTCCTTCATTTCGACTTCAGTAGCAGCACCGACCTTGATCAGGGCAACACCGCCTGCGAGCTTAGCAACACGTTCCTGAAGCTTTTCACGATCGTAGTCGCTTGTTGTGTCAGCCATCTGAGCACGGATGAGCTTGACGCGGGCTTCGATCTGTTCTTCCTTACCGGCGCCGTCGATGATGGTTGTGCTTTCCTTAGTAACTTCAACCTTCTTAGCGGAACCGAGTTCGGCAAGGGTAACCTTGTCGAGTGTCAGGCCGACATCGGAGCTGACAACAGCGCCGCCTGTGAGGATGGCGATGTCTTCGAGCATGGCCTTGCGGCGGTCGCCGAAGCCCGGAGCCTTGACAGCAACAGTCTTGAGGATGCCGCGGATGCTGTTGACAACGAGAGTTGCCAGAGCTTCGCCGTCGACGTCTTCAGCGATGATAAGGAGCGGCTTGGCAGCCTTAGCAACCTGTTCGAGAACCGGCAGAAGGTCACGGATGTTGCTGATCTTCTTTTCAACGAGAAGAACGAACGGATTGTCGAGAACAGCGATCTGCTTGTCGGGATTGTTTACGAAGTACGGAGAGAGGTAACCGCGGTCGAACTGCATACCTTCGACAACTTCGAGTTCGTTGTGCAGGCTCTTGCCGTCTTCAACAGTGATAACGCCTTCCTTACCGACCTTGTCCATAGCTTCGGCGATGATGTCACCGATTTCGTGGTCGGAGTTAGCGGAAATAGAACCGACCTGAGCAATTTCCTTGCTTGTAGTTGTCGGCTTGCTCAGTGTGTGGAGCTGTTCGATAGCAGCTGCAACAGCCTTGTCGATACCGCGCTTGAGGTCCATCGGGCTCATGCCGGCAGCAACGTACTTCATACCTTCGTCAACGATAGCCTGGGCAAGAACTGTAGCGGTTGTTGTACCGTCACCGGCGTTGTCGCTGGTCTTGGAAGCAACTTCCTTAACCATCTGAGCGCCCATGTTTTCGAACTTGTCCTTGAGTTCGACTTCCTTGGCAACGGAAACGCCGTC
The DNA here is from genome assembly GCA_964571375.1 of uncultured Burkholderiaceae bacterium. Classification (GTDB taxonomy): domain Bacteria; phylum Pseudomonadota; class Gammaproteobacteria; order Burkholderiales; family Burkholderiaceae_F; genus JAFTYR01. The sequence goes on from CAZNBL010000002.1 coordinate 39,054, forward strand.
CTTAGTGATTGTCGGACCGCCGAAGCCGCGATCAAGAACTACATTGCGGCCCTTCGGACCGAGTGTAACCTTAACTGCATCGGCAAGAACGTTAACACCGCGAACCATGCGGACGCGGGCATCATTGCCAAACAAAACCTGCTTAGAAGTCATATTCACTTATCTCCAAATATTCTTTCAAACCGTTACTGCGAATTATTCCAAGACACCCATGATGTCTTCTTCGCGCATGACCAGGTATTCTTCACCGTCAACCTTGACGTTCTGGCCGGAGTACTTACCGAAGAGAACCTTATCACCGACCTTGACATCCATCGGGATGATCTTGCCGGCTTCATCGCGCTTGCCGGGACCGACTGCGAGAACTTCGCCCTGATCAGGCTTTTCGCCGGATGCTTCGGGGATGTAGAGGCCGGAAGCAGTGCGAGTTTCAGGTGCTACACGCTTGACGATCACACGGTCGTGCAAGGGACGAATTTTCATTGTTGACTCCTCATTAAATTTAAATGGATCTCTTCCGATCCGAATGAACTCTATGTGGGGACGAAGTCCCAAATTTCAAGCCCGATTCAAAGATTAGTGTTTATACCTACAATCTTTTTGCCGGTCAACGGCATTGAAATCTGCCGCTTGTTTACTCGGTGCACATGATAGTGTTAATTTTTCGTCTGTTGCTGTATACGTCCAAGATAGAAACCCGATATGCGTATTTTCTCCCGACTCATCCGCCCGCTTCTGATTCTGGCGGCCTTTGTCGTATCGGCGTCCTGCGTCTGTGCCGCCGCGGCCCTTCCCAATTCGGTAAAACAAACGCTCAAAGCACAGCACATCGATAAAAGAGACATTTCGATCTCGATCATTCCTTTGGACGGCAACGGCATCAATCTTCAGCACAAAGCCGATCAGCCGAGAATTCCCGCTTCGGTAGAAAAGGCAGTAACCGCCGCTATGGCACTCGACGCTCACGGACCGGCAAAAGTCTGGACAACCCGAATATTCTCGGAAAACAAGCCTGAAAACGGAACCCTGGACGGCGACCTGTTTATTGTCGGAGGCGGCGACCCGTCGATGACGGCAGAACGATTTTGGCTTCTTATCGAAGATCTCAGAGCCCGCGGCATTCGCAATATCGACGGCGACCTTATTCTCGACCGCAGTTATTTCGATCTTCCCGAGCACGACGCCTTTTCCTTTGACGGAGACGGCAACCGCCCCTACAACCTCGGTGCCGACGCACTGCTCCTGAACTACCGATCGTTTGCTCTTCGAATCATTCCGGACGAAGCAGCAGGAATTGCCCGTCTTTACCCGACGCCCCGCATCTCGGACGTCAAACTGCCCGAATCGATTCCGCTTTCAAAAGAACCCTGCGGATCGTGGCGCAAGAAAATCGACCCCGATTACTCCGATCCGACGGCTCCGGTCTTTCACGGCCGATTCCCTGAAAAATGCGGTCCGAAATACTTCATCTACACCACGCTTGAAGCCGACCGTTACTTTGAAAGCGTCTTCCGCACCCTTTGGGAAAATTCCGGAGGCACTTGGAGCGGAAAGGCCGTAAGCGGCAAAGCACCGGAAGCAGCCCTCCTTCTGACTGAAGCGGATTCTCAGCCGCTGAGTCTGTTGCTTTGGAACATGAATAAGTTCAGCAACAATCTCATTGCCCGGCATCTTTTCCTGTCGGTCGGAGAAACCGAAGAAGGCGAAGCAAAAACTCTTGAAAGCAGCCGCCGTAAAACGGAAGATTGGGCACGTTCGATCGGTATCGGACCGAACGAACTTTATGTCGACAACGGCTCGGGCCTTTCACGCGGTTCACGACTTTCTGCAAGAGCTTCGACGCTTGTGCTCAAGCACATGTGGAATTCGCCCTATCGATTTGAATATGTTGCCTCCTTTCCTGTCTCCGGACTCGACGGTACGATGAAAAAACGAAATGCCGCTGTCGGACAGGCTCATATCAAGACCGGTTACCTTGAAGGCGTACGCTCCATAGCAGGATTCGTACGCGCAAAGAGCGGTCGCTACTACGCGGTCTCCGCAATTATCAATTCGCCGAACGCCGCAGACTCTCTGCCCGTTATGGATTCGATCATCGCCTGGATCTGCACACGAGGTTAGACTTTAAAAACAAATACGCCTAACTAGGGAGATGCAACCATGGCCGTTAATGTCGAAAAGGTTGAAAACACCGTACGCGAATCCGTTAACGATGCACTCGATCAGGCTGACGAGCTTTTAAAGAAAGCAGCAGAAGCCGGCGGCGAAGATGCCAAGGTTCTTCGGGAACAAGCTCAGAAATGCCTCTGCAGCGCCCGTGAAAACTTCTCGGCTTATTGCGAAAAAGCATCAGCCGAAGGCCGCATCATCGCTGAAAATGTCAAAGATTACGTTCACGACAATCCCTGGAAAGCCGTCGGCATCGCCGCTCTTGCCGGCATTGCGGTCGGCGCGTTTCTCTCCCGTAAGTAGACAGCTGATTCATGCAGAACGTTCCCGACAGCTGCGGTCATCAGCAAGAGCATGTGAAACCCTCGCTCTTTTCGTTGGTTCTCGAACTGCTGGCAACACGTTCCGAACTTGCCTGCACTGAGTTCAAGGCTGCACAGATCAACGCGGTTAAAACCGCTGTCTTCTGCTTTATTGCAGCACTCCTCGCACTGCTTGCAACCGTCTTTATCTCTGCAGCCGTCCTGATCGTCTGCTGGGATACGTACCGCATCGAAGCCGCCTGCGCGATTGCCGCCTTCTACCTGGCTTCATCGGGAGTCTTTCTGCAAAAAGCCCTTGCTGCCGAAAACGCTCTGAACGCCTCCTTCAAAGTTACCGGACGAGTCCTGAGAGAAGATATCGAAGAGCTCAAAGCCGCTGCCTGTCCCGCTGAGAAAAAACATGCCGAACCGAGATGATCAGAGCCGCATCGCAGAACTCGCCCGTAAAGCCGACGAAGAGCGCCGTGCACTTAAAGAACGGCTCGTCGGGCTGCATGGAACAGCCTCTCAGGACTTGAGCAAAGTCGGCCTGGATGCCGTTAAAAAGGCTTCGGTACTCGGTTTGAACGATCCGAAAGTATTGACGATGCTCGCCCGTAATATTGTCTTTCCCGCGGCAGCTGGTGCAGCCCGCATGATCACAAAACGCGGCAACGCCAAACGCATTCTCGGACTCGGCGTCGTTGCTTTGGGTACCGCCTGCATCACCAAAGGCATCCTGAACGACGCACGTAAAAAAAATGCCCGACATCACGATGATGCCGAGCACTCTCAATAAAAGACGAACGAGGGTTAATCTTCTTCAGTCTTTTCCGGTTCCGGATTCTTGGTTGCCGTAATACGGTCGATACGACGGCCGTCCATTTTCTTTACTTCAAAGGTCCAGTTGCTCCACTCGACCTTATCACCCTCGGTCGGAATACGCTCAAGCAGATAAAGAAGCATGCCGCCCACCGTGGTGTAGCGTTCGCTCTCTTCGTCAGGACACTCGTCGATATCCAGAAGGTCTTTGACCTCGGGAATCGGCAGAAGGCCGTCAAACTCAAAGTTTCCGTCTTCCTTGGCAACTACGAGCGCATCGGCCGGGGTCTCGGGCTTGAATTCACCGGCAATCGCTTCGAGCACGTCATGCGGCGTCACAAGGCCGAGCACGGCGCCGTACTCGTCGACCACCATTGCCAGCGCAGCATCGTTCTGCCGGAAGTTCTCAAGCAGTTCCATACCGGTGAGAGATTCGGGTACAAAAACTGCCGGCTGAGAAAGATCGCGGAAATTTGCCTTGCCCTTGGTCACCATCTGCTTAAGCAGCTGACGGGTCGTCACGATTCCTTTGATGTTGTCGAGACCGTCCTGGCAGACCGGCAGACGGGAGAAGCGCGAATGAAGCAGCTTCTTCATGTTTTCTTCGTGCGTATCTTCGAGATCGATATATTCGACTTCGCTTCTCGGAACCATCAGAGAGGAAACCGGACGGTCGTCGAGTCGGAATACGTTTCGGACCATCGTATGCTCCTGCGCATCGATCACACCGGTTTCACCGCCCTCCTCGATCATGGAGTGAATATCTTCTTCGGTAATCTGCTGCGCATCGTTCTTGATGCCGCACCACTTCATCAGTGTTTCGGTCGAAAACGACAGCAACTGTACGAACGGCATGGCAATGACCGAGATCCAGTGAATCGGCTTGGCAACAAAGCGAACGATGCTGTCGGCGGCAATCTGACCGATACGCTTCGGAACAAGCTCGCCGATTACAATAGAAACATAGGTGATGCCGATCACCACGCAAACCATAGCAACGGCTCTTGCGGTCGAAGCAGACATCGGCATCCACTGCATAATCTGCTCTGAAAACGGTTCGACCAAAGCGCTTTCGCCGACGATACCCGACAGAATCCCGATAGAAGTAATACCGACCTGAATCGTAGAAAGAGCACGTGTCGGATTTTCCGAGAGTTCGAGCGCAATTCTTGCTCTTTCACTGCCGTCGTCGGCCTGCATCTGCAGTTTGGCCCGTCGGGCAGTCACAATGGCAATTTCGCTCATCGCGAAGAAACCGTTGATCAGCACAAGGCAAAACAAACAAAGTACATCCAACCAAACACTCATCTTATTTTCCTTCCGTGTTCTTCGAGAGCATTCTGATAATTCCGTCGAGAGCTGCGGAGACAGCCGCTTCTCTGACCGAGCGACGGTCGCCGTCAAAAGAGAAACGTTCTACATGTGCAGCCTCACCTGCTCTCATCCAACCGATAAACACCGTACCGACCGGCTTTCCGGGTTCGGCGCCTCCCGGACCGGCAATACCGCTCACGGCGACAGCCAAGCCGGCATGCGAATGCTTTAAAGTGCCGGCGAGCATTGCGGATACACACTCGGCACTCACGGCTCCGTGCTCTTCAAAAATCTCTTCGGCCACACCGAGCATCTCGTGCTTGGCTGTATTGGTATAGGTCACAAAGCTTCTTTCAAACCAACTGCTCGCACCGGCAACATCGGTCATCGCAGCGGCAATCATACCGCCCGTACATGACTCTGCTGTTGCAATGACGATGCCGTTAGACGTGCAGAGCTCTGCAACCTGCAGAATCTTTTCTTCAATACTTAAGCAAGCCACGCCAGAACCTCCTTGGCTCCGAACAGTACCAACAGGGCGTAAGCCGCGGCAAGCAGGTCGTCGACCATCACGGTCCAGCCGTTCTGACGCAAAGAGTCGATTGTCGATGCGGGCGGCAGCTTCACGATATCAAAAACTCTGAATACAGCAACGCCGGCAAGCTGCCAGAAGAATGTCTGCGGGATCAGCATCAGGATGATCCAGACCGCAACCACCTCATCGATCACGATGGATCCGTGGTCAACCTTGCCGAGCAATCTGCCCGAATTCGGAATCATCAGAGCTCCGAGAACAAATGTCGCAGCGATCACCGCCCAGATAGCGGCGGACGGCAGGAACTGAGACATAAGCCAGAAAACCGGCCAGGCCGCAAACGATCCCCATGTTCCCGGAGCCGGTGTAATACAGCCGGCACCGAAAAACGTAGTGACCATGTGGCAGGGATTGCGGTACACCTCACCGAAAGTCGGAGCTTTGACCGAATAATTCTTCATAGATTCATCAAGCAAAATGGTTGAAAGAGCTGCCCAATTCAACGGCGGCTCCGTCGGCATCGAGCACCTGCAGAGGCTGATTGCCGGAAACAATCCGGCCGATGCGCGTCACACGGCACCCGAACTTGCCGTCCAAGGATCCGATCTGATCCCGAACTTCGGCAGGAGCCGTAAATATCAATTCGTAATCATCTCCGCCCGAAAGTACGCAGCGTTTCTGCCAATCCTCGGACAGACGGGACATTGCCTCGGATCGGGGCATGGCATCCCAATCGAGTACCGCCGATACCTTCGAGCGCTCCAGGATATGTCCCAAGTCACCCGCCAGGCCGTCGGAAATATCCGCTGCGGCGCTTGCGAGAGTAAGGAGTGCCTCACCGAGCTCCACTCTCGGAGTCGGCGTATCCATACGGGAAGCAAAATAAGTGAAGTCTTCGCTGTTGCACGTGAGATTTCCCCAGTGCACGGAGAGTGCGGCGAAAGCGTCCCCCGGAGTTCCCGACACCCAGATATCGTCGCCGGGAGCCGCGCCCGAACGCGTAAGACCGCGTCCTGCAGGCAGCTCGCCCATCACGGTAATCGAGATGGTGTACTTGGATTTTCCTTCGATTACGGGGGATTTGGTTGTGTCGCCGCCTCTGAGCGGGCAACCGTAGCGTTCGGACTCTTCGAAAAGTCCGCGCGAGAACCTCTCCAGCCAGGCTTCGTCAGCCTTCGGAAGAGCAATCGATAAGAAAAATGCACGGGGCTTGGATCCGGCAGCAGCCAGATCGGAGAGATTCACGGCCAGTGCTTTGCGTCCCACTGTATAGGGATCGGCCGTGTCGAGAAAATGCGTGCTCTGAGCCATCATGTCGGCAGACACCGCAATGCGGGTTGCGCCTACGTCTAAAAAGGCACAATCGTCACCGACTCCTTGTGACGGCCAGGCTTCAGGAAATGAACAACGCTGAGTAAAGAAGCGGCCGATCATGGAAAATTCATCCACGGCCGCTTCTTTATTGGATTCCGTAGGTCGACTCGGAGGTTCGTCTGTCATACGAAATCAGGCTTTCTTTACCTCGAAAGCGCGCAGAACCGGAACGAGCTTGTCGAGCACGCCGTTCACATAACGGTAGCCGTCTGTACCGCCGAAGCTCTTGGCAAGTTCCACAGCTTCGTTGATAACGACACGGTACGGTGTCTGCGGATTATTCTTGAGCTCGAATGTACCGAGCAGAAGAATGGAACGTTCGATCGGAGAAAGGCTCGATGTTTCGCGATCGATGTGAGCAGCATATGTTGCTTCGAGATCGGCGAAATTGTCGATGACGCCGTGCAGCAGATCGCGGTAGAACTCGGCATCAACCTGTTCGAAATCGTCCTGCTCGATAGCGGCGGCATCGATCGTAGCGGCTTCTGTACCGCTCAGCAGCCATTCATAAATGCCCTTGATGGCAAATTCACGGGAACGGCGACGGGCACCGCGGCCGCCTCTTTTCTTAGTGTGTTCGGCGCGTGCCTGAACCTTCTTTTCTTCTGTCATAAAAATTACTCTTCGCCTTCTTCATTGAAGGAATTCTGAACTCTTCTGCGGAGATTGCCCATTTCTACAGCAACACGAGCACCGTCTCTGCCCTTTTCTTCGACGCGGACACGAGCCTGTTCCTCGTTTTCCACAGTCAGGATCACATTGGCAATGGAAATGCCTTCACGGCTGATCATATCGGTAATACCGCGTGCACTTTCATTGGATACCAGCTCGAAGTGGTAAGTCTCGCCGCGGATAACGCAGCCGATCGCAATCATGGCGTCGAAATCCTGCATATCGTAGAGCGAAGTCAGTGCAAACGGGACTTCCAGTGCGCCCGGCACAGTGACCGTCACGATGTTTTCTTCCTGTACGCCAAGAGCCTTCAGCTCGGCCAAACAAGCATTGAAAAGACCTTCTGTAGCCCACTCGTTGAAGCGAGCCATAACAATACCGATCTTCAAATCCTTGCCGTCCATGACGGGTTCAATAAACTGGATGGGCACAATGCACTCCGGAAATTATGTGTTTGAATCTTAGGATTTTACCAAAAATGCAAAAGGCTCCCACAATCACTGCAGGAGCCGATCGTAACGACAGATTATTAAGCGCCGCAGCTCATCGAATTCATACGTTCGACGTAGCGGGCGATCGTATCGACTTCAACGTTGACGAGATCGCGTCTCTTGGCGTACTTGAATGCTGTGTGTTCGAAAGTGTGCGGAATGATGTTGATCGACACGCGTGTGCCGGCCGGAACATCTTCGACGGTATTGATTGTCAGGGACACGCCGTTAACGGCGATCGAACCCTTGTATGCGAGGAACTTGCCGAGCTTCATCGGGCAACGGACAACAAGCTTGTAAGACTCGGCAACCTTGTCGAAAGACTCGATTTCACCGACGCCGTCGACGTGACCGGAAACAATATGACCGTCAAGGCGGTCGCCGACTCTGAGAGCCTTTTCAAGGTTGACGTGGCCCCAGCCGTCAAGATTGGCAGTCTTGTCCAGAGATTCTGCAGAAACATCGACCTTGAAGCGGTTTTCGTTGATTTCAACGACGGTCATGCAAGCGCCGTTGATCGCGATGGAATCGCCGACCTTGACTGTAGAGAGATCAAGTTCGGGAGCTTCAACTTCGATACGGAGACCGTCACCGAGTTCTTCGTTGTCGCGGATACGGCCGACTGCCTGAATAATTCCTGTAAACATGCCTGTCCTTTCCTTAGTGTTTTGAATCCGGACGGAGAATCAGACGAATATCGCCGCCCGTTCTGTCCATACTTATAAATTTTAATTCTTTTGCTTCCGAGAGCTCCTCGATCAGCGGGAGCTTCAGAAGGCTGCGTCCTTCTCCGAGAATCTTCGGAGCGACATAAATCAGATATTCATCAATGAGACCGGCTTCGCTCAAAGCTCCGGTCAGTGTTGCACCGGCTTCGACATGCAATTCATTGACGCCCCGCTTGCCGAGCTCGGCCATCAATGCATGCAGATCGATCCTGCCGTCGTTGCCCGGCAGAATCAAAACTTCCGTTCCGGATTCTTCGAAAGCTTTTTGCTTTACGGGATCAGCCTCGGCACAGACCAAAAGTGTCGGGCTGCCGCTGAAGATACGGTAGTGAGTATCGAGCGACATACGGCTGTCGAGTACGACCCGAAGCGGCTGACGCTCAACACCTTCAAGGCGGACGTTAAGCTGCGGATCATCATCGCGGACCGTACCGCTGCCGGTAAGAATTGCGCCCGCTCTCGCTCTCCAGCGCTGACCGTCGCCTCGGGCTTCGGGGCCGGTGATCCACTGACTCTTTCCGTTGGCAAGCGCGGTTTTGCCGTCGAGACTCATCGCCATCTTGGCGCGGACAAACGGCACGCCGCTCACCATACGGCGGATAAATCCGATATTGCGTTCGTAGGCTTCTTTTTCGCAGACACCGACCGTCACTTCGATACCGGCTTCTTCGAGCATACGAAGACCGCGGCCGGCAACAAGAGGATTCGGGTCTTTAAGTGCGGCCACTACACGGCCCACCTTGGCTTTGATCAAAGCTAAAGCACAGGGCGGCGTACGTCCCCAATGCGAACAAGGTTCGAGCGTGACGTAGGCTGTGGCACCTTCGATATTTTCCGAGCGGGATTCGGCATCTCTGAGCGCCATGACTTCGGCATGGGCGGAGCCGACTTTCTGGGTAAATCCTTTGCCGATGATGCGGTCGTCTCTGACCAATACGCATCCGACAGCAGGATTCGGCGGACAATGAAAAGCAGCGTTGTCGGCGAGTTTAAGCGCCTCGAGCATGTAGAACGTGTCTCGGCAGCTCATCATGATTTCTTGGATACGGCAAAGCCGAGTTTTTCCAAAGCTGCGACAAAATCGTCCGGTTCGCTGTAATTGAAGTAAACGCTGGCAAAGCGCATATATGCCACCTTGTCGAGAATTTCGAGCTCGCCAAGGACTAATTCACCGATTCGCTGCGACTCAATTTCTTTTTCGCCGAAACGAATCTTCTGTTCGATGCGGTCGACTGCAGCTTCGATCGCTGCAGCCGTGACCGGACGCTTGCGAAGAGCAAGCTCCATCGATTTCAACAGCTTTTCATGGCTGTACGGAACTCGCGTATGCCCGTCCCGCTTCACCACCAGAGGCATACTCAGAGCTACTTTCTCATAAGTCGTAAAACGACCGAGACAGCTCGGACAGCGTCTGCGGCGGCGAATAGCGTTACCGTCTTCGCTGGCGCGGGAATCAATCACCTGAGTATCAGGGTGCTTGCAGTACGGGCATTGCATCTATACGAGTTCCTTTCGTCTCATCAGAAGTAGACCGGGAAACGAGCGGTCAGGCTCTGTACGCGAGCCTTAACATCGGCCTTAACGGCTTCGTCGTGCGGATTTTCGAGCACGTCGGCGATCAGGTCAGCAACTTCGCGGGCTTCGGCTTCCTTGAAACCGCGGGTTGTCATAGCCGGAGAACCGAGACGGATACCGCTGGTAACGAAGGGCTTTTCCGGATCGTTCGGGATGGCATTCTTGTTGACTGTAATGCAAACGTCGTGAAGAACGCTTTCAGCTTCCTTACCGGTGATGTGCTTGGAGCGCAGGTCAACGAGCATGACGTGGCTTTCAGTACGGCCGGAAACGATACGCAGACCGCGCTTTGTCAGCTGATCGGCCATTGCGGCAGCGTTGATAACAACCTGCTGCTGGTATTCCTTGTATTCCGGAGACAGAGCTTCCTTGAATGCAGCAGCCTTAGCAGCGATAACGTGCATGAGCGGGCCGCCCTGGATGCCGGGGAATACACCCATGTTGATCTGCTTTTCAAGGTCGGGACGGCAGAAGATCATGCCGCCGCGCGGACCGCGCAGTGTCTTGTGGGTTGTTGTTGTAACGATGTCGGCGTACGGGAACGGGCTCGGATAAACGCCTGCGGCGATAAGACCGGCATAGTGAGCCATGTCGACCATCAGGTATGCACCGACCTTGTGAGCGATGTCAGCAAAGCGCTTGAAATCGATACGCAGGGAGTAAGCGGAAGCACCGGTGATGATCAGCTTGGGCTTGTGTTCTTCAGCAAGACGTTCGACCTGTTCGTAGTCGATGGCTTCTTCGTCGTTCAGACCGTAGCTGACAACATTGAACCACTTGCCGGACATGTTGAGCTTCATGCCGTGGGAGAGGTGACCGCCGTCAGCAAGGGACAGACCCATAACGGTGTCGCCGGGGTTCAGAAGGCCGAAGAAGACAGCCATGTTGGCCTGAGCACCGGAGTGCGGCTGAACGTTGACAGCCATTTCAACGCCGGCGGGCTTACAGAAGATTTCAAGAGCACGGCTCTTAGCGAGACGTTCGACTTCGTCGACGTTTTCGCAACCGCCGTAGTAACGCTTGCCGGGATAGCCTTCAGCATACTTGTTGGTAAGCTGGCTGCCCTGAGCCTGCATAACAGCAGGAGATGCGTAGTTTTCGCTGGCGATCAGTTCGATGTGTTCTTCCTGACGGTGGCATTCAGCTGCAATATGCTGATAGAGCTCGGGATCCTTGATTGCGAGCGTATCTTCTTTTTTAAACATGGGTACTCCTACTTAAAACATTTGTAATACTCAGGGCGACTTTATACACCCTTGTGGTTGCGGACTCATTATAGGAAGTATTCGCAGCATCGTTGTAAAAAAATTAACAATTCGCCGTTTTTACTTTGATTTTGTGCAATATATAAGCAACAGGATAGATATAATCGGCACAACTGCGATTCATTATTATTCTTCAGGATTTGCCAAATGACAGATACAACTACAGAAGACATCAAGCTTCCCGAACCGATCGTCTTTACCGATGCAGCAAGCCAGAAGGTTGCTGAACTTATCGAAGAAGAAGGCAATCCGGCTCTCAAGCTGCGTGTTTTTGTTCAGGGCGGCGGCTGCTCCGGCTTCCAGTACGGTTTCACTTTTGACGAAGCCATCAACGAAGACGACTTCGTCATGGAAAAGGCCGGCGTCACCCTGCTGATCGACTCCATGAGCTACCAGTACCTGGTCGGTGCCGAGATCGATTACAAGGAAGACCTCGAAGGCGCACAGTTCGTTATCAAGAACCCGAACGCCACAACAACCTGCAGCTGCGGTTCCAGCTTCTCGGTATAAGAGACGCGTAACACGCACCTAAGCAAAAAGCCTTGAGGATAATGACTCAAGGCTTTTTTGCTGTTCACTTACGGATCAAGCCGGATACAAACAACCGAGAATGCGCGCTCCGCGTGCTCCGGTAACCGACGGATCATTGCCGCACACCCGATCGACAAAGGCTTTGGCAAGCCAGGCAAAAGCGGCTCCCTCCACATCCTGTGTCGACAAACCCCTCTCATCGGTCACTCCTACCGTAAATTCCGGCAGTCTCTGCCGGATTCTTTCCATCAGAAGCGGATTCTGAGAACCGCCGCCGCAGACATAGAGTTCGCGGATGCCGCCGCCGAGGTTTCTTAATGCTGCTGCAATCGAAACAGCCGTCAGCTCAAGCAATGTTCTTTGAACGTCTTCGGCTTTTTCTTCACCGCTCAGATAGTTCTGAAGCCAGCCGAGGTTGAAGAGCTCCCTGCCCGTACTCTTCGGCAGAGGACGCGCAAAATAGGGTTCCCTGAGCATTTCGTCGAGCATCGGAACAATCACTTCTCCCTTTGCCGCCCAACGCCCGTTCTCATCGTATCGGCGTCTCAGATGTTTCTCAATCCAGGCATCCATCAGCATGTTGCCGGGACCGGTGTCGAATCCGATCAATGCCTCACCGGAGCCGGCAGGAGGCACAACCGTCACGTTGGCGATGCCCCCGATATTAAGGAGTGCCACCGGATGCTCCGATTCAAACCATGCCCGATGAAACGCCGGAACCAGGGGAGCGCCCTGACCGCCTGCGGCGATATCTCTGCTTCTGAAATCGACGATCGTATCGATACCGCTTAATTCTGCGAGCAACGCTCCGTTGATAAGCTGGGTGGTTGCACCCGCTTCGGGACGATGTCGCACCGTCTGACCGTGAGCACCGAGCGCACGGATATCTCCGGGCTTCAGAGAAAGCTCGGAGAGCAGTTTGCCGACCGCTTCCGCATAAAGCACAGCAATACGGTTTTCGACATACTGTGCCTTTTCTATCTCATTATTTCCCGGACCGCACAGATCGAGAATCGCACTTCTGAGATCAGCATCGATTGCCACCGAAGCACTGCCGATTGTCTCGGAAGCTGATTCGGAAAAAGAGACGGCGACGGCATCGACGGCATCGACGCTCGTGCCGGACATCAGGCCGATATAAATTTCTGACATAACAACAAAAAGGCTCCGCGAAGGAGCCTTGGTTTTCCTAATTAAGGGGTAGTTACCGTCTCGGTACTCTGAGCCAAATGCAGTTTGCCGAGAAGCGCGAGCTGACGCTTGAGCGGAGCGATCGCGACCTGGTACTGAACCAGGCTTTCCTTAGCAATACCGTCTTCGGTCGGAAGTTCGGCGGTCATCGGGTTGATCTGCTTGCCGTCCTTCTTGAGTTCGTAGTGCAGATGCGGACCGGTTACAAGGCCGGTACGACCGACGTAACCGATAAGCTCGCCCTTCTTAACCTTTCTGCCGACAGCCATTCCCTTGGCATAGCGGCTCATGTGCGCATAAATGGACTCATAGCCGTTGCCGTGGTTGATACAGAGCCAGTAACCGTAACCGCGTCTCTGATAACGCTTGTACTTGATAACACCGTCGCTCGAAGCATAAATCGGAGTACCGGTCGGAGCGCCGAGGTCCACACCCCAGTGCGGACGCAGTTTACCGGTCACCGGATGACGTCTGACCTGATTGAAAGCAGAAGTCACGCGTGCGGCAGTCGGCATACGGATGAATGTCTGTTCGTTGCTGTCGCCCTTGCTGTTGAAGTAGCCGGAGACATCGTCGCCTTCGAACCAATAGGCATCGATCAGATCGCCCTTGTTGTAGAACTCCATCGCAAGGAGTCTGCCGGCACCGAGATCGGCACCGTCAAGCTGACGTCTCTCATAAACAACGCTGAAGCTGTCGTTCTTGGCGATATCCTTCTTCAGATCGAGCTTGTTGCCGAGCTGCTGCTTGACCTGTGCAAGCACATTGGCAGGAATCTTGGCTTCGCGGCCGGCTTCTTCGAGCGTGGTGCTGATCACTCCGCTCGCAGCTACTGCATGCACGTCGAATGCCACGGTCTTATTACCGTGTGTGAAACGGTCTTTTACGGTCGGGCGGGAGACGTGATAGAAAGAAATATCCTTGGAAAGAACATCGGTCGGACGCAGAATACGGACCGAAAGTACCTTGCCTTCGGGGGTAAGGCGGGCCTGAACGGTACGGCCGATATGAAGTCTTGCGAATGCGTTGGAGCGTACGGGACGGATATTGTTGACGTAGTTAATAAACTTTCTGTCGTTGATGCCCAGACGCTTGAATACGGTATTGCTGGTGTCTTTCGGCTGGATCTTGGTTTCGGTGAACACGTGATCCATTTCACTTGCCCAACGCTCGATGAGATTTCCGAGATCCACTTCACCGGCTTTTTCGAGGACAGTATTCCCGGCATGCTTGGCCGGCGCAATATCAGCGGCGGCGAATGCCAATTGGGATGCCGTCGCTACGGCTGCAACAAAAAATGCGCACGTAATCTGACGCCATTGAAAATTCAGAATGTTCAAGGTTCTGCTCTCAGTTAATCGATAGAAACCGCTGAAAAATAAGCAACAGCATGAACCGATGCGAACAAATCAGCACATCTCATATAAAATGGGAAACAGTCTATAAAGACTTAATTCCTGAGGTGAATCTTTAAAATTATAGGTGATTTCACTCATCTGCACCTCGGTAGAAACGATTCCCTTATTTTCGGATGTAATGAAATGTCAGATACAGCAGTAGAAGAAAAGAAGTACCCGGTCACACCCGAGGTCAAAAGCGCAATGGCTCTTATCAAACGAGGCATTGACACTCTCCTGATGGAAGATGATCTCGAACAGAAACTGGCTCGGTCTGCTGCCACAGGCAAGCCGCTGCGCATCAAGCTCGGCCTTGACCCCACAGCTCCTGATATTCACCTCGGCCACACTGTCGTCCTCAACAAGCTCCGCCAGTTCCAGGACCTCGGCCACAAGGTGATCTTCCTGATCGGTGACTTCACCAGTGCTATCGGCGACCCGTCCGGCCGCAACACAACCCGTCCGCCGCTTACACGCGAACAGATCGAAAACAATGCCAAGACCTATCTGGACCAGGCCGCTCTCGTTCTCGACCGTGAAAAGACAGAAGTCCGCTATAACTCCGAATGGACCAATAAGCTCGGCGCCGACGGCCTGATCAAACTGGCTTCCCGCTACACACTCGCCCGTCTGCTCGAACGTGACGATTTCGCAAAGCGCTACGCTGAAAACGCTCCGATCGCCATGCACGAACTCATCTACCCGCTCATGCAGGGTTATGACTCCGTAGCTCTTGAAAGCGACGTCGAACTCGGCGGTTCCGACCAGCGCTTCAACCTGCTCGTCGGTCGCGAACTTCAGCGTCAGTACGGCCAGGAACCGCAGTGCATCCTGACAATGCCGCTGCTGGTCGGTCTCGACGGCGTCAACAAGATGAGCAAGTCCAAGCACAACTACATCGGCATCACTGACGAACCGAACGAAATGTTCGGCAAGGTCATGTCCATCTCCGACGACCTGATGTGGAACTGGTACGACCTCCTCTCCCTTAAGAGCAACGAAGAAATCGCTCAGATCAAGGAAGAATGCGCCAACGGCAGAAACCCGCGCGACGCCAAGGTTCTGCTTGCTAAGGAAATCGTCGAACGCTTCCACAACAAGGACGCTGCCGACAAGGCCGAAGCCGAATTCAACAACCGCTTCCGCAACGGTGCTGTTCCGGAAAACATTCCTGAAGTTAAGCTCGTCTGCACAGCCGAAGGCCTCAGCCTGCCGAAGTTCATCAAGGACGCCGGTCTTGCTCCGTCCTCTGCCGAAGCTACCCGCAATGTCGAACAGGGCGGCGTACACCTCAACGGCGAACGTATCAGCGACCGCAAGCACAAGGTTATGCCGGGCGAATACGTTCTTCAGGTCGGCAAGCGCAAGTGGGCACGCGTCTTCCTGACAGCGGAGTAATCCCATGATTGCCCTTCTGCAGCGTGTCTCCGAGGCCTCCTGCGTTGCCGACAGCACTCTTTCGGGTGCTATCGGCAAGGGTTTGCTGCTTCTTGTCTGCGCCCAAAGAGAAGACAACGAAGCCAACGCCAGAGCTCTGGCTCAGAAGGTGCTCAAGTACCGTGTATTCACGGATGAAAACGGCAAGATGAACCTTAGCGTGCAGGACGTTCAGGGCGGCATCCTTGCGGTTTCTCAATTTACGCTTGCTGCCGATACCGGCAGCGGCACCCGTGCAAGCTTTACTCCGGCAGCAGAGCCCGTCCTGGCCGAACACCTCTATGAGGTATTCGTCGACGAGCTCCGCCGCAGCGGCCTTCAGATTGAGACCGGCGTGTTCGGCGCCCATATGAAGGTATCTCTGGTCAATGACGGACCTGTCACCTTCTGGCTTCAGGTTCCGAAACGAACAGGCAACTGATCGATTTCGGTGTAAAGGAGAACAAAGATGGAAAGTATTTTTCGAGTTTGGAGCGATTCCTTTGCGGACGGACAACGAGTTCCCGAAGGCTTTGCTTATGCAAAAATTGACCTGACTCAGCAGGATAAAACAGTTCCCGCAGGCAACCGTAATCCTCAGATTTCCTGGTCTACACCTCCGCTCGGCACTCAGAGTCTGATTCTGCTCTGCGAAGACTTCGATGTTCCCGCAGACTTCTCTGTCGCCAACGTCGAAGGAGTGACGATTCCGAAGGATGCTCCGCGTACAAACTTCACCCATTGGGTGCTTGTCGACATTTCTCCCGAAGAGCCCTGCATCGATGCAGGAACACTCTCCAAGGGCATTGTCAGCCGCGGCAAAAGAGGTCCTGCATGCGCCAACGGCATGCGTCAGGGTCTCAATGACTACACTGCGGCCTTCGCCGACGATCCCGAGATGAGCGGCCGTTATTACGGCTACGACGGCCCCTGCCCTCCGTGGAACGACGAACGTATTCACAACTATGTGTTTACCGTCTACGCCGTCGACTTCCCGCTTCTGCCGATTGAAGGCGATTTCACCTGCGATGACGTCAAAGCTGCAATGGAAGGCCATATCCTTGCGAGCGGCACAATTACAGGCACCTATACACTCAATCCGGCTCTGGTCCATCACTCGTAAGAACGCGAACCCAGGAAACGACAAAACCCCTGTTGCGGATAAAAAGCGCAGCAGGGGATTTTTGTTGTCCGGAGAAAAACTCCGGAAAAGCAAAAAGCCGCCGAAGCGGCGGCTTTTTGTATCGAAGACAGAATCTTCTGCGTTGAAATTAACGCTTGGAGAACTGCTTACGACGGCGTGCCTTGCGGAGACCAACCTTCTTACGTTCGACTTCGCGAGCGTCGCGAGTAACGAGGCCAGCAGCAGACAGAGTCGGCTTGAGGGCTGCATCGTAGTCGATCAGAGCACGTGTGATACCGTGACGGATAGCGCCGGCCTGACCGGATTCGCCGCCACCGCAAACATTGACCATGATGTCGAATGTTTCAGTGTTCTGAGTCAGTTCGAGCGGCTGACGAATCACCATGCGACCTGTTTCGCGGTGAATGTAAGCTTCAAGGGAACGACCGTTAATAGTGATCTTGCCTGTGCCGCGCTTCATGAAAACACGAGCAACAGAGCTCTTACGACGGCCTGTGCCGTAGTTGTAAATACCAATCATGTTAGATCTCGAGCTGTTTGGGTTGCTGGGCGGCATGCGGATGTTCGTTGCCGGCATAGACGAAGAGTTTCTTGATCATTGCATAACCAAGGGGGCCCTTCGGAAGCATACCCTTGACAGCGATTTCAAGAGCACGACCCGGATGCTTTTCCTGCATCTTGCGGAATGTTGTTTCATAGATACCGCCGGGGTAGCCAGAGTGACGGTAGTAGCGCTTGTCTTCGGGCTTGTTGGCAGTCATAACCAGCTTTTCAGCGTTGACAACAACAATGTAATCGCCCGTATCAACGTGCGGTGTGTATTCAGGCTTGTTCTTGCCACGGAGTCTGAGAGCGATTTCAGCGGCAAGGCGACCAACAACCATATCGGTTGCGTCAACCACATACCATTCACGCTTCACTTCAAGCGGCTTAGCCGAGAAGGTCTTCATTACGTTTCACCTATAAATGCGGCGCACTTTATGCGCCCATAAATAACCTAAGTCCGTTCCGGATTGGAGATCGGACAAACATAAATACTACGGAACGAGCATTGACGAAAGGACAACGCTCCAACAGAGAGGGTACGCATTATACACAAAAACAATTGTTCCGCGCAAATGCACACACATCACAACTGAATGTTTTTGCAAATGAATCTTGCAAAAAGACCCCTGTAAATTTCAGAGGTCTTTTTCAGACCATCCGGTTGTTTCTGTTTTAAAAACCGCAGTTCTTCAAAAGTTTAACAAGATGTTCGACAGCTTGCGCGCCGAACTTCTCTGTCGGAAGGCGCCGCAGAGCGATATCTTCGGCACTGCAGGCAAATTCGTCGGATACGCAGTATTCGGCAAATTCAATAAGACTCTGCGGAGCAGTTTCTGCTTCCATTGCTTCCCGGCAGATGGCCGTGCGGTCAAACTGCTTGAGTCGGTAAAGCGAAAGGAAGGTAGTGCCGCAGGGACGCTTGTAGATCAGCCCCTGCTCCACAGCTTCATGCATCGCATCTTCTGCCACACGTCGGCATTCGAGTCGGCTGCCGCCGACAACCGAAATCATATTCTTGAATTCCGGTACGAATACAGCCTTTTCTGTCAGATCGGGACGGACCTTACCGCCGCAGTTCTTATTAAAGAATGCTTTCTTGGTGCGGATAAGCGCTCTGACATTGGATTCGACAGGTGCAAACAGAAGTACCTGGCGTGCTCTTTCAAGCAGACGGGCAGTGTCCTTCTTCGCGTCATCTTCATCGGCGGCAACACCTGTGCGGACCGTACCGCCCATCGTGACAACGCCGTCGGACGGAGTGCACTCAAAGGGCATGCGACATAAACCGTCTGCAAAGAGTGCGGCTCTTTCACCGTCGAAACACTTGCTGTCAACAGTAATGTGTTCCTGCTCATAGAAGGACAGAATGCTTCTGGCACCGGCATCGACTTTACGGCGGACGTCGTCCACAGCGGTTTCTGCGGCATTAAATACCATACGGCAACGAACGGTATATTCTTCGCCGTTCAATGCGTCGCGTGCTGTAAGAGCAGCAATTTCACCCTTTTCGCCGCGTTTTACATCAGTTACTTCGGTGTGATTCAAAACTACGGCACCGCGCATGTCTGCTGTCTTAAGCAGAGAAAGCGCGTGTTCTGTCGGTTTGACCAAAACAGCATCGGTCTGAACGCCGCCCTTGAGATTGACGGGCTTGACCGACGGAAGACGGCGGATAACTTCAGTTCCGCTCATCCAGCGCAAACCGCCGAGGGATGTTCCGCTCGGAGCAGAAAGGTTCATGGCGGCAAGCATCAGCAACCAAGCCTCTCTCTGAGCGCTCTTAAAGAAGGGAAGAATCAGCTGAGCTTTTTCAACGACCTGCGGCGCATTGCCTAAGAGCAGACGGCGTTCCTGGAACTGACTCCTCAGACGCTTCCAGTGTCTCGGACAACGAAGCAGAGAGAAATCCGGCATCAGCAGCTCGGAAGCAGCGGCAGTACCTCTGCAGAAATCCTCAGATTCGAGCAGCAACGTAGAAAAACCGCGTGAAGCCGCATCGACAGCCAAAGATGCGCCTGCCGCACCGCCGCCGATGATCACGACATCCCACAAGTAGTCCTGCTTGAGAATCTGAAATGCTTTTGCTCGGGATTCGCCCGACTTAATATTCTTTTCCATTACTTTTTCCCTCGGTACGTCCGAAGTGATGCTTTCGAGGCATTGTATACAAAATTGCCCGATTTTTTTATTCACCTCTTAGCTTAGAAATTTTTCCATTTAATTTATGTAGATAGAGACCGTCTGAGCCGTTTTTGAACACGATTCACTAAAAAAAGTTTTACCCCACCCTAACAAATTTTTGCGAAGTGTGGAACAATGTAATCGTGAAGTATCAATTACAAGAAAGTGAGGACAATATGAAGCTTCCCCTCCAAGTTAGTTTCCACGGTATCGATCATTCCGAAGCTCTCGAACAGCTCATCGCTAAAGAAGTAGAAGGTCTGCACAAGTTTGACGCAGAACTCATCAGCTGCCGCGTTGCTGTTGAATCCGAAGGTCGTCACCAGAACCAGGGGCGCGAATGCAGCGTGCGTGTCAATCTGACAGCTCCGGGCAAGGAATTTGTCATGAACACAAAGAACGAAGACGCACATGCAGCCGTCAGAGCCGCTTTCGACTCTCTCGTAAGACAGGTTAAGGACAATGCAGCTGTTCGCCGCGGCGACGTTAAGGCTCATCAGTAATCTGACCTGATACTCGGAGCAACCCGGGTTGCTCCGCAATAAGAAGAACAACTGTTCGCAGCTGTTCTTCTTTTTTCTTGTCTGCACGAAACACTTCTCCCGCATTTCACGCCCGTTTAACTGAAAAACACAAAAAGCTGCCGTCAACTCTTTCACTGCCTTCAAAATTGCAGTAGCCTCTACAGACCTTTGACCCAGTTTTTTCGTTGGATTTTCGGTTAATGACTACAAAAGATAAAACCGACAAGAGCATCCGAATTTACGGTGCCAATCAAAACAACCTGCGCAACATCAATGTCAGCTTCGAGGCAGGCAAGCTGACCGTTGTCACCGGCGTATCCGGCTCAGGTAAGTCTTCTTTGGTTTTCGACACACTTTATGCCGAAGGCCAAAGACGCTATGTCGAAACATTCAGTCCCTATGTCCGACAGTTCTTAGACCGTATGGACCGACCGAACGTCAAGAAAATCGACGGTATTCCGCCTGCGATCGCGATTGATCAGACCAATCCGGTCAGAACATCCCGCTCGACCGTCGGTACCATGACGGAAATCAACGATCACCTGAAACTGCTCTTTGCTCAGGCGGCCCGACTTTACTGCCGTCGTTGCGGACAGGAAGTCACCAAAGACAATCCCGAAAGCATTTGGCAGAAAGTGAGCAATCACTGCGGCAAACTTCCCGCAGACACGAGACTTTTCGTACTCTTTACCGTCGAAGTCCCGAAGAAATTCCCCGCAGACGATGCGGTACAGGCTCTTAATGCAGAAGGTTTCACCCGCGTCAGCGTTTCCAAAAACGCCAAGACCGGCGACCACATTCTCGAAGTCATTGCCGACCGCTTTAAGTCTTCCGTAGACAAGGCTCGCGCCATCGATGCCATCGAACAGTCTCTGCTTAAAGGCAAAGGCTGCATGAGCGTACGAGCCGAAGACCGCGAAGGCAATGTGATTGCTCACTGGCATTTCTCTGAAAAGCTCACCTGCGCGGACTGCGGCATTCATTACAGTGCACCGCATCAATCGACATTCAGCTTCAACTCTCCGCTCGGCGCCTGCGAAACCTGCAGAGGGTTCGGCCGTGTCATCGGCGTCGACTACGACCTGGTTGTACCGGACAGAAGCAAGTCGCTGAGCGAAGGTGCAGTCAAACCCTGGACCACCGATGCCTATGCCGAATGTCAGGACGATCTCCTGAAGTACGCTAAAAAAGCCGGTATCGCCACCGACGTCCCCTTTGGCGAATTGCCCGAAGAAGACCAGAAGTGGGTTTTCGAAGGCGATCCCAAGTGGACGAGCTGGCGCTCCAAGTCCTGGTACGGCGTCAAACACTTCTTTGACTGGCTGGAAACCAAAGCCTACAAAATGCACGTGAGGGTTCTTCTCTCCCGTTACCGCAGCTACAACGAATGTCCGACATGCGGCGGCACCCGCCTGAAAGCAGAAGCCCTTCTTTGGCGTATCGGAACCCGAGAAGATGCCGACCGCATCATGAGTGAGCGCAGCAATGCCAAAGCTGTACTCCCGGGCTTCAATATTCATGAGCTGATGACGCTGCCGATCGAAAAGCTCAAAGTTTTCTTCGACCATCTGACCCTTACGGCAGAACAGGCCGAAGCCTGCAAAATGCTGCTCGATGAAATCCGATGCCGCCTGAACTTCCTCAACGAAGTCGGACTCGGCTACCTGACGCTTGACCGACAGAGCCGCACGCTCTCGGGCGGCGAAGTCCAGCGAATCAACCTCACCACCGCTCTCGGCACTTCGCTCGTCAATACACTCTTTGTACTTGATGAGCCGTCCATCGGTCTGCATCCGCAGGAAATCGACCGTATCAACTCAGTCATGCACCGCCTCAGAAGCTCCGGCAATACTCTGGTTGTCGTAGAACACGATCCGCAGGTCATGCTCGCCGCCGACCGAATCCTGGACATGGGCCCCGGCCCCGGCACCAGAGGCGGCCGACTGGTATTTGACGGCACTCCTGCCGGTCTTCGCAAAGCCAATACACTGACCGGTCAGTATCTGAGAGGCACACTGCGTATTCCGAAGAGCAAGCAGCGCAAAATCACGCTTAAAACGCCTGCATTGGTTCTTTTCGGCGCAAAAGAACACAACCTCAAGGATCTCGATATCCGAATCCCTCTGCGCTCGCTCGTCTGCATTGCCGGCGTTTCCGGTTCGGGTAAATCCACATTGGTTCAGGACATCCTGATTCCTGCTCTGATGAAGAAAAAGGGCAAGCCCACCGACGCTCCGGGCCAGTACGACGAAATCAAGGGCGCTGAGCTCATCAATGATGTCGTTTTTGTTGATCAGTCCCCTATCGGAAAAACTACACGTAGTAATCCGGCAGTCTTTGTCGGAGCGTTCGACGCTTTCCGAAAGATTTTTGCGGCCGCTCCCTTGTCGCGTGCCCGCGGCTACACGCCGGGTACTTTCAGCTTCAACTCCGGCACGGGTCGATGCCCGAGTTGCGAAGGCAGCGGTTTCGAGCACATCGAAATGCAGTTCCTCTCAGACGTATACCTGAGCTGTCCGGACTGCAACGGTCTTCGCTATCGTCCCGAAACCCTGGAAGTTACCGTTGAAAGAGACGGCCGTAAGTTCAACATTGCCGATGTGCTGAACCTGACGGTCAGAGAAGCCCTCGAACTCTTCGGCGGCAATAAGGAAATTTTGAGAACGCTGACTCCGTTGCAGAAAGTCGGTCTCGACTACCTGAAACTCGGCCAGCCCGTCCCGACACTCTCGGGCGGCGAAGCTCAGCGCTTAAAGCTTGCCAAGCACCTTGCCGAAGCCAAGAGCAGCGCTTCTCCGAACAACCTGTTTGTATTCGACGAACCCACCAGCGGTCTTCATTTTGACGATATCGCCAAGCTCATGCGGTCCCTGAACGAACTTGTCGAAGCCGGTCACTCCGTCATCCTGGTCGAACACAACCTTGACGTCATTAATGCGGCTGACTGGATCATCGAACTCGGTCCCGAAGGCGGAGAAAAAGGCGGCTATGAACTCTTTGCCGGTACAGCCGATACTCTTTCGATCAAAGAGACACCGACCGGTCTTGCACTTGCGTCCTACCGCAAAGCACTTGCCAACAACAATCCGTCGGCATACTTCACCCTGCCGCACGATAAGAACGCAGGAAAGCCGTCCGCCGGACAGCTTGAAGCTCAGAAAGACAATGCGATCGTTGTGGTCAACGCAAGAGAACACAATCTGAAGAATCTCTCGCTGGAAATTCCGAGAGACAAGTTCACGGTCATCACAGGCGTTTCCGGTTCCGGTAAGTCCACGCTCGCTTTCGACCTGGTTTTCAACGAAGGTCAGCGCCGCTACCTGGAATCTCTCAATGCCTACGCCCGCTCGATGGTTCAGCCGGCCAGCCGCCCCGACGTCGATGCTATTTACGGCATTCCGCCGACAGTGGCGATCGAACAGAGAACTTCGAGAGGCGGTCAGAAGTCGACGGTTGCAACACTGACCGAGATCTATCACTTCCTGAGACTGCTGTATGTCAAACTCGGCGTACAGTACTGTCCCGACTGCCGTATCCCGGTTGAACCGCTTTCCTTTGACTCTATTCTTGCCAGAGTCATGACTGAGTTCAAAGGTCGTCAGATCACCTTTGTCGCGCCTCTTATCAAGAACCGTAAAGGTATCTATAAAGATCTTGCCGCCTGGGCTCACAGCAAGGGCTTCCCGGAACTGATCGTCGACAACCGTATTGTTCCGACACGTCCCTTTACGGCTCTTGCAAGATTCAGAGAGCACACCATCGGCCTGCCTATTGCAACAATTGCAGTCGAGCCGGAAAACGAAGCCAAGATCAAACACGCTCTCGGCGATGCCTTGGAACACGGTAAAGGTGTTGTCGAAGCTTGGGAAGGTACCGTTGCTGTCGAAAGCTTCTCGACGGAGCGCGGCTGTCCGGAATGCGGCAGAAGTTTCCCCGAACTTTCTCCGAGACTCTTTTCCTACAACTCCAAGCTCGGTTGGTGCGACAGCTGTATGGGCAACGGCATCCAGCTCTTTAAAGATGCTATCGATCAGGACAATCAGATCGGTGAAGTCAGAGAAGATAAGATCGAAATGAAGGTCGTATGCCCGAGCTGTAGCGGTGCACGATTAAATCCGATTGCCCGCGGCGTTCGTTTCCAGGACAAATCCATTGATGAAATTGCGGCAATGACGATCGATGAGGCGGAAGCCTTCTTTAAGGGAATCAAACTGAACGATCGCGACTCCTTGATTGCCAAGGATCCGATTGCAGAAATTCTTGCGCGTCTTTCCTTCCTGCGTGAAGTCGGCCTTACCTACCTGAACCTCGATCGCTCGGCTCCGACTCTTTCGGGCGGCGAAGCTCAGCGTATCCGCCTCGCCTCTCAGCTCGGCACCAATCTGCAGGGTGTCTGTTATGTGCTCGACGAGCCGACCATCGGTCTGCACCCGAGAGACAACCGCATTCTTCTGAAGGCTCTTGAGCAGCTCACCTCCAACGGCAATTCGCTGTTGGTTGTCGAACATGACGAAGATACTATCGAACGTGCCGACCACGTTATCGACATCGGCCCCGGTGCAGGCGCACGCGGCGGCCAGCTGATTGCTCAAGGTACGATCGAAGAGATCATGAATAATGAAAACTCTCTGACCGGCCGTTACCTCAAGCACCCGCTCAAACACACCGGGAAAGCAAAAATCAAAACCGGCGATGAGGATCCTGTTATCGAAATCGTCAACGCTGACGAGCACAATCTTGCGGTTGAATCGGCAAAGTTCCCGCTTAACCGACTGATTGTCGTTACGGGTGTTTCCGGTTCAGGTAAGTCGACATTGGCACGAAGTGTGCTGCTGCGCAATCTGCAGGAAGCCGTTCAGAAGCAGGGAGATGTCCGATTTGTCGGTTGCGAAGCGTTAAGCGGCTGGGAACAGGTTGACCGCGTTCTTGAAGTCGATCAGACGCCTGTCGGCAAAACACCGAGATCTTGCCCGGCGACCTATGTCGGTTTCTGGGATGCCATCCGCAAGCTCTTTGCAGAAACCAACGAAGCTAAAGAACGAGGCTACAACGCATCCCGCTTCTCCTTTAACGTCAAGGGCGGCCGATGCGACGCCTGCGAAGGACAGGGTGTAAAGACCTTGGAAATGAACTTCCTGCCCGACGTCAAAGTAACCTGCGACGTCTGCGGCTCCATGCGCTTCAACGAAGAAACGCTGCATGTACAGTGGAAGGGCAAATCCATCGGCGATGTCCTGAAGATGGAAGTGGACGAGGCTGTCGAATTCTTTGCCAATCAGAGTTCCATCCTGCATCCGCTCAAACTGATGCAGGACGTCGGTCTCGGATACCTTACGCTCGGTCAGCCCTCTCCTACCCTCTCCGGCGGCGAAGCTCAGCGCATCAAATTAGTATCCGAACTGACCAAGGTAAGAGACGACCTCACCAAGCGAGGCAGAAAGAGTCCGCATACCTTCTATGTTCTCGATGAACCGACAGTAGGTCTTCATATGGCCGACGTCGACAAACTCATCAAGGTTCTGCAAAGACTTTCTGCTGCCGGCAATACGGTTGTCGTTATCGAACACAACCTTGACGTGATTGCGGAAGCCGACTGGATTATCGACATGGGGCCGGAAGGCGGTTCCGAGGGCGGTAAAGTTATCTTCCAGGGTCCTCCGGAGAAATTCGTCCGAAGAAAGACGCATACATCCGTAGCACTCAAGGAATTCCTTGCACGATCCAAGGAGCGTAATGCCAAGTAATTCATTACAACGCCGGTAATCCGGCCAACGAAAAAAGGACAGCCGAGCTGTCCTTTTTTTCGTTCGGCATACTCATTGCAACGCCGAAATAAAAATCCGGGGCCTAAGCCCCGGATTAATGTTCATGAGAATTCAGTATTTCTTATTCTTATTGGACTGTCCTGATCCTTAGATCCAGCCGTACAGGTAGGCGAAGACATAACCCATGCAGGTAGCTGTTGCAACGCCGATGATGCCCGGGAGGATGAAGGAGTGGTTGATCACGAACTTACCGATCTTAGTTGTACCGGAGCGGTCGAATTCGATGGATGCCAGGTCGGACGGATATGTCGGGATGATGTAGTAGCCGTAGCAAGCAGAGATAAGACCTGCAACGATTCCCGGAGGTGTACCGACAGCCAGAGCAACCGGAACGATAGTTGCAACGGCGGCAGCCTGAGAGTTCAGGAGCTTGGATACGATGAAGATAACGATAGCGTATGCCCACGGATAGTTCTTAACGTATTCAACGAGAACTGCCTTGAGTTCAGCAAGGTGAGCGTGGAAGACTGTGTCGGACATCCATGCAACACCGAAGACGGAAACCACAGCGACCATACCGGAGCGGAACACGGATGTGTTACCGATAGCCTTCGGAGAGACCTTAGTGGCAATAACCATCAGAGCAGCGCCTGTCAGCATGAACATCTGAATAACCAGAGTCATGGAGAGGTGCTTCTTGCCGACCATCGGACGCAGTTCGGAGAATGCACCGAGGATAGCAACAACGACGACCACGCCGAGGAAGATCCACAGAGCAAGCCACTGCTTGGACGGGAGCTTCTTGCCAAGGAGAGTGATGGAGTCACCGTAAACGTACTTCTTAGCTTCCGGATCGCTGATGAGAGCCTGGAATTCCGGATCCTTATCGAGGTCCTTACCGCGGAAGTTGGAGTATGTAGCCATTACGAGCAGACCGATGAAGCCGCAGGGAATGGTCAGGGACAGAAGGTTAACAAGACCGATTTCCTGGCCGTTAGCGAGTGTGTGGCCGGCAAGCAGAGCAACTGCGGAAACGCAGGCTACGGAAACCGGAGAGCAGATCACACCCATCTGAGCAGCAATGGAAGTAGCTGCCATCGGACGTTCCGGACGGACGTTTGTCTTAATAGCAACGTCGTAAACAATCGGGAGAAGTGTGTAAACAGTGTGGCCTGTACCGCAGAGGATGGTCAGGATGAAGCTGCACATCGGAGCGAGGTAGGTCACAAACTTCGGGTTGTTACGCAGAACGCGTTCAGCAACCTGAAGCAGGCAGTCGAGACCGCCGGTAGCCTGAAGAGTAGCACCAGCTGCAACCACTGCAACAATAGTCAGAATAACGTCGACCGGAGGTTTGCCCGGAGGAATACCAAGCCAGGGCTTCGGGCCGAAGATGAAGATGATCAGACCGATACCGCCGATCAGACCGAGATAAATACTACCCTTCTTAGCACCGAAGAAGAGGATTACCAGAAGTAATACGAATTGAAACCAAAAATACGCACTCATTACGAGTTCTCCTTGAATGAAATTATTATTCTCAGAACGTTGCCATTCTATTACAAACCGTAACAGGTGGTTCTAATGAAAACCCTGTATCGGATGAAACTCTTCAAGGATTTTGAGTTTTTCTAAAAACGTCATGAAAAATCCGGGTTAAAAAAAATCCGGTTCGCTTCGTGTACCGACCCCATCCATATATCCCTGCCACCAAGGCTTAGAAGGGCACTTTACCGATATCCCGCCTATGCATAACAATCAGGAAAAACAATGTTTCACCTCGAAAAAATATGATTTTTATCGCTAGATTGATATACCGCGAAAAACTGTTTTCATATTGCGAAAAAATAATTTCACAACTTTATGTCAGGGTTAATACCTTAACTTTCCTGAAAAAGACTCACTTAGAAGTACCCGTCGGGCCTGCCCCCCTCTCTGCAAAAAAAAGACATAAAAAATCTGTATATGAAGAGAATCTGAATCTGATATCGCAAAAAAGCGTTGATATTAGGGAAAATACCCCTCAATATTTTCAACATTTATGAAAAAAGACCGGCTTATACAGCCGGTCTTTTCTTGTAATTCCTGTCGTTTTGCCTATCTTCGTTCTACCCAGTACATCACTGCGGTAGCCAAAGCGAGCATCACCAGGCTCGGAGTTAACGCCGCAAGAACCGGCGGAGCACTGTTCATGACACTCATGAATGCAAACAGATTGTTAAGAGCATAGAACGCAATACCGATCATGATGCCGAAGAAGATCTTAATCGCAATACCGCCGCTTCTAGCATTGAGGTAAGCAAAAGGCATCGACAGAACCAGCATCACAAGAATAGCGAACGGATAGAAGACCTTATTCCAGAACGCCGCTTCATAGTTACCGCTCTGCTGACCGTTTTCCTTGAGATGCTCGATATAGTGATACAGATCCTGCATCGACATATTCTCAGGCTTGATCATCATGAGGCCGAAGATGTTCTGATCCAGGCTCTTACCCCAGACCATTGTCTCGTAATGCTCAATCTTTACCTTGATATCGGTCGGTGTTACCTGATCCTTCGGAACATTCGGAATCATCTGTTCGGTTACGTTCTCAAGGATCCAACCCTGTTTCTTGTTATAGGTACCCTTTTCAGCCTTGATTACGGATTTGAGTTCTTCCTTATTATTAAAGAGGAAGATCTCCCAGTTAAAGGCACCGACATCAGGCTTGAGGCTACCGACATTCACAAAGGCAACTCTTTCAAGATTACCTTGATCGTCGTGCTTGTCATCACGAACCCAAATACCCGAACGGAAGTCACGGCCGGTAAAACTCTGACCGCTCAAATCAAGTTTGAACTCCTTGGAGAGCTGCTGAGAGGGCGGAGCAATGTATTCGCCGATGAAGTAGGAGAATCCCACCATCAGGATGCCGGGAAGCATCAGCATCATACAAAGACGCCAAGGACTCAAACCGGCGGCACGCATAATTGTGAATTCACTGCTCTGAGCCAAATTAGCAAGCGTGTAGACCGAGCCGAGCATTGCTGCAATCGGAAGGACTTCATAGCATCGTGTGGGCAGAATCAGTGCAGTCAGAATAAATGCCTGCAGAATGCTGTATTCCGTACCGATTTCATCGGCCTGACGAATCAGGTCGAAGAAGGCAAACAAGGCTACCAAAGCCAGGAGCACAAAGAAGCTGGAGAACAGAACTTCCTTGGCAATCATTCGGGTCAGAATTCTCATTTATCGCTCTCCTTTTCCTTCTTAAGCGCTCTTAACGGATAACAGAGAGCATTCCAGATATAACTGCTCAGTCTCGACGAGTTCATCGACATCAAGCGATAGAACAGCATCACTGTCAGCAGAGATACCGCTGCATTCATCAGAAGCACACTCGAAAGAATTGAGAGCTTGCCCTGAACGATCCAAGTTTCAAAGATCGAGATGCTGTTGAGATAAAGAATAAAAATCAATACCGCTGCTACAAGGCCGTAGGAGCGTCCTACACGCGGATTGTTGTACGAAAGCGGAATCGCAAGCAGAACAAGATTAAGGGCGATCAGAGGCCAGGAAATACGCCAGAAGAGCTCTGACTTAGCCTTATTGTTATCCTTCTGCAAGAGAAGATGAATCGGAAGCGAGTTCACACGGCTGATTTCTGTCGGCGCAGCCGGCGCAGAGTCAACACGCATCTTGTAGCTTCCGAAATCTGTGATCTGAGTTTGAAGGTTTTCGGGAGTAACTTCGTAGCGCTTACCGTCCGTCATTACGATATAACGATCGCCGTTATCCATCGTTTCCAGACGACCCTTGTTAGCCATCACAATGGTCTGCTGTCCGTCACTGCCTCTTTCAAGCAGGAAGATATTGTCTACTTTACCGCTTTGCTGATCGACGCCCTGCAGGAAGAATACGCGTTTGCCCTTCTGAGCCTCGATAAAACGACCGGCAGAAAGCTTGGTCACATCTTCCTTAGCCGCAAAGCGATCCTTATAGGCCGCCATTTGAGTACGAGACCAAGGGGAGACAACTACAGAGAAAAGACCGATCAGAATGACGATCGGAAGCGCCATACGCAATACAGGACGAATCCAGTCCGTCAGACAAAGACCGCCGGAAGAGAACCAGACAACCATCTCGTTATCCTGCCAATAACGCATAAGGGTCATCAATACGCCTAAGAACAGCGCAAGCGTCAGCAGCGGCGGAATATTGGTAAGAGAAGAATAGGCCACCACTTCCAGAATGGAACTGCTGTCATAGCGACCGCCGGCAGTCTGGTTGAGAATTCTTACTAAGCCGATTGTTAAGACAATAGAGAAGAGCACGGTAAATGCACTTCCAACCGAATTAGAGAGTTCTGAAATTAAAGATCGTCGATAAAGCTTCACAATCGTACTGGCTAAGATAAAAAAAGCCTGTTTTACAGGTACCGTTAGTTTACCGCATAGGGCAAAAATCATGCACTACTTTGCGGTCACGAAAATGACGCACTACGTAAAAAACCCCGTTAATCATCGGATTAACGGGGTTTTGAATGGAGAGCCCGGAGACT
>CAZNBL010000003.1:0-36011 GCA_964571375.1 uncultured Burkholderiaceae bacterium
TTTTCACCTGTCAACCGTTTTCAGGAAAAATTTTTCAGAAATTTTCGCAAAATTTTCGAATTTCCTAAATCAATCATACAGTTATTGGATTTTTACAGCAGATGTAATAAATTGTAATTCTTATTACACAGGCAAATTTCGTTGGATTTGAGGTGTCTTGCCGTGGAAACCACCTTACTTTGTGAGCGTCCTCGCTCTCGTTGCCAATCCTGTAATAACAAGGTTATGTCGAAGATCGACTTTCTCAAATTCTTTTGATAGATGCGGTGCGATTAATCTTGCAGCTCCGCCGGCAAGCAGTATTCTCGGACTTTCACAGATTGAGTTCATTTGAGCATATGCCCTTTGAACCAGACCTAACTGACTGTCAATAATGCCAGTCGTAATGGCATCTACCGTGTTGTCAGGAAAATCTTGATACTTCCCTAATGCACGCGGAAGATGTGCGGTCCCTCTTGAAAGTCCTTCAAGCATCATTGCTGGCCCCGGAGCAATTCTTCCTCCGAGAAAGAGATATTCGTTGTCGCCTTGAGGAATCACACTGTCGACAGTGGCGGCTGTACCCATATGAATAATAAGAAGTGCTTCATTAGGATGCAGCGTTACTGCACCGATAGCAGCATGCCAGCGATCCGCTCCCAACATATGGGGATATGCGTATCCGTTACGCAATCTGAAATCACCGTTGAATTCAGAAGTCGATTGAAGCCAATGACAATCGACATTCTTGCGATGCAGAGCCTGATTAATACCGTGGCTGATCCATTCCGACGCAACCGTCGTCCCATACGCAGCATCTATATTTAGATGATTCCATTGCTCAATGACGCTGTCACCGAGAACGCCGGAAGAATTGTGGACATAAGCATTTGTCTCTTCGCAGTTATCCAATAGGGCCCACTTAAGCGCAGTATTCCCCAAATCCAACAGCAAAATAGACATCCCGCGTCCTCCGAAAAATCTCGAAACTTACTTTATCTGCCGTATGCAGATAGATATACAGAGGATTCTCCTCTTCAAGTATGGCTATGTTAAACGTATCTATTCTTATCGGCACACCTCATTATTAATAAACTGATTTATCATTCACTGCCTGACGTGACTTATGCACCTATTTTTCTCCAGACAGAGAAATACGCCGCATATCGCATTCTTTCAAGAATGTGCAGCAATACCTTTCATCAAGCAGATAACTCAAAAACCATGTACACAAAACCGTTGCTTATTGCACTTATTGCATTGTCTTCAGTAAGTGTCGGAGTATCTGCGACTGAAAATTCTCTGCCGGCGACCGATGCAACTCAGGCAGAAGAAAGTAAGATTTGCCTTCATTCTGTATATGATCCGCTGAGTAAAAAGACGATCATCGGTTGCGAGTTAGCAAATATCTTCGAAGTTCACGAACTTCCAGCATTCCTGAGCAGCTATGCTGTTTTAAGACTTGCATCTGAAGCTAAATTAGATCTGAACAAAAGTATTGTTGTTCCGGATACTGTTCTTGCCGCACTCCATGAACAAGGACGCGCACTGACCTATTTCGTTCCCGGCGAACACGTCAGAATTGACCAGCTGATCAAATGGACATTTTTTCTCTTCTCTCCGGATGCAACGATTACGTTGCAGGAAGATCTTCGCAAGAACTTCTCTAAAGACTTTGAATCTGAAATCATCCAGTCTTTAAATTTAAAATCGACCTCTTTCGATTCAGAAAAGAAGATTTGGATGACTTCTCCTGAAGATATCGCTGTTCTTTTAGGAGAAATCGCACAGTTGCTCGGTTCTTTCGAAAATTTCCAAAACTTAGAAAAGAACCTATTTATTAATAGTGCGTCAGATCCTACTTTATGGAAAGTAAGCCGATCCGACACCTCGGCACTGCTTATTTTTGAACATCCTTCTGAAAAATATGCTTTCGGCATCGGACGTTCACACAACCTCAGCCATCCGGATAATGTACGTATCGTCTCCGGCTGCGTTTGGGACAACCGCAATTTAGACGGAGCTCCCACGAATAAAATGACGGCACTTCTTGCTCGAGGTTCAAATGAATTCTCTACGCTGAAAATTTTCGATAAATATCAGAAAATTACGGAGTTAGAAGTGAGTAACGGCGTTGGCAAACATATTGATCTTGTCACACCGCACGCAGTGTACATAACACTCAGCGAAAAAGATCTGAACGAAGGCAACAACCAAAAAGTTGAAACCTTTGTTATTCACAGCGAAACTACTTCTGCCCCAATTAAAACCGGTGAAAGCATCGCAGAACTGTCTGTGCGGTATAAAGGGGTCGAAGTTGCACATGCTCCGCTTGTAGCAAAGACCGATATCGCCGAAAGCAACTTCTTTATCCAATTTTTTAAAGCCTTTGAACACATTAAAAGAGATTTTTATGACAACCGAAAATAAACCGAAAGTTAACGACGAAGAACTGCCGGCACCTCTGCTGACTTTCCCGTGCGAATTTCCCATGAAAATCGTCGGCGTAAAAAAAGATGGTTTAGCAGAAGAAATCTCTGAACTTATCCAAAAGTACGATCCGAAGTTTGATCGCGCCAATATGGAAATGCGTCTTTCTTCCAACGGCAAATTCCTGTCTCTCGGCGTGCTTGTTTATGCAACTTCGCAGGATATGCTCGATAACGTATATCGCGCAGTTACTTCTCACCCGTCCATTAAGTTCGTACTTTAATTTCTGCTCAAACAGTTTCGAATATAAATTTCTCGATAACTGTTAAATGAACCGTGAACAACTCCCTCTGTGCTAACAGCAGGGAGTTTTTTCAACCCCCTCTTATTCTGTTCTGTTGAAACCCTGATTCTCCATCTCTTTTACCAACCCCTCTTGGTTTCAGTTTTATCGTAAAAATTCGGTCATTTTTTTGAGCTGTAAATCAACTAAACTTCTGTCCATACCGAGCCCATCAAAAAATCTAAGGCTCATACGGATTTCATTACGGATATAAAAATTCAAGGAGAGATTCTTTGACCAAACCGACCCTGCCGAATATCAAGCCGCATTCTCTGCAGGCTTGGCTGAGCTTTATGCGTCCTAAAACATTTTGGATCGCAGCTGTTCCTGTCTTTGTCGGCTCTGCCCTTACATTAGCGCTTACCGGTACGTTCAATCTCTGGGTATGCCTGCTTACCTTATTCTCCTCCGTCGCCATTCAAGCACTATCCAACATGCAGAATGACTACGGATACAACAAGAAAAAGGCTGAAAACGGTACTCGCAAAGGCCTTCCCCGCGCCACTACAGAAGGCTGGATTTCAATGGAAGCCGGCAAGCGCATGATTATCTTTATGCTGATTCTCTGCAGTGTTTTAGGTGCTGCTCTGATCTGCATCGGCGGTTGGCCCATCCTGATCATTGCCGTCCTCTCAGTGCTTTGCGCTTATTGCTACATGGGCGGTCCGCTTCCGATCGCCTACACACCGCTCGGAGAACTCCTTGTCCTCATCTTTTACGGTTGGTTTGCCGTCGGCGGAACCTTCTGGTTGCAAACACACCAGGTCTCCGGTGTCGCTATTTGTTGCGGAACTGCATTAGGCCTTCTCGGAGCCGCTGTTCTGTTCGTCAATAACTTCCGCGATATCGACCATGATATTTCGGTTGGTAGGAAAACACTCGCTGCATTTACCGGTCGTAAAGCTGGCATTTACTGCTACAGCGCTATGATTTACCTTCCCTTCATCGTGATCGGCTGGTTAGCCTCCTTTAAGCCCGAATTTTGGCCCCTTCTGTTCACGCTGATTGTTTTGCCGCGAGCCGCATTCCTTCCTAAGCAGCTTGAAGTGTCCGACGGTTACACTGCCAATGCCGTCATGTTTAATACGATCAAACTGGAACTGCTTTTCGGTCTTCTGCTGACTGCCAGTGCAATTGCAATCTTCGTTTTGAACTGGCCCGGCCATTTCCCTGCGAATTTCTTCGCCAACCCATTCTGAGGGTAATAAAAAAGCCTGTCGATATACAACGACAGGCTTTTTTTACGTTCATCTGCACTCAACCGAGGAGATGTGCACCATTCCCTCTTAAAAACGCTTTAAATCGATTTTGGAGCGTTACAGAGCCCATTCTCACATCAACCCTCGCCGGCATCCACATTATTGTTTGCAGGATTGCCAAGCAGCCTTCTCTGAAGCTCCTGCTCGGAGATGATCTTGAAGAGCTTCACAACCTTCGTGACCCCCTTAACAGTGGACGTAACTTTAGCAATCTTTGCTGCCTCTTCCGCTGTAACGGCGCCCAGCAGATAGCATGTTCCTCTCTCTACAACCACCTTCACGGAAGTCAGAGTTACTCCCTTAGTATCGATCAACGCCGCACGCACTTTTCCCGCCGTTACGGAGTCATTCATGCGGGAAGTAAGAGAAGCATTAGGCTGTACAGCCAATTCGTTGTAAACACGTTTTACGCCGTTTACGGAATAAACGATCTCAGTGGCCTTTGCTTTGTCGTTGCTATTACCTACTTCACCAGTCAGAAGCACATTTCCCTCGTACGAAGTCGAAGTGATATGACTCGAGGAAAACTGAGTCTGAGTCAGATGAAGCGCTGCCTTGGTTTCAATAACATTGTCGTTTGTAATGTCGCCGGCACTTCGTCTGTCAATTGCAACCGATGTCGTTCCTACCGCAGTACCGCCCACCATTACGGGAGCACATCCGGTGAACATCAGAACCGAACTGAGCAGAATGCCTGTACAGGCCAATTTCTTTTTCGAAAATTCCATCTTTCTTTATCCCGTATTCAAGTTGATCAATAACGTTGACCGTCCCACAACCGGAACAGCATCACAAATGCCGTTCGGTTCAATATGAATTTTGGCGACAACGTATTAGCTGTCACATCAGTCAGTTGCAAGCATAAATCGCTTCCTGGCCGTCGGACAGTTCACAAACAAAAGAATAAAGGAAATCAACACCGAAGATATATCGGCAATCTGAAGCAAAAATTGCAGTTGCGGGGATTGTTGATAACTATGTGGATAACTTGTGAATAAATTGTTGATAACTCATATTCTTGAAAATCTATCAAAAGTTATTCACTTTATTCCACAAGAACTTCACTTGTTATAAACAAGTTATCAACAGGATAACCTCTTGATTACAATCAAGAAAGCGGGGTTATCAACATTTTTTTGAAACACTAACACTACTTCTACTTAGATATATATATTAAATATAGAAGTAGGCAACAACTGTATGATAACAAATAATGATGCTTTTGTGGGGTAAAACAGGTATAAATTTATACTTTTTTTTGAACCCTAAGTCTTTGTTTTAAACAACTTCTTTGGTTAGAAAAGAGTATGAGAAAAAGGGAGGTTCTCACCCTTATTGTACTTATTACAAAAACGTATTTTTTTAGCAAATTTACGGGAAATTTGGGGTCTGAAACGAAAAAAACAGCCGTAAAAGACAAAAAATTCTCCCCTTAAACGTTTTTGACCTGTCCATGAACTAACAATGAAGGAAGTTTTAGCTTTTTTTGCCGACAGGAACTCACCGGATATTCAGTAAAAAGAAAGTCAGGAATTTTGGATGTTGTTGGAATTTAAGTTTCTAACTGTTGACAGGAATCTGACCGGTGCTGTTTTTTGAGCAATATTTTTTTTAAAGAATCTTCTTTTGAAGAATCCTAAAAAGTTGAATGTTTTTTCTCTTCGATCCGAAGTCGTAATTTTTCCGAAATTCATCTGCTGTCGAAATTTGGTCATTTGTTCAGGAATTCGAAAAGCATAAAAGTCAGTTCAATCTTGACTCTGCAATTTGTCGGAATAAGTAAGCGCATTGCCTATTCAAGAAGCAATGAATGCAGAGAAATGATGTGTGGATAAATTATAAAAAACCACAGAAATACCCCTCCGATCATAAAATAATATACCCGCAGAATATGTAAATAAAATACCCACCCCAAATGGATTGTGGATAACTATGTTGAAATGTCGGGGTGAGATGTTGATAAGTCTTTTATCAAACCATAGCTTCTGATTTAAAACACTCTACAAGGCTGTTTTTATGCTTTAAAAATAAGAATATAGGAGTGTTTTTTTTCAGAAATACCGATTACGGATGAAGAATGAGAATTTTGCGCGTGAATTACTTTATTTCTACATGAAAATAAATGAGAGCACATCTGTTGATTCACTATTGTGTTTATCAACAGCGAAAGGATTATTTTTTCGAATTTTTATGAGACGTCTGTCGGTGAATCTATAAAAAAAAGCGGGAGTGCCGAAGCAATCCCGCTTTTTAAATTACCTTTAATTAGGTATCGATATTGCCTGCAAGCAGAGCATTATCTTCAATGAATTTTCTTCTGGGTTCGACTTCGTCGCCCATCAGTTTTGTGAAGGTCTGATCTGCTGCAACAAGGTCTTCGATACGAACCTGAAGCAGGCGGCGCTTAGAGGGGGTCATAGTGGTAT
Organism: uncultured Burkholderiaceae bacterium; assembly: GCA_964571375.1. Taxonomy (GTDB): domain Bacteria; phylum Pseudomonadota; class Gammaproteobacteria; order Burkholderiales; family Burkholderiaceae_F; genus JAFTYR01. Next base: position 6,438 of record CAZNBL010000003.1, read on the forward strand.
CGGCAAGCTGGCTTGCGTTCATTTCGCCAAGACCTTTATAGCGCTGCATCTTGATGTTGGATTCAGCTTCTTTGATGATCCAGGAAAGAGCTTCGCTGAAGTTGGCAATGCTCTTTCTAGCTTCCTTTTCAGCCTTTTCACGGACGATCTGAGCGCCTTCGCAAATAAGGCCCTTGAAGGTCTTGGATGCGTTTACAAGGCACTGATAGTCGGCGCCGGCAGTAAAGGATGCAGGAACCTTGGTGACGATTTCATTACCGTAGTGCATACGTTTGACTAAGATCGTCGGGATGCCTGCATCATCCTTCTTAATTTCGAAAGTGATGTCGGATCTGTTGATGATCGAAGAGAGCTGCTCGATAGAAGCTTCGAGAGTTTCATCCGATTCAAAACTGATTTCTGCGCCGGCCGCAATGGCTGTAAGAACATTGTGATCGATGTAGCGGGACAGTCTTGTAATGACGGTCTGAGCTTCGTTGTACTTAAGGAAGAGATCCTTGAGTGTTTCACCTTCGATCGGAGTCTGATTTTCAGCAGCCTGCTGAGAAGGATAGAGTTTGGTGCCCTTGATGCCGATATCAAGCAGGAAACCATAGAGTTCCTTGTCGTCCTTGATATAGGTTTCCTTGGAACCGACTGTAACCTTATAGAGCGGAGGCTGTGCGATATAAACGTGGCCTTCTTCAACAAGCTGAGGCATCTGACGATAGAAGAGCGTCAGGAGCAGCGTACGGATGTGAGCGCCGTCTACGTCAGCATCGGTCATGATGATGACGCGGTTGTAGCGAAGCTTGTCGATATTGAAGTCTTCACCGATGTTGGTACCGAGAGCGGTGATCAGCGTTGTGATCTGTTCGCTGGCAAGAAGCTTTTCAATACGTGCCTTTTCAACGTTCAGTACCTTACCGCGCAGCGGAAGAATAGCCTGGAACTTTCTGTCTCTGCCCTGCTTGGCAGAGCCGCCGGCGGAGTCCCCTTCCACGAGGAATACTTCGCAGAGAGAGCGGTCTTTTTCAGAACAGTCGGCAAGCTTTCCGGGGAGGCCTGCGCCGTCGAGAATGCCCTTGCGGCGTGTATTTTCACGAGCTTTTCTGGCTGCTTCTCTGGCACGTGCTGCGTCGAGAATCTTCTGACAGATGATCTTGGCATCGGCAGGATTTTCCTGCAGATATTCCTCAAGACCCTGGCGGACAATAGATTCGACAGCAGGTCTGGCTTCGGAGGAAACCAGCTTGTCCTTAGTCTGAGAGCTGAACTTCGGTTCGGGCATCTTCAAAGAAAGAACACATGTCAGACCTTCACGGACGTCTTCGCCGGAGAGTTCGAACTTATCTTTCTTGGAAAGATTGTTGGATTCGATGTACTTCTTGAGCACATCAGTCATTGCGCTTCTTAAGCCGGTAACGTGTGTGCCGCCGTCTTTCTGCGGAATGTTATTTGTGAAGGCCAGGAAGTTTTCTGTATAGCCGTCAGTCCACTGCATGGAGGCTTCAACGGCGATTCTTTCATTTTCGTTGAGTTCTACGGTCTTATTGACGTAGAAGACCTTCGGGTGGATATGTGTCTTGTCCTTGTTGATGAATTCAACAAAGCCCTGTACGCCGCCGCTGAAAGCAAAGATCTCTTCTTTACCGGCTCTGAGGTCGGTAAGGTGGATGTTGACGCCGTTGTTCAGGAAGGACAGTTCGCGCAGACGCTTGGAGAGAATTTCGTAGTGGAAATTCACTTCGCCGAAGATTTCAGGATCCGGATGGAAATGGACTTCGGTACCGCGGCGGTTTGTTTCACCGGTGATCTTCATCGGAGAGATTTCGACCGGGCCGTTCGGTGTGTTTACTGTTTCAATGCAACGGTCCTGAATGACGCCGCGCTTAAAGTTCAGTTCGTGTTCTTTACCGTCGCGGCGAACAACGAGCTTGAGCCAAGTAGAAAGTGCGTTGACGCAAGATACGCCGACGCCGTGCAGACCGCCGGAGACCTTGTAGCTGTTCTGGTTGAACTTACCGCCTGCATGCAGTTCGGTAAGTGCAATTTCAGATGCGCTGCGCTTGGGTTCGTGCTTGTCGTCCATTTTAACGGCGGTCGGAATGCCTCGACCGTTGTCGACGACAGCAATAGAGTTGTCCGGATAGATTGTGACGTTGACCTGATCGGCAAAGCCTGCGAGAGCTTCGTCGATGGAGTTATCTACAACTTCGAATACCAGGTGGTGCAGACCTGTACCGTCGGATGTGTCGCCGATGTACATGCCCGGACGCTTACGGACAGCTTCCAAGCCTTCCAAAACCTGAATGGCATCACTGCCGTAGCCTTCGCCGCTTACGGCAGTTTTGTTTTCTACTTCACTCATATCTGCAAATCTTTAGTTCTAAAAATCAAACTGTTAAATGCTCATCGGCATTACAACAAATTTGAAGTTATCGCTGTCCGGCATTGTGATCAGCGCAGAGCTCAGGGGGCCGCCCAGAGCAAATCGCACATCGTTGTTCTTCAGGATGTTCAGTACGTCGAGCAGGTAAGAGACGTTAAAGCCGATATCAAGCTGTCCGCCTGTGTACTGAATCTCGATTTCGTCTTCAGCTTCTTCCATTTCGGCATTCGAAGCTGCGATATTGAGCTTGTTTTCAGACAGCGACCAGCGAACACCTTTGAACTTGTCTGTGGTCAGAATTGCTACGCGCTGCAGAGCACGCAGGATGTCTTCTCGATTGACGTGGAATACCTTGTCGTTAGTGGACGGGATAACGCGTTCGTAGTCCGGGAAACGGCCTTCAATCAGCTTGGAAACGATTTCAACATCGTTGAAAGTAATCTTGATCTGATTGGAGGCGATATCGACGGAAAGCATATCTTCGCTGTCCGGGATCAGGCGCATAAGTTCCTTGACTGTCTTGCGCGGAATGATAGCGTCGAGCTGCTGAGCAACCGGAGCGTCCTGTTCGACCTGGCAGAGAGCAAGGCGATGACCGTCGGTAGCAACACCCTTGATGACATTACCGACAGCGGAGATCAGAACGCCGTTCAGGAAGAAGCGGATATTGTTCTGGGCTGCGGCAAAGTAAACCATCGAAAGGATGTATCTGAACTTCTGGCACGGCATGGAGAAAGCGTGAACAAAGTCAGCCTGGTTCATTGCCGGGAAGTCGCTTGCGGGCAGAGTCTGCAGTTCGAACTTACTTCTGCCGGAAGTCAGAGTAATGTGGTTGTCTCTTTCGCCGATGATGACCTTGTCTTCATCCTGAATGGTGGAAAGAATGTCGTTGATCTTACGGGCAGAGACTGTTGTGGAAAAATCTTCGTCATCACCGCCGATCTGGACTTCAGTACGGATCTGAATGTCTAAGTCAGTACCGGTAAAACTGACGTTGGGACCCTTCTTAGTGATAAGAATGTTGGCAAGAATAGGAAGAGGTTGCTTGCGTTCTACAACACCACTTACTGTTTGAATCGGCTTGACTATGTTATTTCGAGTCGTTTCAATGTACTGTTTCATGATGAGTCCTTAAAAATTAATTCCAGCTTTTCAGTTTCTGTTCGATAAGGTGAAGGGAATGATTTAATTCCTGGCTTTGCCCTCTTTCCTTATTGATCTTTTTAATTGCGTAGAGCACGGTTGCGTGGTCTCTGCCGCCAAATTCATTACCGATATCCATCAGACTTTTCTGGGTCAATTCCTTAGCCAGATACATTGCAATCTGGCGGGGGTATGCGACCTGTGCTGTCTTCTTCTTCGAATGCATGTCTGCAATCTTGATATTGTAAAAGTCAGCCACTGTCTTCTGAATATTTTCGATAGAGACTCGACTGGATTTGGAAAAGATGCCGTGCAGTGCTTCTTTGGCCAAATCTTTGGTAATCGGCTGCTTGAAGACGTTGGAACGCATGATGACGTTCTGCAACGCGCCTTCGAGTTCGCGAATGTTTGTATTAAGTCGGGTCGCAATCATATAAGCGACATCTTCCGGCAAATTGACGCCTTGTTGCTTTGCTTTTTCTAAAAGAATAGCAGTGCGAAGTTCGAATTCAGCCGGTTCGATACCTACCGAGAGACCTTTGGTGAATCGAGAGATCAGACGTTCGTCGAAATCCTGAAGACCGGTGGCATAGGAATCGCACGTCAGGATGATCTGTTTGTTACTAGGAAGCAGTGCTTCGAAGATGCCGAAAAGTCTCTGCTGAGTACCGCCTTTCTTACTGAGGAACTGAACGTCATCGATCAGCAGAACATCGAGATTGCGGTACTTTTCATCAAATTTACGAACGTTATCGTCGGCGATTCGGCCGCCGGCGGATAAATTCACAACCTCCTGAATGAATCGTTCTGCAGAAACGCAAAGCATCTTCAGGTGCGGGTTGTTTTCGAGAATGCGACGACCGACGGCATGCATCAGATGTGTTTTGCCGAGACCGACACCGCCGTAAATAAAAAACGGGTTGTATTTTTTACCGGGGCACTGTGCAACGAGTTCAGCTGCACTGCGTGCGACGTTGTTAGCCTGACCGGTGATGTAGTTGTCGAATTTCAGACCGTCGTGCAGACCGCATCGTCTGGCAAGTTTGTCGAAATCAGTAGGCTTTTTAACTTCGGGTTCGTCCGGGAAAAGCGGAAGCTCTTCGCCGCCCTGATATTTTTTCTTACAAACAAGTTTGACTTGTTTGATGTTGCCGGAAACCATACGGACGGCATTTTCAATCGTCTCGTTATAGTGATTGGCAATCAAAAACTGAACGTGCTTGGTCGACGGCGCTTCAAGAATGAGAACTCTGGAGTTTGCACCCTTAGAGTCATTCTGCTGGGGCTCAAGCACCGAAATCCATGTCTTGTAGATATCGTTATGCGGCACCAAAAGCTCAAGCTTCTTTAAAGTTTGTTGCCAAAGATCGTGCATTTAGTTCAGTAAGAAAAGCGGACAAAACGTCCAAGATATACAAACTCTCATTGTACCTTTAATTGTCGAAATCTTCTGTAGATTTCTCTTATCAGACCCCCATAAAAGTGAAAAACTCCACTATAATTAGCCGTTTAGGTTTGACAGAGAAGGGCCTAATCGAGTCTAATATAGGGCTTTTCTTTGACGACGTGGAAGAACGTGTTCGATTTCTTCCATAGGACTAATTTCAAGTTCCAATTTAGGAAGTAAATTAAGGATTAAACATGGCAACAAAACGTACATACCAGCCTTCTAAGGTTAAGCGCGCTCGTACACACGGCTTTCTGGTTCGCAGCCGCACCCGCGGTGGCCGCAAGGTTCTTGCAGCTCGCCGTCGCAAGGGCCGTCACGTCCTCGCACTCTAATTAATAGAATTCGGTCGCTTCATGGACTCGACCGATAATTCGTTCGCTCTGTCCGCTGAACGAAGGATCAAGAAGTCTTCTGACTTTGTCGCAGTATTAAAGTCACGAGATTTTGGTTCTTTGCGTTTCAGTAACGAATGGTTCGAAGCCAGATCAATGATGACTGACTCTGGCCTCGGTATTCGTTTTGGTTTTACCGTAGGTAAAGTAAACGCAAAGCGGTCAGTTGACAGAGTACTCGTAAAGCGTGTTTTACGAGAAGCTGCAAGACAGCAGATACCTGTGTTTTCATCTCTGAACAGAGATGAAAATTCAGGTTTTGATATTTCTTTAAGGCTGAAGAAAAGATTCCGTGGCAATGGAATCGAATCTTTACCCGAAGTGAAAAAGGAAATGCGCCAATCCGCCGACGAAGTCCTCGCACGGCTCTATAGTGCCTTGGCTCGTCGTCTTGAATCTAAGGGCAAGGCTTAATCGCTATGAAGCGCCTTCTCCTTAGTCTCATCCGTGCATATCAACTGATTTTTTCTCCGTGGGTCGGCCATAACTGCAGATATCTCCCCACATGCTCCCAATATTCCCTTGAAGCAATTCAAAAATTCGGGGCTATCAAAGGCGGCTGGATGATGATCGCAAGATTAGCCAGATGCCATCCCTTTGGCGGAAGCGGTCTGGACGAAGTTCCGGCTACATTCCGGTGGCGCTGCTGGTGCAAGGACTGCGCGCAGGATAAAAGCGCACAGATATTCAATCAAATCACAATTGAGCAAAATAATCATGGGAAGTGAAATTCAAAGAGCCCTCCTGTGGATTCTTTTCGGTCTTTCCGCATTTATGCTGTATGACCGCTGGGAAATCTACAACGGCCGTCCCTCTTTCTTCGGCACCGAAGTTCAGCAGGTTGCTACTGCAGATAAGAACGATGTTCCGACAGTTCAGGCTCAGCCTGGTGAGGTTCCCGCTGAAGAATCTGTAGCCGTTTCCAAGGCTGAATTAGTAACGGTTGAAACCGATCTCGTCAAACTTTCTATTGACCCGAACGGCGCCGCTATTGTTCGCTCCCAGTTGCTTAAGGAAAAGCAGCAGATTTCTTGGACTGATACCGGTCTGGTCGGCATGATCCTCGGTAACGAAGCACAGCCGGCTGAAGATATCGTTCTGTTCAACCAGACAAATACCGACACCTATCTGGCTCAGACAGGCCTGATTGGCGGTCCCTACCCGACACACAAGACCAACTTCAAGTTGGTTGACGGTCCGCTCAAGCTCGAAGACGGCCAGAACGAACTTGCTGTTAAGTTTGTTTCCGAAGCCGGCGGCGTTAAGGTTGAAAAGACCTACAAGTTTGAACGCGGTCACTACGGTATCACTGTAACTCACAACGTTACCAACAATACCGATCACGAAATTCAGCCTTCCGTTTACTACCAGCTTACTCGTGACGACAACAAGCCCGCAGGCGAAAACTCTATGACGAACGCCTACACCGGTGCTGCTGTTTACTCCGATAAGGAAAAGTTCCAGAAGGTATCTTTTGACGCTATCGCTGACGGCGACAGAGACTATCAGGCACGTGCCGATAACGGCTGGGTTGCTATGATTCAGCACTACTTCGTTTCTGCTTGGATCCCCACTGCCGGTGTTGAAAGAGAAAACTACACACGCGAAATTGCTCCGAAGCTCTTCGCTATCGGTTCTATCGAGCCGATGAAGACTATTGCTCCGGGCAAGAGCGAATCCACTGAAGCCGTTCTCTACTCCGGTCCTCAGGATCAGACTCGCCTCGATCAGATCGCTCCGGGCCTGTCTCTGGTAGTTGACTACGGCTGGCTCACATTCCTGGCTCAGCCGATCTACTGGCTCCTTTCCAAGCTCTACGCTCTCGTAGGCAACTGGGGTTGGGCTATCGTGCTGCTGACCTGCATCGTCAAGGCTGTTCTCTACCCGCTTTCTCTTGCCGGTTACCGTTCTATGGCCCGTATGAAGGACCTCGGACCGCGTATGAAGGCTCTGCGTGAGAAGTATGGCGACGACAAGCAGCGTCTTAACATGGCCATGATGGAAATGTATAAGACTGAGAAGATCAATCCGGTCGGCGGTTGCCTCCCGATTCTTCTCCAGTTGCCGGTGTTCCTGGCTCTCTACTGGGTGCTTCTGGCTTCTGTCGAACTGCGTGATGCTCCCTGGATCTTCTGGGTACATGACCTTGCAGCTCCGGACCCCTGGTTCATCCTGCCGATCCTCATGATCATTACGATGGTTCTGCAGTTCAAGCTGAACCCGACTCCTCCGGATCCTGTTCAGGCTAAGGTCATGGCTTTCATGCCGTTCGTATTCGGTGTGATGTTCATCTTCTTTGCCTCCGGTCTGGTTCTCTACTGGTTGGTCAACAACATCCTGTCTATCGCTCAGCAGTATGTGGTCAACAAGCAGATTGAAGCCGATCGTCTCAAGAGACAGAGAAACTAAAATCTGACCGATAAAAAGCTCCGAAAGCATATCGCTTCCGGAGCTTTTTTAATGCCCGTAAAAAAAACGGAGAACCGCGATTTGCGGTGCTCCGTTGTTCTGTCCCAGGGACGGTGTTTATTTGGCTTTAGAGGCGGTTTTACGCGGTTCGAATTCGAATCCGACCTTACCGTCCTTACCGACTACGAGTTTGGCAGAGAACTTTCTGTGCGTACGGTTGGAGACGAAGTCTTCGAGCACGTCGGTCTTGCCTTCGCTGAGCAGTTTCTTAGCCTGTTCTTCGGAAATAGTCTGCTGAAGCACAACACCGCCGACGCGGAATTTGCACTTCTTTGTGTTCTTATTTTCGCAAACGTAAGCCGACGGAGTTACGACGACTCTGCCCTTGCAGATCGGGCATTCGCCGACGGAAACAGCCGAGGCAAAATCGAAGTCCTGGAGCTCATCCTTCTTCTCATCGTTGCCGAAGTCGAAGTCAAGCTTATAGTCCGGAGCTTCTCCGAGCTTAAGTACTGCGGAGAAAGGACGCCCCATTTTGCTGATAAAGCCGGTGAGCGGACCGATCTGTTTATCCTTGAGCAAGGTATCAACTTCATCGGGGCTGAATGTTCTGCCGCCGGGATGCTTGGAAATACTGAAGTCGCAGTGCGTACAGGCAAAACGCTTGTAGTTTTCAACGACCTGACCGCCGCACTTCGGACACGGAGCACTCAGTGTGACGGGATTTTCCAGAGGTACGGTCGAAGCACCGTAAGAAGATGCCTTGGAGACAATGTCACGGGTAAGCAGAGCGATTTCAGCCATGAAATCCTTACGGGAGAGCTGACCCTTTTCGATCAGGGAGAGCTTGTATTCCCATTCGCCTGTGAGTTCGGCTTCGGACAGTACTTTGATGCCGAGACCGGTCAGCAGTGTCATCAGCTGTTTTGCCTTGTAGGTCGGAATCATTTCTCGGCCTTCGCGGACCATATAACCCTGAAGAATCAGACCTTCGATGATGGAGGCGCGGGTGGCCGGCGTACCGATACCCTTTTCAGCCATCGCTTCTCGAAGTTCGGCTTCTTCTACGTTCTTGCCGGCACCTTCCATAGCGCTCAGAAGCGTAGCTTCCGTATAGCGGGCGGGCGGCTTGGTCTGCAGTTCGCAGGCTTCTGCGGCTTCTGTCATGACCTTTTCTCCGGGGGCGACGGCAACCAGGGACTTCTGGCCGTCTTCAGAGGTCTTGCCGTAGACTGCAAGCCAGCCGGCACTGGTAAGGACCTTACCTTCGGATTTAAAGGTATGTTCGCCGACCTTGGTCAGGCGAACCGTGTTATTAAACTCGGCAGCCGGGAAGAAGACGGCAATAAAGCGCTTGGCGACAAGGTTGTAGATCTTGCTTTCTACTTCGCTTAAGCCGCTCGGAGCTTTCTGAGTGGTCGGAATGATAGCGAAGTGATCGCTGATCTTGGCATTGTTGAAAATGCGCTTGTTCGGCTTGACGTAGTCTTTTTCAAGAGCTTCGACAGCAAATCTGCCGAGTTCGGCATTCTCGGTAAGAACCTTGAGAGTGTCTTTGACTGTATCGAGGTAGTCCTCGGGAAGCGCGCGAGCGTCGGTACGCGGATAGGTCAGAGCCTTATGTTTTTCATACAGAGCCTGCGCGATCGAAAGTGTTGTCTTTGCCGAGAAACCGAAACGCTGATTGGCTTCTCTCTGCAGACTTGTCAGGTCAAAAAGTGCAGGACAGTGCTGGCTGGTAGGTTTGGACTCCTCACTGACAACAGCAGACTGTCCCTTGCAGGCGTTGACAATAGCCAGGGCCTGCTCTTTGCTCCAGATGCGTTCGGCCTTCTTTGCCGGGTCTTCGGACTTCTTGAAAGCCGTATCGATCCATTTGCCGTCATAGCAGCCGGCGCCGGCGCAGAAGCATGCATGAACTTCCCAATAAGTCTGCGGCTTGAACTGACGGATAGCCTCTTCGCGCTTGGCTACAAGCGCAAGTGTCGGAGTCTGAACGCGACCGACAGTAGTCAGGAAGAACCCGCCGTCCTTGCTGTTAAATGCAGTCATCGCACGCGTACTGTTGATGCCGACCAGCCAGTCAGCCTCAGAACGGCTCTTGGCGGCATCGGCCAGCGAAAGCATTTCTTCGTTGCTTCTTAAGTTGGATAATGCTTCCTGAATGGCGTGCTTGGTCATGGACTGAAGCCAAAGACGTTTGATTGTCTTCTTGCACTTAGTCGCTTCGATGATGTATCGGAAAATGAGTTCGCCTTCACGTCCCGCGTCGCATGCGTTGATAACAGTATCAACATCTCTGCGCTTGATCAGCTTGGTGAGTCCCTTTAAACGGGCTTCCGACTTCTTGATCGGCTGAAGATCAAAATGCGGGGGGATAACAGGTAGGTGATCAAAACTCCATTTGCCTCGTTTGACTTCGTATTCATCGGGAGCCTTCAGCTCCAGCAGATGACCGACGGCGCTACCGACGATGTATTCTTCGCCTTCGTAGTGGTCGCCGTCTTTTTTAAGACCTCCGATAGCGCGGGCAATATCGGTGGCAACCGAAGGTTTTTCAGCAATGATCAGGGTTTTGCTCATTTTAGGGAATCCGAATTCGTTTTTTTTAAATTATCACGATTTTCGACAGGCGGGCGTTCGGCAGAGGTTGGCACTGCGTATCAGCGTGGTTTTTGCGGGTGCAGTGTAGCGGCTTGGCCAAAGGGACGGCGCTCTTAATAGTATGATAGCGGGACACGATTTATATAGAGATACAGAGGTCCGTTGTGGCAATTCTTCCTATTTTGAGATATCCCGATGCTCGTTTGGCAACACGAGCTGCAGAAGTAACCGAATTTAATGACGAACTGAAAAAGCTTGCCGCCGACATGGCCGAAACCATGTATGAAGCTCCCGGCGTCGGTTTGGCTGCCACTCAGGTCGATCGTCATATCCGTCTGATTGTGATCGACATTACCGAAGAGAAGAACGATCTGAAGGTTCTCGTCAATCCGAAGCTTGTTGCTTCAAGCGAAGAAACCAAGCCGTGGGAAGAGGGCTGTCTGTCTCTGCCCGGTATCTACGATAAGGTTGAAAGACCCGCATTTGTGACGGTTCAGGCCCAGGATCTCGACGGCAAGGAAATCACACTTGAATGCGAAGGTCTGCTTGCCGTATGCATTCAGCATGAAATGGACCACCTCGAAGGTCACGTGTTTATCGATCACCTGAGCCGCTTCAAGAAAGACCGTATCTGTAAGAAGATCAAGAAGCAGCGTCTTGAAGAAGAAAAGCAAAAGAAGTACGAAGACGCTTAATTTTCAGCGCTCCAGATATGGGAGGCGATAGCGTCTGCCATTTCTTCAAGGTAGCACGGGGGCAGATCATGCCCCATATTTTTAAATAGTTTCAGTGCTGAGTTCGGAATCAGATCCGTCAGCTCTTTGCTTGCGGTATAGGGCAGGAGCGGATCGTCTTCTCCGTGAATAATCAGCGAAGGCGCGGTGATTCTCGTGAGTTGTTCGGAGCGGTCGCCGCTTGCCAAAATCGCAAGAAGCTGTCTTTCGCTCGCTTCGGCATCAAAGCCGCCGCGGGCAACTTCGGAAATCATTCTTTGCATGACTTCCGGCTCGTAGCTGTAATTCGGGCTCTTGAGCTTACGGAACATGTAAGCGTAATGAGATTCGAGCTGCCTGACATCTGTCGGATCCGACGGATGCATCATCAGAGAGTAGACCGCTTTAACCTTGCCGAAACCCGTTCTCGGGTTGCCGGAAGCAGACATGATGCTCGTCAGAGAATTAACTTTGGACGGACGGATTGTCGTTAAAACTTGAGCGATCATGCCGCCGAGAGATGCTCCGACGATATGGGCGCGTTTGATATCCAGCGCGTCAAGCAGTTCTGCATAATCAAGAGCCATATCTTCGAGCGTATACGGTGCATTGACCGGAAGGCGAAGAATGGCGCGTCCGATGGCCATCGGCACGGATGGGACGTCGGGAATATCGGAAAAATGGGTTGAGGCACCGGAGTCCCGGCTGTCTGCCAGGATCAGTCTCAGACCTTTGCGCTGCAACAGCGACAGTAATTCTTTCGGCCACGCATGATAGGACATGCCGAGTCCCATGATCATGAGTACGGGAGGGAGTGTCTCGTCTCCGTAGACCTCGTAGGCCATTTTTACGTGTGAAAGCTGAGCGTATTGCATTTCCGAGTCTCTTGGCGCAGTCGGTTTATTGTAGCGGTTTCGGGGCGGTCTTCCCATCTGCATCGAACCGTCCTGTGCACTGCGCAGATATGCTTCAGTAAATCAAATTCACTTAAGTGACATACAATCACACCTATTGATAAGTTATTAACCTGCGGTCTGCTTTTTCTTTACAGCAGGCTGCGGAAACAGGAGTTTTTTAATGAAGATTGTTTTTGCCGGCACACCGGATTTTGCGGCAGCTTCTCTGGATGCTTTGATTAAAGCTGGTTTTGACATTCCTCTTGTTCTTTCGCAGCCGGATCGTCCTGCAGGCCGCGGTCGTAAATTGAAGGCAAGCGAAGTCAAGCAGCTCGCTCTCGACAATCAGATCCGAGTCGAAACACCGCTGTCTCTGAGCCTGAAAAAGGGCGGAGAAGAAGCTGTAGCTATCCGTGAGCTGCTCAATGAAATTCAGCCCGACCTGCTTGTCGTTGTTGCATACGGTCTGATCCTTCCGCAGGATATTCTCGAACTGCCGAAGGGTATTGCCCGCGAAGGCTTCAAGCCGGTGAAGGCTATCAACGTACACGGCAGTATTCTTCCGCGCTGGAGAGGTGCTGCTCCGATTGCCCGCGGTATCGAAGCTCAGGATAAGGAAGCCGGCATCACCATTATGGAAATGGACGTCGGTCTCGACACCGGCGACATGCTCTATAAGGAAGCTGTTGCCCTGAACGGTACGGAAACCGCTGAAACTCTGACGACAGAACTCGCTGCCAAGGGTGCGGAAATGCTGGTGCATTACCTGAAGAACGTTGAATCGTATCCTCCGGAAAAGCAGGATGAGAGCGCAAGCTGCTATGCCTCCAAGCTGATGAAGACAGAGTCTCCGCTGGATTTCAGTCGTCCGGCCGCCGAGCTGAGCGCAAAGATCCGTGCGTTCAATCCGTTCCCGGGTACACATTTCACTTTTGAAGATCAGCAGATCAAGGTATGGAATGCTGTAGCACTTGACGCCAAGAGCGGTGCCGAGCCCGGTACTGTGATTGCAGTGCGCGACGGCAAGGCTCTTGAAGTTGCCTGCGGTGATCAGACGGTTCTGAGCCTTAAGGAACTGCAGCGTCCCGGCGGCAAGAAGCTCGAAGTCAGACAGTTTTTAACAGGATTTAAGATTTCCGAAGGGGCTCAGCTGAAATGACAGCCGCAAATTCACTGAACAAAAGACTGGAACAGGCCGCACGCGTCTGGATGCTTGTAAAGAGCGGTACGCCGCTGGAAAAAGCATTTGCCATGGGCGGTGTTTCTTTCCAGAACAAGGCTGCTGTGCAGGGTATTGTTTACGGCGTAATGCGTAAACGTGCTCTGACCGCGGCTCTTACCCGTAAGCTTGTTACACGTACTCCGTCGCCTGAAGTTGAAGCTGTGATCCAGCTCGGTCTGTCGGAAATTCTCGACAGCAAGCGATCGGAATTTACCGTTGTGAACGAAGCGGTATCCGCAGTCAAGGCAATGGAGCGCAATCCGAGAATCGGCGGTTTTGTAAATGCCGTTCTGCGTCGCTTCTGTCGTGAAAAGGCACGCTTGATGAAGTCGGTTGAGTCCTACGAGGACGTTAAGTTCAATGCTCCGAACTGGTGGATCAAGCGCTACAAGAAGGCGCTCGGCGAAGCCGCTGAAGGCGTCTTTGCCGTTCAGGCAAAGCATCCGCCGATGTCGCTTCGTGTCAACCGTCGTAAGACAACTCCGCAGCAGTATCTCGAAGCTTTGAAAGAGGCAGGTATCGAGGCCCGTCTTCTCGGACAGGACGGTATTTTGCTGGCTGAGCCTGTAGCCGTAGGAGAACTGCCGGGCTTTGAAGAAGGTATGGCATCCGTTCAGGATGCTGGCAGTCAGCTTGCAGCCCGCATTCTGGAGCCTGCGGACGGCATGAATATCCTTGATGCCTGTGCAGCCCCCGGCGGCAAGACCATGCATATTTTCGAGTTGGTCGATGCCCGTCTGACCGCCCTCGAAATCGATAAAGACCGAGCAGCCAAGATCCAGGAAAACTTCGACCGCCTCGGTGTTAAGTGCAGTATCAAGGTGACCGATGCTTCGGATGTAGACAATTGGTGGGACGGAGAAAAGTTCGACCGTATTCTGCTTGACGCACCGTGTACGGCTTCCGGTATTGTCCGACGCCACCCTGATATTCCGTGGTCCAGAAGAGAGGAAGATATCCGCAGTCTTGCATCGACCCAGCACAAACTGCTTGAAGCACTTTGGCCTTTGGTGAAGAATGGTGGGAGAATGCTGTATGCGGTCTGTTCCGTCTTCCCTGACGAAGGTGTTAAACAGATCGAACGATTCACTGCGGATCATCCTGAAGCCGCATTGATTCCGTTTGTCGGAGCCCCCGAAGGGATGCTTCGCCTGATTCCGTCCGATCAGGAAGATCACGACGGATTGCCCGGAACCCACGACGGGTTCTTCTACGCACTGTTAGAGAAACGCAGAGAAACGAAATGAGGTGTTTTCACTGGTTGGCAAAGCTGTTAACGGGAATCGTGATGGTTCTCGGCTTTGTTGCGCCCGTGTCCGCCGAATATATTGTTCCCCTCGAAGCTCATGTTGAGGCCCGAAGCCGGGCCGATGCCATTGTCTTTAACGGTACTTTCGAATTCGAACCGAGTCAGGAAATTCTCGACGTTTTGCGCCGCGGAATTTCTCTGACCTTCATTCTCGAGGCGAAAATAACCAAGAACCGATGGTATTGGGTTGATAAAACCATCGGACATCGTACGGAAGCTTTGCGTCTTTCGTACAGTCCGCTCACGCGCCAGTACCGTACGAATCTCGGCGGCATCACGCAGAATTTCGACAGCCTGGAACAGGCTTTGCGTTTTATGTCGACCGTGAAAAATATGGTCATCCGCGATTACCGCAATGTGGAGTCGGAGGACTATGAAGCCTCCGCACGCCTCTATCTCGACGTATCCAGACTGCCTAAGCCTTTCCAAGTCAGTATCAAGAGAGAAGCCGGCTGGAATATGGATACCGGATGGTTCGACGTCAAAATAGTCTCTGTCGGTGAATAACGTGTCACGCTATCTTCGCTGGACTTTAATTCTTCTGACCGTTATCAGTATTGTTTTGGTTTCGCTGCTTGTTGCTGCGAGCCAGAATACGGCTTTCTTCGATAAGTACTACGCCACACTGATCGGTACCAATGTCGTTGTCACTCTGTTTTTCCTCTCGCTGATCATCTACGTTTGCATGAAGATGATGACGCGGGCGCGGCAGAGAAAGTTCGGCACAAGTCTTCTTCGTAAATTTGTGATCGCCTTGGTCATCACCGGCATTGTTCCGGGCTGTATGATTTTTGCGGTATCGGTTCAGTTCCTCTACAAATCGGTGGATTCCTGGTTTGACGTGAGGGTTGAGAGAGCCTTGGATTCCGGTCTGACATTAAGCCGTGAAGTACTTGAGAACTTCCAGGCCAATCTTCGTCAGCGTGCCGTTCATATGTCGCAGGAAATCGCCCAGACTCCGTCAGGCAATTGGGTGAGCGTACTCGGAAAACTGCGTGAAAGAGAAGGCTACGAAGAGGCTCTTCTCGTCAATTCGCTCGGTACGGTAATTGCCGTGAGCGGCGTGACATACAGCAAAATTGTGCCGGCGGCACCTTCGCCCAGAGAGTTGCAGGAAGCACTGAGCCGGGGTTACTGGCAGCAGCTTGATGACGGCAACGAGTCCGGCATGCTTGCCCGTGTGATTGTTCCGGTCACCAGAGAGGATGTACGGCCTCAGACCTCGAACGGTATTCAGCTCTACAGGCGGGGCGGATTTCTCTTTATGTCGCCTGCTGCAAGAGAGTTCAGCCAGAGCAGGGATCAGCTGTTTTTGGAAATTACGGACCGCGTACCGCATTCTCTTGCGTCCAACGCTCAGATGCTGATGAACGGTTATCGCGATTATCAGGAAATGGTGCTGACCCGGGACGGTCTGCGAAGTATTTACCTGATGACGCTGACGCTTGTTCTTCTGCTGACTATGTTCGGTGCGATGACGGTATCCGGCTTTATTGCGGGGCGTATGAGCCGACCGCTGCTGGATCTGCTTGAAGGTACCCGCCGCGTCGGCGAGGGTCGCTATGAGATGGTTAAGGAGTCTTCCAGTCACGACGAAATCGGTGAGCTGACTCGATCGTTTAATACGATGACCGCACAGCTTGCAAGCACGCGCCGTGACCTGGAAAACCGCGGTACGGAGCTTGAACAGGCCAAGAGTTACCTCGAACGCATTCTCTCGAAGATGTCTTCCGGGGTGATCGTACTTGATTCGAGCTGGTGCATTCTCTCGGTCAATCCGAGTGCGTCCCGAATCATGATGACAGATCTGGTCAGCTCGCTCGGAGAGCCTTTGGCCGATGTGCTGCCCGCCTTCTATCACGAGATTCAGGAGCAGATCAAAGGTCACGAACATACGGATATTTCGATGCAGTCGGAAATCGTGATCGGATCCAACAATAATCTGAAACGCATCAATGTATTTACCCGCGGAACCGATTTGCAGATCGGCAACCGAAGAGGCTACCTGCTGGTGTTCGACGATATCTCCAGCCTGATTTCCGCACAGAGAACCGAAGCCTGGGGTGAGGTAGCCCGCCGACTTGCCCACGAAATCAAGAATCCTCTGACACCGATCCGACTTGCGGCCGAACGCTTGCAGTTCAAACTCTCCGACAAGCTCGAAGGCAGAGATCACGAAATTCTCGAAAAGGCTACGCATACCATCGTGGATCAGGTGACGGCCATGAAGCAGATGGTGGATGATTTCCGTACGTACGCCAAGCTCGGGGCACCTAAATACGAACGGATGGATCTTCCGAAGTTCGTCAAAGGTGTGACTGCTCTCTACGAAGCGGCCAACGTCCATGTCGAGCTTTACTGTGATGCGCATGTGGCTGCGATCGAAGGCGACAGCAACCAGCTTCGTCAGGCACTCCACAATCTTTTCTCCAACGCTATGGAGGCATCGCCGGATCCGCAGAACCTTATCGTCCGTCTCTATGTGCGACGCGTGATGTTCGATGCCGAGGATGAGGGTGTGGAACTTCGTTTTGAAGATAACGGCACTGGCTTTTCCGACAAAATCCTCGAACATGCGTTCGAGCCGTACATCACGACGAAATCCTCAGGCACCGGTCTCGGTCTGCCGATGATCAAGAAGATCGCCGAGGAGCACGGAGCGACGGTGAATGTGGAAAATATCAAGGATGAGGGCGGAAATATCCGCGGTGCGGCCGTCTCGATAATTTTCAGACTTTTGGCTGAAAATTATGGCAATCAATCCGAGCTTCTGTAGAATCTCGGAAGTAAAAAAAATTCTTATAGAAGTAAGCAGTTATGGCAGTAATTCTTGTCGTAGATGATGAAGTAGGTATCCGTGAACTCCTCTCCGAAATTCTTTCGGACGAGGGATACACGGTTGAGCTGGCTGAAAACGCCGGTGTTGCCCGCATGGCGATGGCCAAGAAGCACCCCGATCTGGTGCTGCTGGACATCTGGATGCCGGACAATGACGGTATTTCTCTGCTCAAGGAGTGGAATTCTTCGGGCCATCTCGATGTACCGGTAATCATGATGAGCGGTCACGCTACGCTTGATACGGCTATCGAAGCAACCAAGTTCGGCGCAGTCGACTTTTTGGAAAAGCCGATCGCATTGTCGCGTCTGATGTCTTCGGTCAAGGCTGCCCTGGAAAAGAGTTCTCACGAGCCCAAGATCGGTACTGCCCAGCCGCGTTATCCGGCTTCTCCGAGCTTTACTGCTCAGCCGGCAATGCCGAGAGTGATCGAGCACAAGTCCGATGCACTGACCTCTCTGATGGCCAGCATCGACTTCAATGCTCCGCTCAGAGAAGCCCGTGATCAGTTTGAGCGAATTTACTTCCTCAATCTGCTGCGCAAAGAGAACAACAGCATGACCAAGGTCGCGTCTTTTGCCGGCCTGGAAAGAACTCATCTGTACAGAAAATTAAAGCAGCTCGGTCTTGAAGTGGGCCGTGCACGCAATGCCGAACGCGCTGCCGAAGCAGCAGAGTAACGGCAAGGAGAGCACTGCAGGTCTATGCGAATTCTGATTATCGGAGCCGGTAAGGTCGGTTCGTCCGTTGCGGGAAGCTTAGTTTCGGAATCCAACGACATCACGATTGTCGATACCAACAAAGCCCGCATTGCGGAAATTCAAGGAAGCTATGACCTGCAGGGTATCGTCGGTGATGCAACATCTCCGTCGGTTTTGGCGGACGCCGGTGCGGCCGATGCCGATATGGTGATTGCGGTTACCGCAAGCGATGAAACCAATCTAGCGGTGACACTGCTCGCCGAGCAACTCTTTAACGTACCTTCCCGTATTGCCCGAGTTCGCAACGGCGAACTCCGAGAGTACCCGTCCGTGCTCTCCTCTCAGGGCTTTCGTGCCACCTCGGTGATTTGGCCGGAGCAGGCAGTCACCAACTACATTGTCGAACTCGTCAAATATCCCGAAGCACTTCAGGTGATCGAGTTTTCTGTCCGCGATGTGATTCTGCTCGACCTCAAAGTTGTCAGAGGATCGGCGATGGCGGGCAAAGAAGTGCGCGAACTGAAGTCGCTGCTGCCGGAAATTCCGGTGCGTATCGTCACCATCTACCACCAGAAATTCAGAGAAGAGAACGTCACCGGATCTACAGTGGTCGAAGCCGGTGACGAAGTCTTCATTTTGGTTCCGAGAAAAGAGGCTAAGGCGGTTATTCAGGCCTTCCGTCAGAAATTGCGTAAGTCCGACCGTGTGATGATCGTGGGCGGCGGCAGTCTCGGCCTGCACCTTGCCAAGGCTCTTGACGATGAAGAAACCGAAAACGGCGGTTCTTACAACGTAAAACTGGTTGATCCGGACAAGCAGAACTGTATTGCGCTGTCTCAGCAGTTATCGAGTTCCATTCTGGTACTTCACGGCTCGATGACCGACGAGACGCTTTTCATTGACGAGGGTATCGCCAATACCGATCTTTTCATTGCACTCGGCAATGACGATGAAGATAACGTTATGAGCTGTCTGCTCGCCAAGAAACTCGGTGCTCACAGAGCAATTGCATTGATCAATCGTGCCGACTACCTTGATCTTGTCGACGGTACCGACATCGACGTTGCATTCTCTCCGACGGAGGCTACGCTCTCCGAGTTGCTCCGCCATATCCGTCACGGCGACGTGATCAGTGTGCATACGCTGCGTCGAGGCGGTGCCGAAGTGTTGGAAATGATTGCGCACGGCACACCGAAGAACTCCAAAATTATCGGAAAAAAGATCAAGGATATTGCGTTCCCCGACGATACTTCGATCGGTTGCATTATCCGCAGAGAAGAAGGTATTCCGACCGTTCATATGGCTTCCAAGGACTTCATCGTTGAAGACGGCGACCGTGTGATCGTATTTGTCGGCAATAAGCAGCGTATTCCTTCGGTAGAAAAGCTGTTTGCTCCGTCCGTAAGCTTCTTCTAAGAGGTCGTTATGGCGCTTACCTCCATCCTTCGGCATATGTTCCTGCCGATTATGAATGTGCTCGGACCGATCATTATCGGTTTCTCGTTTTCGATGCTCATTCCTCTGGCAATTTCACTTTGGAAAGAGGACGGCGCGCATACCGGATTCGAACTGACTTTCTGCATTACTTTTGCCACAGGCTTTTTCATGTGGCTGCTGACAAGACGGTTCAAGCGTGAACTGATTCCACGGGACGGCTTCCTGCTTGTGACGCTGGCCTGGGTGTCGCTGGCGTTTTTCGCTTCGATTCCGCTTTATATCGAGATTCCGCATATTCCGTATCTGCACGCGCTTTTTGAGGCTACCAGCGGCATTACAACGACGTGTGCGACGATTCTCTCCGGTCTGGATAAACTGCCTTACAGCATCAATTTTTGGCGTTGTATGCTCTCCTGGATGGGCGGTATCGGTATTCTGGTGATGGCTGTAGCCGTGCTTCCGCTCTTAGGGGTCGGGGGTGCTCAGATCTTCCGCGCTGAGACAAGCGGTCCGATTAAAGAAGGGAAACTTACGCCGCGTATTGCCGACACGGCCAAGGCTTTCTATGCCATTTATCTCGCGCTTTCCGTAGCATGCGCCGTCAGTTACCACCTTGCCGGAATGAACTGGAGAGATGCGGTCGTACACATGTTTACGACGGTTTCTTTGGGCGGTTTTTCGTCACATGACGCAAGCTTTGCTTATTGGTCGTCGAGGGCGGTTAATTACGTCGCTGTCTTTTTCTGCATTATCAGCGGCGTGAACTTTACGATGCATTTTCTCGCATGGCGTAAAAAGTCGCTGCTGTCCTATTTGCTGGATATTGAAACGCGCTGGTGGTTCGGGGTGGCGTTGCTCTTCCCGATGCTGGTGATGGTGCTTCTGATGGCACGCGGTGTTTACAGCAGCCCGTTCGATGCGTTCTATTACGCGGTAACCAATACGATGTTCGTGCTGAGTACGTGCGGCTTCGCCAATACGAACTTCGGCGAATGGCCGCTGACGATTCAGATTCTTATTCTGCTCGGTTCCTGTTTTGCAACCTGCGCAGGATCTACGGGCGGCGGTCTGAAGATGATCCGTTTTATTGCTTTGGTAAAGCAGGGCGGATTGGAATTTAAGAAGATTATTCACCCGAGAATGGTACGCCCGCTTCTGATCGGCAGCCGGGTGGTTCAGTCGGAAGTGATCTTCTCCGTTCTGGCCTTCCTCATGATTTACATCGCGGTCGCCGTTTTCGGAACGTTCTTCTTCCTCTTTACCGGCCTGGACGGCCTGACGGCCTTTTCAACAGCCGTCTCGTGCCTGAATAATCTCGGTCCGGCCCTCGGTACTTTGGGGCCGGCCTACAACTACAGCTCTCTGAGCCCGATACAGGTCAGTTTCTGTTGCGCTCTGATGGTGATGGGACGATTGGAGCTTCTGACCGTTCTCGTCCTCTTCACACGCTCGTTCTGGCGTTATTAAGGGATACCCCAGAAGATAGGCTCTTCGTCTTTTCTTGCAAATTCGATCATTTCCAGGAAGGGGATGGCTCGCTGAGTAAAGAAAACCGGCGGTTCTTTACGCGGTTCGTCATCCTCATAGGGATCCTTGGGACCTTCTTTGAATTCGAGATCTTCCTGAGCTTTGTACTCACGGATCAGTTCTTTTTCGCGTTCGATCTCTGCACTGATTTTTGCGACAGCATCATCAAATTCTTCGGGAGTCAGTACTCCCTGAGCGTGAAGCGGTTTGCCGATCAGTTTGAAGATTTTCTCAGCCGTTTCGCGGAACATGATGACTTCGCCGGCTGCTTTAGAATGAAATGTAATGATAGCCATGGGCTCTCCTATAAAATCATAAAGATTGTATTTTTAATGTCGTTTATTGTCACTTAGCCGAACCGCCAGTAGAGTGTTCGGTACAGCGAAGGGGAGATGAGTTTGAAAACCGGTTTTCTTATCGTAGCCCATGCCCCGCTCGGGCAGGCTTTATATGATGTCGCCGATACGATTCTCGGAGGGCTCAAGGACTGTGCAGTTGTCGACGTAGACTCGGATGCGCCTTCGGAAGTGACAATCTCAAAGTTGCAGGCAGCCAGAGATTCTCTGCAGTGCGAAAGAATCATCGTTTTGGAAGATATTCTTTTTGCGACTCCGTCCTATAAAATCATAAAGATTGTATTTTTAATGTCGTTTATTGTCACTTAGCCGAACCGCCAGTAGAGTGTTCGGTACAGCGAAGGGGAGATGAGTTTGAAAACCGGTTTTCTTATCGTAGCCCATGCCCCGCTCGGGCAGGCTTTATATGATGTCGCCGATACGATTCTCGGAGGGCTCAAGGACTGTGCAGTTGTCGACGTAGACTCGGATGCGCCTTCGGAAGTGACAATCTCAAAGTTGCAGGCAGCCAGAGATTCTCTGCAGTGCGAAAGAATCATCGTTTTGGAAGATATTCTTTTTGCGACTCCGTCCAATCGGGCAAAGGAAGCATTCGGAAACGAGTATCCCGTGATTGCGCCGCTCAGTCTGCCGATGCTGCTGAAGCTGGTGAATTACCGAAATGCCGATATCGAGACACTGTCGGCCAAGGCTAAAGAGATCCAAACGACTTTTATAACCGAATAACAATGATTAGCACTACAGTTACCGTACAGAACCGCCTGGGATTACACGCCCGACCGGCCGCAAAACTGACTCAGAAGGGCAACGAATTTCTCTGCGAAATCAGCATCCGCAAGGGTGACCGTGAGGTGAACGGCAAGTCCATTATGGGTGTGATGCTGCTGGCCGCATCCAAAGGAACCGAACTGACGATTACTGCTGACGGAACAGATGAAGAAGATGCTCTCGCACAGATCAAGCAGCTGTTCGACAGCGGTTTCGGTGAGGAGTAATTATGGAGCAGACGCCCCTGTCTAACAGGCTCGAACTTCGAGGTATCGGAGTGTCGAGCGGCATCGGCTACGGGCGAGCCCGCGTGATGGCAAAGGCTCCTCTGCAGCTGCCGCAGTATTCGATTGAAGACGATAAGATCGACGCCGAATTAAAGCGCTTCGACAAAGCCAGAAGCGCGGTAAACCGCGAAATTGCCGGCATGATCCGCCGTGCCCCGAAACGGGCGCCGAAGGAGATGAAGTCCTTCCTGGAAATGTTCAAGCAGCTCGTCAATGATCCGATGCTGCGCGACAGCACCGAACAGTTGGTGCGTGAGCAGCACATCAACGTGGAATGGGCTTTGGCGCAGTATCTGGAAGAGACGAAAAAGGTATTTGAAAACTTCCCGGACTCCTATCTGGCCGAAAGAGGCGATGATATCGGTCATGCCGTCAACCGTCTGCAGGAGGAGCTTCTCGGTACGAGACGCCGTCTGCAGGATGCGGTGAAGGCAGAGGTCGGCGAAGTTGTTTTGGTGACAAGCGATTTGTCGCTTGCCGACGTGATCTGGCTGACCGAATACGAAGAGCTCGACTTGGTCGGCATCGTCACCGAAAGAGGCGGTGCGACTTCCCATGCAGCCGTGCTTTCTCAGACGCTTTTCATTCCGGCTATTGTCGGTGTGGCCGGTGCCCGTGAACAGATCAAGAACGGCGAAAAGCTTTATATCGATTCGGACACAGGCACTCTGATCTGCAACCCGACCGAACAGGAAGAAAAAGAAATCCTCGACAAGGTCGAAGAGCAGGAACAGACCTACTCCCGCTACTACCGAGCCCGCCGCAGAGTGGCGGAAACCACCGACCACTTCAAGATGAAGCTCTACGCCAATGTGGCGATGTGCACCGGTCTTGACGAAGTGCTGCATCAGGGGGCGCAGGGTATCGGTCTTTTCCGAAGCGAATACCTCTTTATGGGCCGCGACGATCTTCCCGACGAGGAAGAGCAGTTCAAGGAATACTGCGAGCTGATCCGCGCCATGGGCGGCCGCGTTGTGACGATCCGTACATTGGACGTGGGCGGCGATAAGATTCTTAATCAGGAAGCAAGACAGCGCGATCCGGTGCTCAGAGATCATGCGCAGGAGGAAGAAAATCCCGCTCTCGGTTTAAGAGCGATCCGTTTCTCTCTGGTCAATCCCGATCTGTTCCTGACGCAGTTGAAAGCGATTCTGCGTGCATCTGCCTTCGGTAAGGTCAAGATCATGTTCCCGATGATTACGACGCTCGAAGAAATCCGCGAGGCCAAGCGTTACGTGGAACTTGCAAAGCAGCAGCTCAGAGAAAAGGAAATCGCATTCGATGAAAAGATTCCGCTCGGCATCATGATCGAACTGCCGGCGATTGCCTACAAGCCCGCGCCGTTCTTGAAAGAAGTGGATTTTGCATCGATCGGTACCAACGACCTGATTCAGTACACGCTCGCCGTCGACCGCGGCAATTCGCTGGTGGCACCGCTTTATGAGTCCTGCCATCCGGCGATCCTCGGTATGATTGCCAATGTGGCACGTACGGCAAGACGCCTGAAGAAAACACTTTCCATCTGCGGCGAAATGGGCGGACACCCTGAAATGGCTCCGTTCTTTATCGGTATCGGTGTGCCGGAATTATCGATGGCCGCCCTTCAGATCCCGCAGGTTAAAGAGATCATCCGCTCAGTCTCCAAGCAGGAATGCGAACGCTTTGCCAAGCGCCTGCTGTCGATGAGCGAAACGACACGTATTAAGACCGCAATCAATAAATTTGTGAGCAACAGACATGACTGAAACTACGGAAAAAACAGCAGTTGATCTCGTCGCAATCGACGAATTTTTAGCAAGTATCGACGAGGATAAGGGCCCGATGGATGTCTGTGAAGCCGACGGCTACATGACTGCAATCCTGCTTTTGAAGAAAAAGCCCAAGGCACATGAATGGATCAGCACGGTTTTCAGCACTGAGGGCAAAGAGTCCACAACAGGTGACGCCGACGCAGACAGAAAACTCGTCGGCCTGCTCAAGGCTCGTATGAGCGAGATCGAAGAGACGATGAAGAACTCCGAACTGTTGGATCCGGCTTATTTTGAGCTTGAAGACGACAGCGGAAAGCCGCTCGGCGGCCCGCTCGCCATCGCAGCGATCGAACCGTTTGCAATGGGCTTCCTTGAAGCTTGTCAGCAATGGCCGGAATTGCTTGAAACCAGCAATCCGAAGATTGCTGCAGCCTTGATGGGTATCTTCCGTCACCTGCCGAAAGATGCACTCGGTGAATTTGCAGCAACTAAGCGTGACTTAGACAGAGATGTTCCGCTTGCCAATCTGCCGGAAGCCCTTTCCGACCTGGCTTCCTGTGTTGCCGAAATTGCTTTCGAAGTGCACGGCTACGCAATTCCCGAACTCGACGAAACCAATACCGAAGAGTAAGAAGCGGAATCTATTGTTTCCCGTCCTGTCCGGGACGGGCTTTGGATGCAAAGGGGATCAGAAGCAGCACCGGGATCCCCATTGCCGCTGTCAGGGTAAAGAAGGCCTGATAGCCCATAGATTCGACCATCATGCCTGAGAAGCCGGCAGTCAGTTTTGGCAGCATCAGCATGATCGAAGAGAAGAGTGCGTACTGTGTGGCCGAGTACTTCTGATTGGTAAGCCCGGACAGGTACGCGACAAACGCCGCACTTGCTATGCCGCCCGCAAGGTTATCGGCGGAAACCGTAGCAACGAGGAACGGTACGCTGTGGCCTATCAAGGCAAGCATCGAGAAGAGCAGATTGGTCAGAGAAGACAGCGCTGCTCCGAGAAAGAGTGTCTTGAAGACACCGAATTTCATCACCAGGGCGCCGCCCGTAAAGGCGCCTGCCAATGTCATCACTACACCGAATATCTTGGAAATCGCCGCGATTTCCTGCTTCGTAAAGCCCATATCCAGGTAGAACGGGTTGCTCATAACACCCATAACGACGTCGCTGATGCGGTATGTTGCAATCAGTGCAAGGATCAGTGCGGCATGCCATCTGTAGCGCACCAGGAAGTCCGTAAACGGCGTAACGCAGAGAGCCTTGAGTCCTTTAAGGGAGAAGCGTCGGAAAGGTTTCTCGGCGCTTTTATCGCAGTCTGTTTCTGTTGTCGGAGAAAGGAGTGTGGTTGCGGCGCCGACCAACATCGATGCAGCCATCACCGAGTAGGCGAATGTCCAGGAGGCGTGGCTGTAGGCGTCCGATTCAGCATAAAAGGCCGCAAGCGCGAAGGCTCCGGCTCCGGCCCAGATCATTGCGAGGCGGTATCCGGTCTGATAGGAAGCCGCGAGCGCCCCCTGCATGGAAACATCGGCACTTTCGATTCGGTAGGCATCCAGAGAAATATCTTGGGTGGCACTTGAGAATGCGGTCAGCATGGCAAATGCTGCCGTGACCATAAGGCTTTGTTTCGGATCGTTGAATGCCAGGCCGAGAAGCCCGGCGATAACGCCGATCTGAGCGATCAAAAGCCAGGCTCTTCTCTGACCGAGTTTTCGTGAAAGCCAAGGGACCGGAACGGAGTCGATAAACGGTGCCCAGAGCCATTTGCAACCGTAGATCAGACCGATCCACGACATAAATCCGATCGTTGTGAGATCGACACCGGCCTCTCTTAACCAGAAGCTCAGAGTGCCGATGACAAGCAGCAGAGGCAGGCCGGCAGAGAAGCCGAGACAGAAAAATCTCAGACAGATTCCCTGACAGTAAATAGCTGCCAGCGAGGAGATCGGTTTCAGAAAACCCGGCATCGCGATCAGAGGATTTCAGAGGAATTCGGGATCCACTTCCATTCGCCGGGAGCGAGCTCGGCGGGAAGTACGAGTTTGCCGAACTGAACGCGGCGCAAAGACTGAACACGGTTGGAAGCAGCTGCGACCATGCGCTTGACCTGGTGATATTTACCCTGAGTGATTGTCAGGCGGATCATCAGATCATTGACGATCTCGCAGTCGGCGGCCTGAACCTTTTCGTTGGTGTCGCGCAGTACGACGCCGGCGAGAAGCGTGTCGACGAATGTCTGGGTGACCGGGTGTCGCAGACCGACTTCGTAGATCTTGGCAACCTTCTTCTTCGGGTGCGTCAGGACGTGATTGAGCTTACCGTCGTCGGTAAAGAGAAGCAGGCCGGTTGTGTCTTCGTCAAGACGTCCGATCGGTTGTACGTTGCGCTTTCTGAGCGGAGCGGGCAGCAAAGAGTTGACGCTCGGATGTGCGAGGGGCTTGGCCGAACATTCGTAGTGTTCGGGCTTATTCATGACAAGAATGGCTTTTTCGTAATAAGGCCAGACAACACCGTCCACAGAGAAGGTGTCGCCGTCTTCGAAATCGACCTCTTCGTCCGGATCGTCGATGACCGCATTATTGATGCTTACTTTGCCGGCGGCGATCAGGCCGCGGCAGTCGTAGCGTGTACCGAAACCCTGAGAAAAAAGTAGCTGTTCGAGCGTCATACGGAGTCCTTTAAATATTCCATTCGTAATCTACGATGAGAGGGGCGTGATCGGAGAAGCGTTCCTCGTTGTAGATCGATGTATTTCGGGCAGAAGCGGCAAACGCGGGTGTGGCGATCTGGTAGTCGATACGCCAGCCGACGTTCTTGGCTCTTGCCTGACCGCGGTTGCTCCACCAAGTATAGAGGTCGGGGCCTTTTTCCAGGGTGCGGAAGACGTCGACCCAGCCTTCGGTGCCGAACAGGTTGTCGAGCCAGCCTCTTTCTTCGGGCAGGAAGCCGGAATTCTTGAGATTTCCCTTCCAGTTCTTAATGTCGATTTCCTTATGGGCGATATTGACGTCGCCGCAGAAAACGACTTCTTTGCCGCGTGCCTTAAGTTCTCTTAAGTGGGGCAGGAATGCATCGAGGAAACGGAATTTGGCGGCCTGACGCTCTTCGGAGGAGCTGCCGGAAGGAATATAGACGCTGACCAAAATCAGGTTGTCGAACTCGAGTTCGACATAGCGGCCTTCGGCGTCGAATTCCTCGTTGCCGAAACCGATGCGTACCTGTTGAGGTTCGATTCTGGAGTAAACCGCACAACCCGAGTAGCCCTTCTTTTCAGCGTAATGGGCATAGTAGCGGTAGCCCGGGAATTCAGTGTAATCGGCCGATAAATCAGCGGCCTGAGCCTTTAACTCCTGAATGCAGACAATATCGGCATCCTGAGCGGAAAGCCATTGAAGAAAACCTTTTTTAGCGGCACTGCGGATGCCGTTGGTATTGGCCGTGATGATACGAAGCAAGGAATGCCCTCCGAAGAAGTAAAATAGCGAAGTTGTGCAATATTCTGGGAATCAAATCACCTATGTCAACACTGGAACAGCAATTTATTGAATTTTCTATTCAAACCAATGTTCTCCGCTTCGGAGAGTTTAAAACGAAAGCAGGCCGTCTCTCGCCTTATTTCTTTAATGCCGGTCTTTTTAACTGCGGTTCCAGTCTTGGAAAACTTGCAGATTTTTATGCCAAGACTCTTCTGAAGGCAAAGAATGAAGGTCGCGTTGAATTCGATATGATCTTCGGTCCGGCCTACAAGGGTATTACGCTTGCCGCAGCTGTTTCGATCCGTCTGGCCGAGCTCGGCTGCGACGTTCCGTATGCATACAACCGCAAGGAAAAGAAGGATCACGGTGAAGGCGGTGTCGTGGTCGGCGCCCCTCTTAAGGGTAAAGTCATCATTATTGACGACGTGATTTCTGCAGGTACTTCCGTCGGTGAATCCGTTGAAATCATCAAGCAGAACGGTGCGGAACCTGCAGGTGTTCTGATTGCTCTGGACCGCATGGAATGCGCCGGTACCGCCGAGCATGTCGAACCGGTTTCTGCCGTTGAACACGTTGAAGAAATCTATAACATTCCTGTCGTCAGCATTGCTTCGTTGGCCGACCTGATGAACTATCTGAAGCAGACAGACGTTCCTGAACTTGCTGTCTACAGCGCTGCGATCGAAAACTATCGCAACCTCTACGGTTCCAAGAAGATCTGATTTTTTTGCCGCAGATAACAACAAAGCACCCCGAGGGGTGCTTTGTTTTTTAGGACGAATCCTTTATCGGTAAAGCTTCTTAGGAGAGCTTGGCCTTGAGGATGTCGTTAACCTGAGCCGGATTGGCCTTGCCCTTGGTGGCGCGCATAACACGACCGACGAGAGCGTTGAAAGCCTTGTCCTTACCGGCCTTGTACTCTTCGACCATCTTCTGGTTTTCTGCGAGAACCTGGTCGATAGCGGCTTCGATGGCGCCGGTATCGGAGATCTGCTTCAAGCCCTTGGATTCGATAAGAGCATCGACGTCGTCGCCTTCCTTTTCCCAGATAGCAGTGAAGATTGTCTTGGCGCCCTTCTGGTTGATCGTACCGTCAGTAAAGCGCTTGATGATCTGAGCGAGCTGCAGGGCGGAAACCGGGCATTCGCTGATGTCGAGTTCTGCGTTGTTGAGGCTTGCGAGAACATCGCCGCGGATCCAGTTGGCAGCGGACTTCGGATCCTTGGTTTCGACAGCCACGGTTTCGAAGTAAACGGCCAGAGCACGGTCGGAAGTAAGCTGATAAGCATCGGCTTCCTTCAGGCCGTAAGTTTCGATCATGCGGGTACGCATAGTCTGCGGCAGTTCCGGCATTTCCTTGCGGACGGAATCGATCCATTCGTCGGAGATTTCGAGCGGAAGCAGATCGGGATCCGGGAAATAACGGTAATCCATCGAGTCTTCCTTGGAACGCATCTGACGTGTTTCGTTGCGGTCCGGATCGTAAAGCATCGTAGCCTGAACAACCTTGCCGCCGCTGGTGATCACGTCGATCTGACGGGCAACTTCGTACTCGATGGCAGCCTGCAGGAAGCGGAAGCTGTTGAGGTTCTTCACTTCGGTACGGGTGCCGAATTCCTTCTGGCCCTTCGGGCGGACGGAAACGTTGGCGTCGCAACGGAAGTTACCCTTCTGCATGTCGCCGTCGCTGATGCCGATCCAGACAACGAGGTCGTGCAGGGTCTTGGCATAAGCAACAGCTTCTTCTGCGCTGTGCATGACCGGTTCGGTCACGATTTCAAGCAGCGGAGTGCCGGCACGGTTCAGGTCAATACCTGTCTTGCCGTGAACAACACCGTGGATACTCTTGCCGGCATCTTCTTCAAGATGAGCGCGGGTCAGTTCCACAGTCTTTGTGTATGTATTGCCTTCGGAGTCGGTGAC
>CAZNBL010000003.1:36021-58192 GCA_964571375.1 uncultured Burkholderiaceae bacterium
ACCGCCGATAACGACCGGGTACTCGAACTGGCTGATCTGATAGCCCTTGGGCAGATCAGGGTAGAAATAGTTCTTGCGGGCGAAAACGGAGCGGTTGGCAACCGTAGCGTCGATAGCAACGCCGAAACGGATGGCACGCTCGACAGCGCCCTTATTCAGAACCGGCAGGCAGCCCGGAAGAGCGAGGTCAACCGGACAGGCGTGTGTATTGGGATCGGCTCCGAATGCGCAGGATGCGCCGGAAAAAATTTTGCTCTTGGTCGAAAGCTGGACGTGTGTTTCAAGTCCGATTACAACTTCCCATTCCATAAAAACCTCTTTTTAGTATCCCTTCGGAGCTTTGGTGTGCCAGTCGGTAACCTTCTGGTATGCATCGGCTGCGTTGAGCAGACGGCCTTCGCGGCATTTCGGAGCGATCAGCTGCAGACCGAACGGCAGGCCCTTGGAGCTGATGCCGCAGGGAACGCTCATGCTCGGCAGACCGGCCAGAGAGCCGGGAACTGTGAACAAGTCGCTCAGGTACAGGGACAGAGGATCCTTGTTGTCGTCGTAGCCGAAAGCAGCGTCTGTGGAGACCGGGCAGGCGATGATGTCGCAGGACTGATCGAAGATACGGTCGAATTCCTGGGAGATCAGACGGCGGACCTGCTGAGCCTTGATGTAGTAGGCGTCGTAGTAGCCGTGCGAGAGAACGTATGTGCCGATGAGAATACGGCGCTTCGGTTCTGCACCGAAACCTTCGGAGCGGCTGCGCTTGATCATGTCGACGAGGTCGTCGTAGTTTTCGGCGCGGTGACCGTAACGGACGCCGTCGAAGCGGCTCAGGTTGGAGCTGGCTTCAGCCGGAGCGATGATGTAGTAGACGGGAACACCGAGTTCGGCAGTCGGCAGTTCGATGTCGACAAGTGTGGCGCCGAGCTTCTGGTATTCGACAAGAGCGTCTTCGATCGACTTCTTCAGTTCGGGATTGAGCTTTTCCATCCATGCGCGAGGTACACCGACGCGAAGACCCTGGACACCCTTGCCGAGGTCGTTCATGAAGTTTTCGCCGGGCATCTGGATGCTGGTGGAATCGCGGTGGTCGAAACCGACCATGTTCGAGAGAACCATGGCGCAGTCTTCGGCGGTCTGAGCGATAACGCCGGCAGTATCAAGACTGGATGCGAAAGCGATCATGCCCCAGCGGCTCGGACGGCCGTATGTCGGCTTGATACCGGTGACGCCGCAGAAGGCAGCCGGCTGACGGATCGAGCCGCCTGTATCGGTGGCGGTGGCAACAGGAGCGAGGCGTGCGGCAACGCAGGCGGAGGAACCGCCGGAGGAACCGCCCGGGACAACGTCCTTGTTCCAGGGATTCAGAGTCTTGCCGTATGCGCTGTTGGCAGTGGTGGAACCCATAGCGAATTCGTCGCAGTTGGTCTTACCGAGGCAGACCATGCCGGCGGCCTTGAGCTGCTCGACGACAGTAGCGTCAAAGGGGCTCATGTAGCCTTCGAGCATCTTGCTTGCGGCAGTGCTCGGCCATTCGCGGGTGACAAAAATATCCTTGTGAGCAACGGGAACGCCGGTGAGAGCACCGCCCTTGCCTTCGGCGATAAGGGCATCGGCCTGCTTAGCCTGCTCGAGCGTTGCGTCTTCGTTGACGCTCAGATATGCATTGATGTCGGAGGCCTTGATCTTTTCGAGGTAGGCCTGAGCAAGTTCAACGGCAGAAACTTCCTTGCCGGCGAGCAGTCGGCTGGTTTCTGCAACGGTCAGATTGGTGAGATCCGTCATAGTCTTTATTCAATAACTTTAGGTACAAGGAAGAGGCCGTCCATTTCATCAGGGGCGTTCTTCATATTTTCAGAGCGGTTGTCAGGTTCGGTAACCTCATCTTCCCGGAGCCTTTGTTCACCGCCGAAGGGGTGGGGCATGGGGGCGATACCTTCTGTATCAACAGACTGGATTCTTTCAACCATCTGAAGAATGTCGTTGAGCTCAACGAGCATCTTCTCGGCACTCTCATCGGAGAGTTCGATACGGGCCAAATCGGAGATTCGGCGGACGTCATTAAGAGTAAGAGCCATTTGTCGTAAAAAAAATTAAAGGAAAACTCGATTTCTTCTTGTTTCCACGCGTAAAACCATTCTCATTTCAGAATGGCGCAATGCTTTTTAGTCTATCATCATGGGCTGATTTGAGTTTCACTGATGTGGTGAAATTTACCTATCGAAAAGGTAACAGGGGGAAGTGATGTTCGGAGCTCTTAGAAGCTACTTTTCCAACGATTTGGCTATTGACCTCGGTACAGCTAACACGTTGATTTACTGCAAAGGCAAAGGCATGGTTCTTGACGAACCGAGCGTTGTTGCCGTTCGCACCGATAAAAGTAATAAAAACAAACTTGATGTCAGAGCGGTAGGCCGCGAAGCAAAGAATATGCTCGGCCGCGTTCCGGGCAATATTGAAGCTATCCGTCCGATGAAGGACGGCGTAATTGCCAACTTTACAGTTACTGAGCAGATGCTCAAGAGCTTCATCAAGAAAGTTCATACGCCGAGCATCTTCTCTCCGAGACCCCGTATCGTTGTGTGCGTGCCTTTCGGCTCCACACAGGTCGAACGCCGTGCCATTAAGGAAAGTGCCGAAGCAGCCGGTGCCAAGCAGGTTTACCTGATTGAAGAACCGATGGCCGCCGCTCTCGGCGCAGGCCTGCCGGTTTCCGAAGCTGCCGGCTCCATGGTGATCGATATCGGCGGCGGTACAACCGAAGTCGGCGTTATCTCTTTGGGCGGTATCGTTTACGCCAGCAGCGTACGTGTCGGCGGCGATATGTTCGACCAGGCCATCATCGACTACATCCGCCGCAACTACGGCATGCAGATCGGTGAACCGACAGCCGAAATCATCAAGAAGGAAATCGGTTCTGCTTTCGTTTCCAGCGAAGTCAGAGAATTCGAAGTGACCGGCCGCAACCTCTCCGAAGGCGTGCCCCGTTCCTTCACAATTTCCAGCAACGAAGTGCTCGAAGCTCTTACCGAACCGCTCAATCAGGTGGTCGGTGCTGTTAAGAAGGCTCTCGAACAGACTCCTCCGGAACTCGGTGCAGATATCGCTGTACGCGGTCTGATGCTTACCGGCGGCGGTGCACTTCTCCGCGACCTCGACCGACTGCTGATGGAAGAAACCGGTCTGCCCGTTGTGATCGCCGACGATCCTTTGAGCTGCGTTGTACGCGGTTGCGGCATCGCCCTTGAAGGCATCGGCAAGATCGAAGACTCTATCTTCTGCTTCGGTTAAGTCGGGAGTTTTATGGCAGGTCCCTCTTCTGGTAAGAGATTCTTCGATTCTGGAGTCTCGCTGTTTACCAGTTTTGGCTTTTTTGCGGCGCTTTCCATTCTTTGCATCACCGTGGACCATAAGATCCAGTTCATGGATCCGGTCCGCTCGAGTCTTGCGGATTTTTCCGAAGGCGCCTACCGCATGATGGCCGGCCCCCTTGAGGGGCTGACGGGCCTGTCCGAGCACGTGCGCTCAAAAGCACGACTTGTTTCCGAAAATCAGGTACTGCGTGAAGAAAATAAGAAGCTGCAGCTCGATGCGCTGCGCTTTGAGGAAGTTCTGTCGGAAAACATCTCCCTGCGACAGCTTCTGAAAGCTAAAGAAAGCTACGCAGTGCCGTCTCAGCTCTTTGACGTCATTCGCGTCAATTCCGACGGCTATACCCAGACATTTACGATTAAAGGCGGTTCCGACGACGGGCTGAAAGTCGGTATGCCCGTAATTTCGGAAGCCGGGCTGGCCGGACAGATTATTCGTGTCTCCCAGCAGTCGAGCATCATTCAGCTGATTCAGGACAAGGATCAGCAGATTCCTGTCATGTTTAAGAGAGCCGGCGTATTCGGCGTTCTGCAGGGATCGGGAGACGGTTCCACACTTATCAGCCGCGATCTTCCTTTCAATGAAGAAATCAAACCCGGCGACAAGGTTGTTACCTCCGGTCTCGACGGTATTTATCCGAGAGGTATTCCGGTCGGTGTCGTGATGTACTCCAAGCCTTCGGCCGCCGAGATCTACAGCAACGTATCCGTTGCCTGTCCCAAGAGCATTAACAAAGGTAATTCCGTATTGGTGCTTCTTGTTGATACCGAGCGCGTCAAGCCGCTGCAGGAAAATGAAGAAGTGAAAGACGGACAGCGCCGGAGGGCTGTAAGGCGATGAGCAAGTTATCTCAAGGCTGGATTCTCCAAAAACGCGAGCGCCGCGAAGGCGATCCGTCTCTTGCCGGTCCTATCTGGGTTTACGGTACTTTGATCTTATGCTGGCTGCTTGATCTGCTTCCCTGGAGCAGCGAACCGATGGTGCCGAGCTGCCTGTATCTGAGTCTGGTGTTCTGGTCGATTTACCGACCGGAGCGTATGTACTTTCTGCTCGTATTTCTTCTCGGTATTTTGGTTGATGCGGGTACCGGTGCCGTATTCGGTCAGAACGCTCTGATTTTCTGCACAGCCGTATTCATTACACAGCTGATGAGCCTGCGTCTGCAGTGGCTCTCCGGTATCGGTCAGGCTCTGAACCTGATACCGGTTTTTCTGTTGCCGACCGTTATTCTCACCGCGGAGAGCCTGTTCCTCGGTGATTTCACATTTTCCTGGGCATGGCTTGCCAAGGCCGGGGTAAGTGTTGTGATCTGGCCGATTTGGAGCTGGCTGCTGTCCGGAAGTATTTTCTCCCATAGAGAGTAGAGCACCGTGAGCCGCTTTAACGAAGAGTTGGTTAAACAAAGCAAACAGGTATTTAAGAGTCGCTGCTGGCAGTTTGCCGTCGTGATGTTCCTGTTGTACGGCATTCTTGCCTGCCGCTTCCTGTGGCTTCAGGTGATCGAATACGACAGCTTCGTCAATAAAGCTGAAAACAACCGTATTACAGAAACGGCGCACGCACCGAGAAGAGGTGTGATCCGCGACCGTCACGGCGAACTGCTTGCCGTCAACGAGCCGATTTATTCTCTGGAGCTAGTGCCCGCCAAGGTGCAGGGGCTTAACAAGACGCTCGACGAACTCGGCAAAATCATTGAAATCAGCAAGTACGACCGCCGACGCTTTTTCCGTCTTAAGGACGAACTGCCGCGCTTAAGTCCGGTTCCGGTCAAAACGAATCTGACCGATGAAGAGGTTGCTCGTTTCATTGCTCAAGCCTGGCGTTTTCCGGGTGTTGAGGTCAGTTCCCGCCTGCACCGCCGCTACCCGCAGGGTGCAGCTGCCGCACCGGTAGTCGGTTATATCGGCCGTATTTCTCAGAGGGATCAGAACCGTCTGAAAGAAGGCGGGGAAGAGCGCGACTACGAAGGTACGCTCAATATCGGCAAGATCGGTCTCGAACTTTCCTATGAAAAGGATCTGCACGGCGAACCCGGTTTTGAGCAGGTTGAAGTACGAGCTTCGGGTCGTCCGATCCGTTCTCTTTCCAAGACAGAGCCCAACCCCGGCAAGGATCTGATTCTTTCGATCGACATGGGCCTGCAAAGAGAAATCTACAGGGAACTCAAAGGCCGCCGCGGTGCGGTTGTTGCGATCGAACCCTCTACCGGCGAAGTGCTCGCATTTGTTTCGAGTCCGAGCTTCGATCCCAATCTTTTTGTCGACGGTATCGACCACGATACGTGGAATTCGCTTAACCGAGATATCGATAAGCCGCTGATGAACCGTCCTTTGCAGGGCTTGTATCCGATCGGTTCGACCTATAAGCCGTTTATGGCGCTTGCTGCGCTTGAGACCGGTACGCGCTCTCCTTACAAGGTTATTCAGGACAACGGTTCCTTTACGTACGGCAATCACGTATTCCGAGATTCGACGCGCGGTAAGGGTTACGGTCCGGTGGATATGAGACGCTCGATCGTTGTTTCCTCCGACGTCTACTACTACTCGCTTGCTCAGGAAATGGGCATCGACAAGATTCACGATTTCATGGAACCTTGGGGTTTCGGACAGCTCACCGGCATCGACCTGAAGGGTGAATTCAGAGGCGTACTGCCGTCGAAGGCTTGGAAGGAAAAACGCTACAAGAAGGCGTGGATCCCGGGTGAAACGATTTCAGCCGGTATCGGTCAGGGTTACAACAACTTCACGATTCTTCAGCTTGCGCATGCCGTAGCAACATTGGCGAACGACGGTGTCATCATGCGTCCGCATCTCGTCAAGAAGAAGGTTGATACCGTAACAGGCGAAGAGGTATTTGTCGGTAAGGATCCTGTAGGTGTGATTCCGCTCAAGAAGGAGCACCTTCTGATCGTACGCAGTGCAATGCGTGAGGTAACCCGAAGCGGTACGGCCAAGTTGCTCTTTAAGGATGCAAAGTACGATGTCGCCGGCAAAACCGGTACGGCCCAGGTGCTCGGCATCAAGCAGGGCGCCTATTACGATAAGGACAAGATCAAAGAGCGTTACCGCGATCACGCTCTCTTCATTGCCTACGCGCCGTACAGAAAGCCGAAGATCGCTCTTGCCGTTCTCGTGGAAAACGGCGGTTTCGGAGCGACCACGGCAGTGCCGTTGGCCAGAAAGATCATGGACTACTACCTCCTTGAAAATCACGGCAAGCCGCAGGAAGCTGAGGCCGCTGCCAAGAAGGTGAAGAAATGAGCAGTCGTTATTCAAGAAACAGTTCCGGCTGGTTTGAAAAAATCATCGGCCTGGTAGCGCGCTTTTTGCTTTCGATCGACTGGAGTCTGCTTGCGATTGTCAGTCTGATTACAGCAGTCGGTTTTGTAACGCTGTACTCCGCCGGTTACAGCTTCCCGTGGCGTATCGACGGCCAGATCCGCAACATCAGCGTGGCCTGCGTTGCGATGCTGATGGTCGCAATGGTTCCGGCCAAGTGGCTGAGAATGATTTCGGTCCCGGCATATGTGTTCGGTCTGATTCTTCTGGTGGCGACATTGCTGTTCGGTGTCAGCATCAAAGGGGCGACGCGCTGGCTCAATATCGGCGTTGCGCAGATTCAGCCGTCGGAATTAATGAAGATTGCGACTCCGCTGCTGCTGGCGACTTACTTTCAGATGAGAGAGGAGAGCCTGCGTTGGTGGGATTACGCCGTTGCCTTCGTATTGCTTATTCTGCCGGTCATGCTGATTTTGAAGCAGCCTGACCTGGGTACTTCGATTCTGGTGTTCTGTTCCGGCTTTGCCGTGATCTTCTTTGCCGGTATCAGCTGGAAGTTTCTTTGGACGGCCATTGCCGGCGTGCTGGTGATGCTGCCGATCGCCTGGACCATGATGTATGACTATCAGAGGCAGCGAGTGATGACGCTTCTTGATCCGAGTTCGGATCCGCTCGGAGCAGGCTTCCATACGTTGCAGGCGATTATTGCGATCGGCTCGGGCGGTCTTTACGGCAAGGGATGGATGAACGGCACTCAGGCCCATCTCGACTTTATTCCCGAGCGTACCAGCGACTTCCTTTTCGCTGTGTATTCGGAAGAATTCGGCTTTATGGGGAATTGTTCTCTGATCGTGCTCTATATGCTTCTGATCGGCAGAACGCTTTGGATTGCCAATCATGCTCAGGATACGTTCGAGCGTCTGATTGCCGGTGCCATCGCTACGATTTTCCTGATGTATTCCTTCGTGAATATGGGTATGGTCAGCGGTATTCTTCCGGTGGTCGGCGTGCCGCTTCCCTTCATGAGCTACGGCGGAACGGCACTT
Organism: uncultured Burkholderiaceae bacterium; assembly: GCA_964571375.1. GTDB lineage: Bacteria > Pseudomonadota > Gammaproteobacteria > Burkholderiales > Burkholderiaceae_F > JAFTYR01. Next base: position 43,709 of record CAZNBL010000003.1, read on the forward strand.
TTGATTCTGGGTATCTGCTGCGGTATTCTGATGATGATTTCTTCGGAAAGCCGCCTGAGGGAGGCTCCCTATCAAATGACTACCCGCGTCTGATACGTCGGGTGACACCGTATTCCTTCCGAGAAGGGGACAGCAATGCGATTGTGCCGATTATGGTTTTTAGCCCTTCCCCTTTTCCTGGGGCTTGCCGGATGCAGTACCAATTCCGGTAAATATTTTCAAAATGACGGCCCTCCGTCCGGCTGGAGCAATTACCGCATGTCGACCAAAGATGCGGTGCCCAGGGTGGAAAAACCGGTTGCCGCAGCCAACCGTCCGTACAAAGTGATGGGCAAGCGTTACGTACCGCAGACCGGCGACAAGACGCTCGTGCAGACCGGATATGCTTCCTGGTACGGCAAACAGTTTCACGGAAAAAAGACTTCTATCGGCGAGCGCTACAACATGTATGAAATGACGGCAGCTCACACAACGATGGAGTTGCCGAGCTATGCCCGGGTAACCAACCTTGAGAACGGCAGAAGTGTGATTGTGCGTGTTAATGACCGCGGTCCCTTCCTGCACAGCCGGGTTATCGACCTTTCATACGCCGCTGCTCATAAACTCGGATACGTCAATAAAGGGACAGCACGTGTCAGAGTCGAGCGTATTACCCGCAAGCAGATCGCGTCCGGCAGCTGGGGAGGAAAGAGTTCCTGGTTCGGTACGGACTCTGCCGAAAAATCCGTAACGGCTCCGGTCGTAAAGAGCGCTGTGACGGCCGCGGCGGCAACGACAGCGGTAACACAGTCGGTTGCTGCGGATACGGTTGCGTCGACAGCAGCGGTATTGCAGACTGCAGAACCCGATCCGATGGAAGCAATTATTTCGGCTCAGAGCATTACGATCGAACCTGTTGCAACGATCGAACCCGATCAGGCTCCGTCGGCCGAAGCGGTTTCAGCCGGAAAGAAATTTATTGAAGAAGGCGTTTTTGTGATGGCAGACGGAAGTTCTTCGGTTGAAGAGGCTAGGGTGGAAATGGTACCGATTCAGACGGCCGGAAACCGCTATGCCATTCAGCTCGGCGTCTTTAAAGACAAGGTCAATGCCGAGAATCTCGCAGCTAAAGTGCGGGCTGAAATCGATCCTCAGCTCAGTTCGACAACCCGGGTGGAAGCATCGGGGGCGTCCTACAAAGTACTGATCGGCAGCGGCTATCTGCCCGATCAGGCCAGAAGTCTTGCCGATGAGATCAAAGAACGCACAGGAATCAGCGCATTTATCGTGAAGGAGTAAGACAAAAGTGCTGGATAAAATTTTCGAAAATGTCTGTTCGCACTGGGACAGCCGTGTACAGGCTGCAATTGAGGACTTTGTCCGTATTCCCGCTCTTTCGATTAACTTCGATGAAAATTGGGAAAAGAACGGCATCCTTTCGGACGCTCTTAGCTTTGCTCAGCAGTGGGCCGAAACTTTGAATTTCGAAGGTATTACCTTCGAGACGCTTAAAGCCGACGGTATGCCTCCCTGCCTCTTTGCCGATATTCCCGGCACCGGCAGCAAAGCCGACGGCAAAACCGTATTCCTTTACGGTCACCTGGATAAGCAGCCGCCCAATGTCGGTTGGGATGAAAATAAATCTGCATGGGAGCCGGTTGTTGAAAACGGACGTCTCTACGGCCGCGGCGCAGCCGATGACGGCTACTCCTGGTTCTGCAGTCTGGCTGCGGTCAAAGCGCTCGACGAACTCGGGATCGACCGACCGCGTTGTGTAGCGTTGTTTGAGACTGCAGAAGAATCCGGTTCCGAACACTATGAGGCATATCTGGAGTCTGTTAAGGACAGACTCGGCGATGTCGGTCTGGTACTGGTACTTGACAGCTCCTGCGGTGATTACGACCGCCTCTGGCTGACTCAGTCTCTGCGCGGCTTTGTGCTCGGCGAACTCGAGGTCGGTGTTCTCGGTCACGGCGTGCATTCCGGAGAGGCAGGCGGCTTGGTGCCGAGTTCCTTCATGATCGCCCGTCAGTTACTGGACCGCATCGAAGACAGCCGCAGCGGTAAGGTAATCGGCAGTGCGTTCAATACTGATATTCCGGACGCAGTTGTCGATCAGACCCGGGACGTCGTCAACGCGCTCGAAAACGGTCTGAACGATGCTTATCCCTGGAGAGGCGGTACATCGGCACTTAACGCCGATCCGCTCGAAAATATGCTCAGCCGCAACTGGAAGCCGTCTTTGTCGGTTATCGGTTGCAGCGGTATTCCCGACTGTCAGTCCGCAGGTAATGTGCTTCGCCCGTATACAACGCTCAAACTCAGCATGCGTATTCCGCCGACCGTCAATGCAGAGAAAGCGATCGAAGCCCTGGGCGAAGTGCTGACGACAGATGCGCCTTTCGGAGCCGACGTAAAGTTTCGTCCGCAGAGCGCGGGCAACGGCTTTTTTGCTCCGTTGCCTCCGCCGTGGCTTGAAAAGGCTTACCGAGAATCCTCGAATAAGTTCTGGAATGCCGATCCGGCTTATATGGGAATCGGCGCGTCGATTCCTTTGCTCGGCTATTTTGCCGAGACATGGCCTGCCGCAGCCTTTATGGTTTCCGGTGTACTCGGACCGGAGTCCAACGCACACGGTCCAAATGAGTTCCTTGAACTCACATTTGCCAAGCGTCTGACAGCATCGGTAGCCGACGTAATCGGCAGTATGCCGACCGAATAATTGATTGAAAGATGAAGGAGGAGTGCCGCCAAAAGCGGCACCGACTTATGAGAAGAGACGTAGTTACACAGATTATTGTTCAGTACCACGACGGTTGCGAAAACTTCGCGACCAAGCTTGAAGCAGAAAACTACATCAACACGTATATCGATGAGGAAGAGCCGATTGCCGCATGGGTCGAAGAGATCAACGGCGAAAAGAAGTACGACCTCGAACTGATCGATGAAGGCGGTGAAATCCGTCTGGTTTAATCGTCGTTATTCCAGCGTCTGGCAAAGTTGCGGACGCTGCCGATGATGTACCCGGCCCGATAGGCCGTATCTTTCAGAGAACGCATGACGGCGTCGATATCGATAGCAGGAAGTTTGCCTTCGATATAGTTTTTGATTTCGTCGCGCAGCACGTCTTCGGGAGAGCGCTTCTGCATTTCGGAGAGTGTGTGCAGTGCAAATCTTGCCTCGGGCGAGAGACGCTCCATGACCCGCTCGACGGTTTCCTGCTTGATATCTTCTCTGTTCATAATCTGCTTAAAGAACCGCCCGGAAAATCCGGGCGGTTCTGTTTTTAGAAAAACCTCTTATCCGAGGAAGAGTTTGTAGGCCGGATTGTCAGTCTCTTCTACGTGAACGTAGCCGAGGGTCTTGAGGAATTCCTCAAACTTGTCATTGTCTTCCGGCGGAACCTGAATACCGGCAAGTACTCGGCCGTAGTCGGCACCCTGGTTGCGGTAGTGGAAGAGAGAAATGTTCCAGCCCGGATTGGCGGTGGCCAGGAACTTGCCGAGAGCACCGGGGCGTTCCGGAAACTCAAAACGGATCAGGCGTTCGTTGGTAGCGAGTGCGGAGTGGCCGCCCACCATGTAGCGAAGGTGAGTCTTGGCCATTTCGTTGTCGGTGATGTCGATCGTCGGGAAACCGTTCGATTCGAAGATCCGGCAGAGTTCGTCTGCATCCGAGCGATGTGCTGTCTGAATGCCGACGAAGATACGTGCTTCTTTAGCATCCGAAATACGGTAGTTGAATTCTGTGATGGATCGGTTTCCGAGCAGGCTGACAAGCTTGCGGAAGGAACCGATTTCTTCCGGAATCGTAACGGAGAACAGTGCTTCGCGGTGTTCGCCGATTTCAGCGCGTTCGGCAACAAAGCGCATGCGGTCGAAGTTCATGTTGGCGCCGGAGAGAATGCCGACATATGTCTCGCCCTGTGTTTTATTCATCTTGGTATAGGCCTTGATGCCGGCAACCGAGAGTGCGCCTGCCGGTTCAACGATGCTGCGGGTGTCCTGGAAAATATCCTTGATGGCGGCACAGACTTCATCGGTACTGACGCGGACGATACCGTCGACAAACTTTTCAGCCAGTTTGAACGTTTCGTTGCCGACCAACTTAACGGCAGTGCCGTCCGAGAACAGGCCGACATCGTTGACAAGTACCGGCTTGCCGGCTTTCAGAGACTGATTCATGGAGTCGGAGTCATAAGTCTGGACACCGAAAACTTTGATTTCCGGATAGAGTGCCTTGATGTAAACGGCAATACCGCTTAAGAGGCCGCCGCCACCGACAGGGACAAAGACGGCATCGATTTTGCCGTTGCTCTTTTGAATCTGACGCACGATTTCCATCGCAACCGTACCTTGGCCGGCGATGACATCAGGATCATCGAAGGGGTGAACCGGAGTGAGGCCTTCCTTAACCTGCAGTTCGGCTGCATAGTTGGCCGCATCGGTGAAGGAGTCGCCGAACAGGACGACTTCGCCGCCGAGTCGGCGTACGGCATTGATCTTTACATCGGGAGCCGTAATCGGCATTACGATGACGGCACGACAACCTAGTTTTTTGGCAGAGAGTGCGACACCCTGAGCGTGGTTGCCCGCACTGGCAGCAATTACACCCTTGGCGCGTGCCTCTTCGGAAAGGTTGGCAATCTTGTTGTATGCGCCTCTTAACTTGAAGCTGAAAACCTGCTGCAAGTCTTCGCGCTTGAGCATGACGGAGTTATTAATTCGGTCAGAGAGCAAGTTTGCGTGCTGAAGGGGAGTTTCCTGAGCGACGTCGTAGACGCGGGCTTTGAGGATGCGCTGAAGGTATTCTTTTTCAAGGGACTGCATAATTTTCGCGTTCTGTACTAGGATTGATGACTGCTCTTCGGTTGTGCTTTTGAAGATTCTTCTCCAATATACAATCCATAAGCCCCTCTTAACGATACGCGATAAACAAAAATGGCCCAGGACCTTATTACATTCTTGACGTCGAAACAGCAGACGCGACGACTGCGAGAAATTCCGTATAACTACACGTCTTTCTCCGATCGGGAGATCGTGTTCAAAATTCTTGGCGAGGAAGCCTGGAGTATTTTGGAGAAACTGCGCGAGCATCGTCAGAGCGGTATTTCCGCCCGCATGCTCTATGAAGTGCTCGGTGACATCTGGGTAATCGAGCGCAACCCGTATCTGCAGGACGACATGCTCTACAACCGCAAGAGACGCGGTCTGTTGGTAAAGGCGCTGTACCACCGTCTGAACGCAATCCGCGAGCGCAGCCTCGAGGGTTCGTACGATGACTACAAGCTGGTGGAACGCCTGCTGGAACTCTCGTTTATTGCGGTCGAAAAGTTCAAGAGCTCTTTCGAGAAGACCTGGGATCTCCGAAAGCTCACGACCAAGAAGCTCAAGCACCACACCCGTGCTCAGAATATCCGCTTCGACAGTTTTTCCCGCGCTTCTCACGTTACTGACGCTACCGACTGGCGCGTAGAGTACCCCTTCGTTGTTGTTTATCCCGACAGCGAGCAGGAAATCTCCGGCATCGTCAATTCTCTTATCGAGCTCGGTTTTACGATCATTCCGAGAGGGGGTGGCACAGGCTACTCGGGCGGTGCTATTCCGCTTCATAAGAAGACAGCCATCATTAATACGGAAAAGCTCAACAGTATTTCCGATGTAGAGATGCGTACGCTGGAAGGCGTAGCCGAACCGGTCGCAACCATCGTCTGTGAAACCGGTGCGGTCAATAAAATGGTGGCCGACCGAGCAGCGGCCGAAGGCTGGGTGTTCTCCGTCGATCCCAATTCCAACTACGCCTGTACGATCGGCGGCAATATTGCCGAGAACGCCGGCGGCAAGAAGGCGTTGCTTTGGGGTACGACTATCGACAATATCTGCTGGTATCGCATGATCGATCCGCAGGGCTATTGGCTGGAAGTAACGCGTCTTGAACACAACCTCGGCAAGATCCACAACCAGGAAAAGGTCCGCTTCCGTATCGTTCGTAAGGAAAAAGGCAAAGATCCTACGGTAGCGTCGGTTTTAAGCGAAAGAATTCTCGAGCTCGACGGCAAGTCTTTCCGTCTCCCGGGGCTCGGCAAGGATGTTTCCAATAAATTTATCGGCGGTCTTCCCGCTCTGCAGAAGGAAGGTACCGACGGTATCGTGACTTCGGCACGCTTTGTGCTCCACAGAATGCCGAAGTATGCCCGTACAGTCTGTCTGGAGTTCTACGGTGCCGCAAGCAACGCAGGTCCTGCGATCTATGCGATTTCCCGTCACTTCGACAGTCAGCCCGACGGTGTGATGCTTGCCGGTCTCGAGCATCTCGACGACCGCTATCTGCGTGCCATCAACTATGCGCCGAAGAGTAACCGCGGCGTCTATCCGAAGATGGTGATTGTCGGCGACATTATTGCCGATGACGAAGAAGCACTCGACAGACACGTCGATGTAGTGAGCGATTTTGCCTCCGAGCGCAACGGCGAGACATTTATTGCAAAGTCGCCCGAGGCACGCCGTCAGTTCTGGGCAGAACGTTCTAAGACAAGTGCGATTTCCAAGCACACCAATGCCTTCAAACTCAATGAAGACATTGTGATTCCGCTTGATGCGATCGGTGCCTATACCGATGCGACGGAACGCTTCAATATCTGCTGCTCGATCGGTAATAAGATCGAGATGATCGATGCAACGCTTGAATACCTGAAGTCTCCGATCAAGCTCGGCAAGAGTGCATCTGCCGCCGGTTTTACCGATCAGGAACTGCTTGCTCAGAGAGCGCCCGAAGCCTTTGCAGTGCTCGAAAAGGTTAAGAGACTCTGGGACTACATTCTGCGTCACCTCGATACGCCGGTATCTGAGGCCGACTCCACGCTGGAGACTCTCGGCAGAGTTGTTTCGGCCGAAGCTCTGAAGCCCTACGAAGGCGGCAAACTGCTCGATTTGGTTCAGAACCACGTCGTTCGTATTTCCTGGAAGGAAGAAGTTGAAAAGCCGCTCAAGCGCATCTACGGCGGCGAAGCATTTGATGCCGTCCGTCAGGAAATTTCTGAAATTCATAAGCGCATTCTCAAGGGACGCGTCTTTATCGCCCTTCATATGCATGCCGGCGACGGTAATGTGCATACCAACCTGCCGGTAAATTCCGACGACACACGTATGATGGCGGTCGCCAACATGGGCGTGGATTACCTGATGGATGTAGCTAAGTCGCTCGGCGGCGCTATTTCCGGTGAACACGGTATCGGCATGACCAAGATCGGATTTGTCGAGAAAGGCCGATATGACGATTTCTATGATTACCTGAATCAGGTCGACCCGAGAGGTAATTTCAACCGCGGCAAACTGCGTCCCGAGGCTAATCTGTCGATTGCTTATACGCCGTCCTTCAATCTGCTCGGTTATGAATCTCTCATCATGCAGCAGAGCCATGCCAAGCAGATCGCAGATGAAATCAAGACATGTCTGCGATGCGGCAAGTGCAAGCCGGTCTGCTCGAACCATGCTCCGAACGCCAATCTTCTGTATTCGCCGAGAAACAAGATTATTGCGACATCCCTGCTGATCGAAGCTTTCCTGTACGAAGAGCAGACACGTCGCGGCGTTTCGTTGGCGCACTTCACCGAGTTCGAAGATATTTCCGACCACTGTACGGTCTGCTCCAAGTGTCACAAGCCGTGCCCGGTCAAGATCGACTTCGGTCACGTCACCGTGCTGATGCGCTCGATTCTGAATCGACTCGGCAAGAAGCGCTTCAACCCTGCCAAGGATGCCGGTTTGAAGTTCCTTGAATTGGAGAATCCGCTGGTGATCCGCGCAATGCGAAAGGGCCTGATTGAGCTCGGCTTCAAGGCCGAACGCATGGGTGCCGATGTACTGAAACCGATTGCTTCCCGTACGGTCAAGCGCCCCGGCTTCACCACAGAAGAACCCGCACTCAAGAAGAAGGTGATTTACCTCGTCAACCGAAAGCTTCCGGTGGTTAAGACCAAGACGACAGCACGAAACATGCTCGATATCGAAGATTCGACTTACGTGCCGATCATCCGTAACAAGGATGAGACGACACCCGAGAGCGAAGCAGTCTTTTACTTCCCGGGATGCGGCGGCGAACGCCTGTTCAGCGAGATTTCGATTGCAGCGATGGGCATGCTCTACGACCTCGGTGTTCAGACTGTTCTGCCTCCGGGCTACCGCTGTTGCGGACATCCGCAGGAGGGCAACGGCATGCTCGAACTGTCTGAAAAGATCGTGACCCGCAACCGCGTGCTCTTCCATCGAGTTGCCAATACGCTCAATTACATGGATATCAAAACGGTTGTTGTCAGTTGCGGTACATGCTTTAACGAGCTGAAGACCTACAACCTGGAGAAGATTTTCCCGGGGTGCCGCGTGATCGATATTCACGACTATTTGCGCGAAAAGGGTGTAACTGCCGCCGGTGAAAAGAACGTGCGCTACATCTATCACGATCCCTGCCACAGCCCGCTCAGGGAAGGAAAACCGATTGAAACGGTGAATGCTCTGCTGCAGCCTTCGGATGAATCTAAGGTAGTGCTTTCCGAGCGTTGCTGCGGTGAGAGCGGCACCTTTGCTATCGCACGTCCGGATATTTCCAATCAGGTTCGTTTCCCGAAGGAAAAGAGTCTTAAGGCTGCGTCCGAAAAACTTCATACCGACGGTTTCCACGGCAAGGTCCGTGTCGTGACGACCTGTCCGGGCTGTCTGCAGGGTATGAGCCGATACGAAGATAATGTCGGTACGGAAAGCTCTTTCCTCGTTGTGGAAATGATGAAGAGCCGCTACGGCCAGAATTGGATGGAACAGACAATCTCGAAACTTAAACAAAACGGAATTGAAAAGGTGCTGCTATGAGTCCTCAGGAATGTCCTTTGTGTCATGCAAATGCAGAAAAGGTTCTTTTCTGCTGCGATAAATTCAGAATCATTCAGGTTGCCGATCCCCTCTATCCGGCTTATTACCGACTGATTTGGGGCGAGCACGTCAAAGAGATGAGCGATCTGAGCGAAGAGGATCAGATGCTGGTTCTGCGCGCTCTGATGCTGATTGAAAGAACGATGATCGCCGAGCTCAAACCTGAAAAGATCAATTGGGCTCAGTTCGGCAACATGGTGCCGCACGTTCATTGGCACCTGATTGCTCGTTGGAAGGATGATGCTGCATTCCCGGATAACTCCTGGTGTCCGGTCAGACGCGAAACAGCTCCCGAGGTTCTCGCGGCCAGACAGAAAGCTGCGGATCTCTGCGGAGAAGTGATTGCAGAAAAATTCTTAACGCAATTCTGATTGTTCACAAAAAAAACGAAAGCCGTATGTTCCGAGCGGAATATACGGCTTTTGTTGTAATCTGCAGTTAAAACTTCTTAATATCGCTTAAAGTTTGTTTTTCTTTGCGTATTCTTCGTGCTTCTTTTTCAGCGCGCCGGCGATTTCTTCATTGACCAGACTGCTGACATCTCCTCCGAGAAGTCCGATTTCTCTCACAAATGTACCGCTTACGAACTGATATTGGTCGGAAGGCACAAGAAAGACCGTTTCGACTTCCGGCATCAGTTTGCGATTCATGCCGGCCATCTGGAATTCGTAATCAAAGTCGCTGACGGCTCTTGCGCCGCGGATCAGGATGTCCGCCTGATGCTCGCGCATGAACTCGGCCAAAAGACCGCGGAAGGCAAAGACTTTGACGTTCGGAAAGGCTTTAACTGCGTTTTCGGCGAAGGCGAGGCGCTCTTCGAGCGTAAACATAGTGTTTTTACGCTTACTGTCGGCAACTGCAATATAAACCGTCGGGAAAAGACGTGCGGCTCTGCGGACGATGTCTAAATGTCCGTTGGTAATCGGATCGAAAGTTCCCGGATAGACGGCGATCATTCGGCTTCTCCGGCTTTGGCAGCAAGCACCATATGGGTGGCGCCGGCCTTAAGGCGACGGACGGCTTCAAGACCGAACTCAAAAAGTTTTTCGTCGCTGATTTCCTGCGGAGATTCGAGGTAGATGAAGCCGCAGTTCTTCAGTTTGCCGGCGCAGCACTTCAATGCTCTTTCATGCAGATTGAGCGCAAAGGGCGGATCCATGAAGATCACATCGAATTGCTCTTTAAGCTGAGGGACGACAGCGAAAGCATCACCGCGGACCAAGCGCATGTTGGTAGCGTTGAGTTTTTTGATGTTGGCTTCGATTGACGCGGCGGCCTGACGATTTGTTTCAATTAAAGTGCACTGCTTGAATCCGCGGCTGGCGGCTTCGAAGGATAAGGCACCGGTACCGGAGAACATATCCAGCGTTGTGGCGCCGGAGACATTCTCAATACGGCTGGAGAGCCAGTTAAAGAGAGTTTCTCTCTGTCGGTCTCCTGTCGGTCTCAGACCGTCAACGTCCAAAACAGGCAGGACTGTACGCTTCCAGTTACCGCCGATAATTCGAATTTTTCCACCGCTTTTCTTCAGCATTGGTAGACTCTCAAAAAAACATAAAAGCTACTCTACAAGATTTTTAAAATGAGCGATACAAATCAGGAAAAGAAAGGTTGGTTCTCCAGACTTAAGAGCCGTTTGGAAAAGAGCCGTATCAATATCGTCGGTATGTTCTCGGGCGGTATTGTCGATGAAGAATTTTTGGAAGAACTCGAATTCCAGCTCATCGCGGCAGACTGCGGTGTCAGCGCCAGCAGAAAGATCATTGAAAAGCTCAAAGATCAGATCAAGCTCAAGGGCCTGAAGACACAGGATGAAGTCAAGGTTGCTCTGAGAGACGTTCTCGTCGAAATTCTCAAGCCTTGCGAAGCTGAGTTCCCGATCAATTCTCAGGAAACTCTGGTTGTCATGATGTGCGGCGTCAACGGCGCCGGCAAGACCACCAGCATCGGTAAGCTTGCCAAGCACTTTGCTGCTGCCGGCAAATCCGTTCTGCTTGCTGCGGGCGACACATTCCGTGCCGCGGCCCGCGAACAGCTCGAAGTCTGGGGCGAAAGAAACCGTATCAAAGTGGTTTCCAAGCAGGGTGCGGATCCCGGTTCCGTTGCCTTCGAAGCTATTCAGCAGGGTCGTAAGGACGGCGAAGATATCGTCATGATCGATACTGCCGGCCGTCTGCCGACACAGACCAACCTGATGGCAGAACTCTCCCGTATCCGCCGCGTTCAGGGTAAGGCTATGGAAGGCGCTCCTCATGAAGTTATTCTTGTGCTTGACGGCACCAACGGCCAGAACGCTCTCGGTCAGGTCAGACAGTTTAACGATGCAGCCGGTCTGACCGGTCTGATCATTACCAAGCTTGACGGTACAGCCAAGGGCGGTGTTCTTGTTGCTTTGGCCGAATCTTCTTCCAAGCCGCTTCCGATTTATTTTGTCGGTGTCGGTGAAACGATTGACGATTTGCAGAAGTTCAATGCCACTGAATTTGCTTCTGCATTGGTAGGTCTCGATCGATAAGTTATCCGGAGTGGACTGATATGTTGCTTGCAGCTATTGACCTCGGTTCGAACAGCTTTCGCCTGGAAATCGCCAGAGTTGAAGGTAATCAGATTTTCAGCGAAGGAAGCTGGAAAGAAACCGTGCGGCTTGCCGGCGGTATCGACGAAGAAGGAAGGCTGACAGAGGCTAAGCAGGAAAGAGCCTTGGCCGCACTTTCCAGAATCGCAGAAAAATTGCAGGGCTTCCCTCGTCAGCATGTACGTGCTGTCGGCACGCAAACGCTTCGCGCAGCCACCAACTCTGCGGAATTTATCCGCAGAGCCGAAGAGATTCTCGATTGTAAGATTGAGATCCTTCGCGGCAAAGAAGAAGCCCGTTTGGTTTACGAAGGCTGCAGTTTTGCACTTCCCGTTTCCGACAAGACTCGTCTTATCGTGGATATCGGCGGTGCTTCCACAGAATGCGTAGTCGGTAAGGGCCATGAAGTCATGGCAGGCGAATCCTTCCATGTCGGTTGCGTCAATACATCGGTCCGCTTCTTTAAAGGCGGCAGAATCAGCGAAGAGCAGTTCGTACAGGCGCAGTTGGCTGCCGAAGCCGAACTCGAAGGCAATATCGGTACGATCCTTTCGATCGGCTGGGACGAGGCATACGGTTCTTCCGGAACCGCAGGAGCAGTTTCCTGGATTCTTCATGAATGCGGTTGGACGGACGGAACGATTACGAAAGAAGCGCTGACCCGTTTGAAGACAGAAATTCTTTCTTCGGGCGAGATTTCCAAACTCCGCTTCCCCGGCCTCAAGGACGATCGCAAGGAAGTGATCGCAGGCGGTGTTGCCGTGCTGCTTGCCGTATTCAATAAGCTCAAGATCAAGTCGATGAAGCCCGCGGGCGGTGCCCTGCGTTACGGCATTCTTCACGACCTTGCCGGTCGAAAAGAAAACAGGGATCCGCGAACAGCATCGGTTGAAAATTTACAGAAGCGATTCGGCGCCAGCCGTGTTCAGGCAGAGCTGGTCTGTGAAATTGCCAAAGAGCTTTACTCACAGATTGCGCCGAATGCGGCCGAAGAAGACAAGCAGAAGCTCTTCTGGGCCTGCCAGCTCCATGAAATCGGCCGTGTGGTATCCCGAAGCGACTACCACAAGCACAGCGAGTATCTGATCCGTAACTGCGATATTCCGGGCTTCTCCAAGCCGGAACAGGAAGCGCTGGCTTCTTTGGTACTTGCTCAGCGAGGTAACTTAAAGAAAGTCGCATCCCTGGTAGTGGTTAGAAAGAGCATGTTGCAGGTACTTTGTCTGCGTCTTGCAACGATCATTGCTCATGCCCGCATCCCTCAGTCCAATCTGCCCGTCAAACTGACGGAAAAAGGCCGCAGTATTCTTTTGGTCTGCGCCAAGGACTGGCTTGCCAAATACCCTCTGACTGAATTTATGCTGAGTCAGGAGGAAGAAATCTGGGCGAAGGTCGGTTACGAATTCGAATTGATCGCTCTGTGATGAGCGTAAATTCTCGATCGTTATGAGTTCTTCTCCGTTGGTTGTTCTTGAAGATATCGAGCTTGCCGCCGCAGTCGGCGGCAGGCCGAGGAAACGGCTTACCCTGGAAGTCGGGGAGGGCGGTTTTCTTTTGATTTCCGGTGCCAACGGATTGGGTAAATCCTACGTACTCAACCTTATTGCCGGTTTGGTTCTGCCAGAAAAGGGCAGAGTGCTTCTTTCTGGAAAGAATGCGGCGGACCTGTCCGAAGGGGTCAGAGCTGCCTGGAGACGCAGAATCGGTTTTATTCCGGCTAAAGATACGCTTCTGCCGGGGTACAGCGTCAGAGAAAATCTGGAACTTGCCGCGCAGGCCTGTAACGTACCTTCAGAGAAAATGCTTCCTCGTATTCAGGAGGCGATGAATGTCTGCGGCGTCTCTGCAATTGCCGACAGAAGCGTTGAGATGCTGTCTGCCGGACAGAAAAAGCGTGTTTTGGTAGCCCGTTCCCTGGTGAACCGTCCTCAGATTATTTTGGCCGACAGCCCGCTTGAATCGCTGGATTCGAAATTCAGAAAGGAGCTCCTGATGTTGCTGTCTCAGTTGCCGGAGCTCGGTTATACCGTGGTTCTGACTTCTGCGGCTCCCCTGAAGATTCAGTCGGAGAAGTTGCGCACAGTGTCTCTCGGAGACTATTGATGATCAGTGTGATGCAGAGAGCTAAAAGGGGACTCGGCCGCAACCGCCGGGTCTTTTGGACGGCGGTGCTCATTCAGTCTTTGATTTTCTGCCTGCTCAGTCAGGTGTTTTTTGCTCATCTCTGGTTTGACCGTTGGGAGAGTGCTCAGGGGCGCGATCAGGTGACGGTTTTTATGGATCCGTCTCTGTCCCGTGATGCCGAGACTGCTCTTGCAGAGCGGATCGAAAGACTCGAAGCCGGTCTTTTGCTGGAAAAGCTGGAGGCCGGGACGCTTCTGCAGGAGAAGATGTCCGATCTCTTCAAGGGAAGAGAAAATCTTCCGATTGCGTATTCCGTTGAGTTTCCGAAGTCCTTTAAGCCGGGGGTGATCGGCGGATTTATCAACACGATCAAGGAATATAAGGGAGTGATTACCGTTGCGGCGGATATGGCTTGGATCGAAAAGAGAAGGTCTCTGACGCAGTCGGCCTATTTGGGCGTATTGATCCCGGCTGTTCCGCTTTTTGTCTTAGCATTTCTTGTGCTCGGACAGGGGACTGCGACTATTCACAGGATGTTTGCCGCGGAGGAATCGGTACTGCGTATGCTGGGCGGCAGCGGTTGGGTCGTATGGGGACCGGCATGTTGCACGGCAGCAGCTGCTTACCTGTATTCGCTCGTGATCGGTCTTTTGATTTTCGGTGCGGCGATATTCCTCGGCCTGCATTTATCTCAGGGAATTATCGACATTCGTATTGCTCTCGATATTCATGAATGCCTGACGGTTCTTCTTGTCGCTGCCGGTCTGATGTTCGCAGCAGTCGGCGGATTTTTAACGGTCTCTGTCCGAAGAAATCTGCCCGAGGTTCTTTGATTTCGGCGGGTTTCACTGCCTGCAGATTGGGTAAAATCCTCACCATATGAGT
>CAZNBL010000004.1:0-57850 GCA_964571375.1 uncultured Burkholderiaceae bacterium
CCCTTGAACATATCCTTTAAGTTTCCGGCAATGGTGATGCCGTCGACCGGATAAGCAATCACGCCGTTTTCCACCCAGAAGCCCACTGCGCCTCTCGAGTAGTCGCCGTTGGTGAGGTTGATACCCTGACCCGAGAGTTCGGTAACAAGGAGCCCCGTACCCATACGGCGCATCAGGCCGGCAAGATCGGGTTCAAGCACGTCGTCAGCGGCCTTGAGGTAAACGTTGTAGGGACCGCCTGCGTTGCCCGTCGTTTCCATACCGAGTTTACGGGCGCTGTAAGAGTTGAGATAAAAGCCCTGCAAAACACCGTTATCCACCAAGTAGCGGCGGCTTCCTGCCACACCTTCTTCATCGAAGGGAGCCGAGCCGTAGAGCCCCGGAACAAACGGATCTTCAAGAATCGAGAACTTCTGCGAGAAAACCTCTTTGCCGAGAGCGTCGACCAGGAAAGAAGACTTACGGTAAAGAGAAGTACCGGCAACCGCCTTGTTAAAAGTACTGATCAGGCTCTTGGCAACCGGTGCTTCGAAGATCACCGGACACTTTCTCGGAGAAAGTTCGCATGCACTGAGTCGGGCGGCGGCACGCTCGGCGGCAATACGGCCGAGTTCTGCAGCCGGTGTCAGACGCTCGGGCACCACGTCGAGCGAATACCAGCCGTCGCGTTGCATGCCGCTTTCATCTTTAGCGATGACAGAGGCGTAAAGCGAGTGACTGCTGTAGGGGTAGCCGCAGAGGAAACCGTCGGTATTGCCGAGCACAAAACGGCCGACGGCGGAATTAAGAGAAACGCCTTCGCTGTTGAAGATACGCTTATCTGCGCTCATCGCGGCTTCTTCGGCTTCCGAGCAGATGCGGATAGCATCTTCGGCACCGATCTCCCAGGGATGGCAGAGATCGAGATCGGCGGGTTCCCTGCAAAGGCGGGATGCGTCGGGCAGCCCTGCATACTCGTCTTCCGAGGTGTATCGGGCAATATCGATCGCCGCTTTGACCGTGCGCTCGATGGCTTCGGGCTTGAAGTCGCCGCTTGAGGCGCAGCCCGAGCGCTTGCCGATATAAACCGTGACAGAGAAACTTCTGTCGTGGGTATGCTCGATGGTTTCCGCCTCACCGTTACGGACATTGATGTTCAGGCCGATATCTTCACTGACTTCGGCAGAGGCGGAAGTGGCTCCGGCGGCCTTTGCATAGCTGAGCGCATCGCTCACAAGCGCCTGCATTTGAGAATTGTTGCTGAATTTTGAGGCTTCGCTCATCACAGAATCCTGCTCACACGTACAATATGGTTTACGTATCATAAGGCACAATTTCTTTAGAGTTAAAAAACATGGCCTCTGAAAACCAAAACGACATGTACGATGACGACGAGTACTACGGTCCGAGCAAGAGTGAACGCAAGCGCCAGGCTGAGCACATGCAGGCACTCGGCAAGGAACTGACCGAACTCGGTCCCGAAACCCTCGCCAAGATCGATCTGCCGGACGCAATCCTCACGCAGATCCACGAATTCCACCGCCTGAAGAGCTTCGGCGCCAAGCGCCGTCAGCTTCAGCTGATCGGTAAATATATGCGCGTACTCGACGCCGATGCCGTGCGCACCGCAATCGACCGCGCCTGCGGCAAGGACCGCGCCGCCGTTGCCGCCCTTCATAAGGCTGAACGTCTGCGCGACTCTCTGATCGCCGACGACAACGCATTCTCCTCCTTCCTTTCCGCCTTCCCGGACGTGGACATTCAGCAGGTACGTCAGCTCGTTCGCAACGCCCGCAAGGAAAAGGAAACCAACAAGCCGCCGAAGGCCGCCCGCGAACTCTATCGCATGATCTATGCGATGGTGCTTCCGCCGCTTGACCTGTACGCTCAGGAAGAAAGCGACGACGAAGAATAACGTCACGTGCCGCCGAAAGGAATGTCCGAGCGACTTCTCCGGCGGCATTTTTCTTTATGTGTTTTTTAGGCTGAGTCCCATGGCCAATACAACCGCAAAAATCGGCTTGGTATCCGTTTCCGACCGAGCAAGTTCCGGCGTCTACGTCGACAAAGGCATCCCCGCGCTCAAAGACTGGCTCTCCGAAGTCGTCTTAAGTCCGTTCGAAACCGTTGAAAAACTGATCCCGGACGAAAGGGACGTTATTGAGAAAACACTGAAGGAACTCGTCGACGTCGAGCACTGCGACCTGGTACTCACCACGGGCGGTACCGGCCCCGGCAGACGCGACGTCACACCTGAATCCACGCTTGCCGTCTGCACCCGGGAAATGCCCGGATTCGGGGAACGAATGCGTGAAATCTCGGGCGCCTTTGTGCCGACAGCGATTCTTTCCCGCCAGACCGCAGGACTCAGAGAAATCGAAGGACACGCCGCACTCATTATCAATCTTCCGGGTCAGCCCAAAGCCATCGCAGAAACTCTCGAAGGCCTCCCCAAAAAAGGCATCGACGGTATTTTTGCCGCCGTTCCCTACTGCATCGAGCTCATCGGCGGACCGTCCCTCGAAACCGATCCCGCCCGCATCAGAGCATTCCGCCCGAAGAGTGCAGAGCGCCCCAAGATTACCGAAGCCATCATCGATGAACCGCAAGGTGCTGCAACCAGCTCGATCATCATGCTGCACGGTCTCGGCGCCGACGGCTGCGACTTTGCGTCGATGCGAAGCGACCTCCTGCATTTCGGCGCTCACGTTGAAAACACCCGCTTTGTACTGCCGAGTGCCAAGGTGCGTCCCATCTCCATGTACAACGACTATCCGATGCGTGCCTGGTACGACCTGTACAGCTTGGATACCGTCGATCGTGAAGATGACGAAGGCATGGAAGAAACCTGGAAACTTGTCCGACGCCTCATCGCCGAAGAAGAATCCCGAGGGGTGGCGAGAAACCGCATCTTCTTGGGCGGCTTCTCTCAGGGCGGCTGCATGACGCTCTATTCTGCATTTAAACTCAAAGAACCGATCGGCGGTCTCTTTGCATTGAGTTCATACCTGCCGAATGCGGAGAAACTCGGCTCCGTAGAAAAGCCCGCCGGATTGAATACGCCGATCTTTGCGGCTTACGGCTTAGAAGACGATGTCGTTTCTCCGGTCTACACCGAAGCATCCGTCAGAAAGTTGCGCGAACTCGGTGCAACCAACGTCACAGACAGAAGTTATCCCGATACGGCCCATCATCTTTGTGCCGATGAAATGAAGGACCTCGCAGACTTCATCAACCGAGTCATGGAAAGCTGAGCGTTTTACGGCTAAAGCAACGGCGCCGATAATCGGCGCCGTCATTGCTTTGATCAAAGCTCAGCCGTCTCAGGCTGATCCCAGACGTAAACCTCGTCGAGCGGTCCGTCGTATTTCTCGACCTTCACCAACCAGGAGTTGGCTACGTTACCGCAGGAAAGATTGCTTGCCGGAATATCGCCGGTAAGCACATTGTCGCAGCCTCTCAAATCCAGGGAACCGACCTTTCCCGGCTCCTGCGGACAGTACCAGGCGCCGTGACGCACAACGACGACATCGGCTCTTACGCGTTCTGTGAGTACCGCGCCGCAAAGAATACTGCCCCTCTTACTTGAAACTTTCACGATATCGCCGTTTTCAATACCGAGAGAAGCGGCGGGGCCGGGATGAATCCAAACCGGCTCTCTGCCGTCAATCGAAGCGTAATTGCGGCTCTCCGTGGAATCGAGCTGACTGTGCAGTCGGTAGCGGCCGGCAGAAGTTATCAGCGCAAAAGGATATTCCTTGGCTGCATCATTCCCGAGCCACTCGGTCGGCTCAAGCCAGGTCGGATGCGGCGGACAATCCGGATAGCGGAAGGAGGCGATCCTCTTCGAAAAGATCTCAATCTTCCCGGATTCGGTGCCTAGCGGATGCAGTATCGGATTATCGACAAATTCTCCGAAATAGTTGTAGCGGTTTGTCTCTTCGATAACCGGGAAGATCATAAGACCGCGCTCCCAGAATTCATCGAAAGTCGGCAGGGGATAACCGTTCCCGGCACTTTCTGCAGCGGCTTCTTCATAGAAACCGCGGATCCATCCCATTTCATCCTTCCCTTCGGTAAAGACTTCCTCTTTGCCGAACTCAGCAGCGATCCTCCGGCAGATTTCAAAGTCGCTCAAACTCTCGTACTGCGGCTCGATCGCCTGATGCATCGCAACAATACCGACGTTGGAGTAAGAGCCGATATTGGAAATATCATTGCGCTCGAGGCTCGTACATGCCGGAAGAACAATATCGGCGTGACGCGCGGTAGCCGTCCAGACAATATCGGTAACCACGGTGACTTCCGGTTTTTTCCAGGCTTCGAGCAGTCGGTTGACGTCCTCCTGATGCGAAAAAGGATTGCCGCCCGCCCAGTAAACCATCTGAATCTCGGGGTACGTAACCTTCATACCGTTGTAGTCGATGGTTTTTCCGGGATTTAAGAAGCAGTCGGTAAAACGTGAGATAGGAATTCTGGTCTGAGCCGTTCCCGTCCAAGGCAAACCCGGAGCGCGACGTACCGCCGGACTCGAGGAAATTCCCAAAAGCTGAGGCGCTACTGTTGTCGGACCGCCCCCGTTGCAGTAGTGGTAGGTAAAACCGAAACCGCCGCCCTCTTTGCCGATATGACCGCACATAGCTGCCAGCGCAACCAGCATCCAATGGAACTGTTCGCCGTACTGTGCTCTTTGAGCACCCCAGCCGCCCATAATCATCGAGCGGTTGCGGCGCATGGAGAGTGCGAGATCGATAATCGTCTGAGCCGGCACACCGCAGATTTCTTCCGCCCAGGCCGCAGTTTTTTCAATACCGTCTTTGCCGCCGCTTAAATATTTCTTGAACTCCTCATATCCGACGGTGTAGTGCTCCATAAAGTACTCGTCGGCGCGTCCCGTTTTAACGAGTGTCCAGCACATTGCGGCCATCATGGCAACGTCGGTCCCCGGACGCGGCGCAATCCACTTGCAGCTATCCCCGATGAATTCGGCGGTATCCGGCTTGACGGGGTTGACCGCTACAAAAGGAATACCGAGTTCTTTGGCCTTCGACAAACCGCCGCAACTGCCGTGCGCGGTGGTCGACCAGTCGACATCGTTGGTAATCGTCGGATCGCACCCCCAGAGCACGATAAGCTTGGTCTTTTTGCAGATCAGATCCCAGGAAGTGACCTGATCATAAACACCGTTGGAACCGATCACGTACGGCAGAATCACCTGAGCGCATGCGGTCGAATAGTCGCCGTAATTGCCGGTAAAACCGCCTGCCGTGATGTTGAGCATTCTCTGAGCGAGATTGGAGGCGTTGCCGAGCGCACCGGTACTTCTCCAACCGTAGGAACCGCCGTAAATAGCACTTGACCCATGCTCGAGCTGAACGCGCTTGATTTCAGAAGCTACGAGCCTGATCGCCGTATCCCAGGAAACTCGGACAAAGGGTTCGCTGCCGCGGCCTTCGCCGCCCGCCTGACAACCTTTTTCCAGAAAGCTCTTTCGGACCATCGGATAACGGATACGGGCCTTGTCGTAAGGAAGACGGCCGTAACTCTGCAACTGCATGGAAGGAGCGAGGTCTTCTTCGATCGGATCGAGACGCTCGATTTTGCCGCCGCTTACATGTACTTTTGCCATTCCCCAGTGGGAGGCGGTCATCGTGGTATATCTGTCGTAAGCCGACTTGCCTGCAACATCGGTTGCCGACATCGAAAGGTCTCTGACACCGCTGAGTTTGTCCGAGAGTTTTAAGTCTGAGGGAAAGTAGTGGCCCAGGCCCTCTTCTTCGTGAAAATCAGCACCCGAAAAGTCGTTATGCGTCGACAAATCGTTGGCCGCGACGACGCCGGGCAACATGCCGGCAGCAAGCTTCAGAAAACTTCTTCTTTTCGTCATGGCAACTCCTTTGGGCGCCGGCAGAGATATAACTGCTTCGGCGGGTCTGTACCGATTCCGGCCCAGACTCATGTTTTGAGCATTCCGGCTCAAAACATCGATAAAACAGGTCAGAAGCATGCCGCTTACTTCATCGGCCTGGCATGCTCCTGGATGTACTTAAACATGAGCGCATTGTGGCCGGCTCTGGAATGACCGACCATCGCCATCGCACCGCGCTCCGGCAGCAGAGAAGCCCACTGATTGGCCGTGAAATGACGGACTTCGGGCACTGGATGACAGGCCGAACAGATACGCATCATGCGGTCCTGCCCCTTCACCCAAAGAGATCCGACATCATCGGTAAGCACGTTGTCGGCGACCCAGCCCATCACACTTACCTTCATCCACTGGTTGCCCGCCGCATCTTCGGCATCCTTATAGGCCGAAGCCACCGCACCTTTTGCTTCAAACACCCCGTACTCGATACGCACACCCGGAGCCTTGAATACATATGCCGGATAGTCCTTCAGAACCCAGCCGTTTACTTTGACTTTGGTATATCCGTCTTTCTTATCGAGTACATCGACCGGTGTGGCGACAGCAATCGTGCCGAGAGGTGAGATATTTTCTTTGATGCAGATAACCGCGGGACCTGTTGTGTAGAGTTCTTCGGATGCAGCCGGAGCAGAAAAACAAATCAAAACGGCCGACAGTGCGGATGCCGCTTTTATCGCTCCTCTGTTCTGCCTGCTCATATTTTCTCCGCGGCGCGCACCGATACCGGATCGATCGGTTTTTCGCTGACCCTATATGAACCTATGCTATCAAATCCCGCCTCATTTCTCCCCCTGATGAAACACCCCGTCACACACCCCGCTTTTTCTCAAAAAGCCCGAAAACCTTCTGCCGCAAGGGTTACAGGACTTTTACCAAATTATCGGCAAGGGTTATTCATTAGAAAGTTTTCACCTATCTTCGTGCATCTGTCGAGATCTTCACCGATCTGCAGACATCTGCAAAACTGAAAAAGTCGCAAAAAAAGTCCTCCGCGGCCGGAGCCGGGGAGGACTTCGGGGAGCCTGTTACTGCTCCCGAATCAGTGAACAACTATCTTAAGCGGTCTTCGGCTGCTTCCAGATATAGACCGGAGCGGCCTTGCCCGTGAACTTCTCGACCTTCACCAGCCAGGAGTTGGCAACGTTGCCGCAGGAGAGGCTGCTCGACGGGATATCGCCCGTAAGTACGTTGTCGCAGCCGTGCAGGTCCAGAGAACCTTCCTTACCCGGTTCCTGCGGGCAGAACCAGGCGCCGTGACGGACCACGACAACATCCGGACGGACGCGGTCGGTGACCACGACACCGCAGAGAACGCTGCCGCGCTTACTTGAAACCTTGGCGATGTCGCCGCTCTTAAGACCGAGCTTTTCGGCTGCCGCCGGATGCATCCATACGGGTTCGCGGCCGTCGATATCGGCATAGTCATGGCTGCCCGAAGAGTCGAGCTGGCTGTGCAGGCGATAGCGGCTCTTGGAAGTAAGAAGCGCAAACGGGTATTCCTTGGCGGTCTTGGAACCGAGCCATTCTGTCGGTTCGAGCCAGGTCGGATGAGCCGGACAATCGGCGTACTTGAAGGAGGCGATCTTCTTCGAGAAGATTTCGATCTTGCCGGAATCGGTACCGAGCGGATTGGTGATCGGATTCTTGCGGAAGTCGCCGAAGTAGTTGTAGTGCTTGGAATCTTCGGTTACCGGGAAGGTGAGGAGATATTTTCTTTGATGCAGATAACCGCGGGACCTGTTGTGTAGAGTTCTTCGGATGCAGCCGGAGCAGAAAAACAAATCAAAACGGCCGACAGTGCGGATGCCGCTTTTATCGCTCCTCTGTTCTGCCTGCTCATATTTTCTCCGCGGCGCGCACCGATACCGGATCGATCGGTTTTTCGCTGACCCTATATGAACCTATGCTATCAAATCCCGCCTCATTTCTCCCCCTGATGAAACACCCCGTCACACACCCCGCTTTTTCTCAAAAAGCCCGAAAACCTTCTGCCGCAAGGGTTACAGGACTTTTACCAAATTATCGGCAAGGGTTATTCATTAGAAAGTTTTCACCTATCTTCGTGCATCTGTCGAGATCTTCACCGATCTGCAGACATCTGCAAAACTGAAAAAGTCGCAAAAAAAGTCCTCCGCGGCCGGAGCCGGGGAGGACTTCGGGGAGCCTGTTACTGCTCCCGAATCAGTGAACAACTATCTTAAGCGGTCTTCGGCTGCTTCCAGATATAGACCGGAGCGGCCTTGCCCGTGAACTTCTCGACCTTCACCAGCCAGGAGTTGGCAACGTTGCCGCAGGAGAGGCTGCTCGACGGGATATCGCCCGTAAGTACGTTGTCGCAGCCGTGCAGGTCCAGAGAACCTTCCTTACCCGGTTCCTGCGGGCAGAACCAGGCGCCGTGACGGACCACGACAACATCCGGACGGACGCGGTCGGTGACCACGACACCGCAGAGAACGCTGCCGCGCTTACTTGAAACCTTGGCGATGTCGCCGCTCTTAAGACCGAGCTTTTCGGCTGCCGCCGGATGCATCCATACGGGTTCGCGGCCGTCGATATCGGCATAGTCATGGCTGCCCGAAGAGTCGAGCTGGCTGTGCAGGCGATAGCGGCTCTTGGAAGTAAGAAGCGCAAACGGGTATTCCTTGGCGGTCTTGGAACCGAGCCATTCTGTCGGTTCGAGCCAGGTCGGATGAGCCGGACAATCGGCGTACTTGAAGGAGGCGATCTTCTTCGAGAAGATTTCGATCTTGCCGGAATCGGTACCGAGCGGATTGGTGATCGGATTCTTGCGGAAGTCGCCGAAGTAGTTGTAGTGCTTGGAATCTTCGGTTACCGGGAAGGTGAGGATGCCGCACTTCCAGAATTCTTCGAAGTCCGGCATTGCGTAGCCGTTGGCTGCGCTTTCCTTGGCGGCCGCTTCATAGAAGCCGCGGATCCAGCCCATCTCATCCTTACCTTCGGTAAAGGCTTCTTCTTTACCGCAGAAAGCTGCGATACGACGGTAGATTTCGAAGTCGCTCAGGCTTTCGTACTGCGGTTCGATCGCCTGATGCATTGCGACGAAACCGAGGTTGGAGTAAGAACCGATACTGGTGATGTCGTTGCGCTCAAGTGCCGTACATGCCGGCAGCACGATATCGGCATGGCGGGCGGAAGCAGTCCAGAAAATATCGGTAACGACCGTGACTTCCGGCTTCTTCCATGCCTTGACGAGCTTATTGATATCTTCCTGCTGAGCAAACGGGTTGCCGCCGGACCAGAACACCATCTTGATATCCGGATAAGTGATCTTGGTGCCGTTGTAGTCGATAGTCTTGCCGGGGTTTAAGAAGCAGTCGGTGAAACGGGCAAGCGGGATGCGGGAAAGTGCCGTACCCATCCAGGACTGACCTGCGGTCTTGCCGGACGGATTGGCGGAGATACCAGGCAGAGACGGAGCAACCGAGGTTGCGGCGCCGCCGTTGCTGTAGTGGTAGGTAAAGCCGAAACCGCCGCCGGGCTGACCGATATGGCCGCAGATTGCTGCGAGCGCCACCATCATCCAATGAACCTGTTCGCCGTACTGAGCTCTCTGGATACCCCAGCCGCCCATCAGCATGGAGCGCTTGTCTCTCATGGCAAAGGCAAGTTCAACGATCTTCTTGGCAGGAACGCCGGAAATCTTTTCGGCCCAGACTGCCGTCTTTTCAACGCCGTCTTCCTTACCGCTCAGGTAATCCTTAAAGGCGTCGTAACCGACGGTGTACTTCTTCATGAAGTTGTCGGCTGCGCGGCCTGCCTTCACGAGTTCCCAGCACATGGCGGCCATTACGGCCACGTCGGTACCGGGGCGCGGAGCGATCCATTCGCACTTATCGCCTAAGAATTCGGCGGTGTCGGGCTTCAGGGGGTTCACGGCCACACAGGGAATGCCGAGTTCCTTGACGCGGGCAAAGCCTGCATAGTTTTCATGAACGGTTGTCGACCAGTCGATATCGTTGGTAATCGAGGGATCGGCGCCCCAAAGGACAATCAGTTCGGTCTTGTCACAGATCAGATCCCAGCCGGTTACCTGTTCGTAAACACCGTTGGAGCCGATAACATACGGCAGAATCACCTGTGCGCAGCCTGTGGAGTAGTCGCCGTAGTGACCGGTGTAGCCGCCTGCGGTGACGTTGAGCATACGCTGCATCAGGTTACGGGCATTGCCGAGAGCACCCGAACTCATCCAGCCGTAGGAACCGCCGTAAATAGCGGTCGGACCGTAAGCCTTGGCGACACGGTTGATTTCACCGGCTACGAGTTCAACAGCCTTATCCCAGGAGACGCGCACGAAGGGATCGGAACCGCGGCCGGCGCCGCCTGCCTTATGACCTTTCTCAAGGAAACTCTTGCGGACCATCGGATAGCGGATACGGGCCTGATCGTAGGGAGAGCGGCCGTAGCTCTGCAGCTGAAGCGAGGGAGCGAGATCTTCGTCGACCGGGTCGAGGCGCTCGATCTTGCCGCCGCAAACCGTAACCTTTGCTACACCCCAGTGGGAAGCGGTCATCGTGGTGTAGCGGTCAAAGGTCGATTTACCGGTCGCAAAGGTACCGGACAGAGAGAGATCCGGGGCACCGCTGAGCGGCTTGCCGAGTGTAAGGCCGGAAAGTGTTCTGGCGGGAGCCGAAGCCGAAGCCGGGGCAGCGGCAGCCGCACCTTCAGCGCGGGCGGCGGCTGCGGCAGGGAGAACGGCGGCACCGGCTGCCAGCTTCAGAAAACTTCTGCGATTGGTCATGTTTGTCTCCTTTTGTTTTTTCTTCGTTATCCGTTGATTTTATATTCGGTTCGCCCGCTTACTGCATGGGCTTGGCGTGTTCCTGGAAGTACTTGAACATCAGAGCGTTGGCACCGGCTCTGCTGTGGCCGGCGCGGCCGCCCTTAACGGGCAGCTGAGACGCCCACTGATTGGCAGTAAAGTGTGCGGCGTCCGGAGCCGGATGACAGACCGAGCAGGCCTGAACGCCGCGTTCTTTGCCCTGCTTCCAGAGACCTTCGATATCGGCTGTCAGAGAAGCGGCGGGGACCCAGCCCTGAGCGCTCGCCTTCACCCACATGTTGCCGGCCACTTCTTTTTCGCCGTCGGCAGAAGTTTTGACGGCATCTTCTTCGTCAAAGGAAGCGTATTCGACTCGCTCGCCCGCAGCCTTGAAAATCTGAGAAGGATAGTCCTTGAGTGTCCAGCCCTTTACTTCAACCTTGGCATAGCCGCCCTTGCGTTCAACGACAGTAACAGGTGTGGCGACGGAAACTTTACCCAAAAGCGAAGAGGTTTCTTTGGCGTTGATGGAGACGCTCTCGACGGTGTAGAGCGTTTCGGCAGAGATTGCCGCAAGCGGCAGCATCATGAATGCGGCAAATGCGTATCGGATCATAAGTCCTCCGTATTGATCGGTGCATGAGTTGCGATCAAGCTGCATTGCTTTTTTCTTTTTTCGCATCGTTTTTCCTCGCGATGCACCCTGCGTACAAGCTTGAAAACAACTGCCTTATAAAGTCATCGGAACTTCACAAAAAATAATCCTAGCATGGCGCTCAGGATTCTCAATAAGCATTTTGTCATAAGGGATAACGTTTACGGTTCACCCTCCTCATACGCCCGCATTAAGCACGGATTTTCCCCGCACACCCCGATACCCGCTAGTGTCTGAAGCAATCAAAACGAGCGAGAAAAGCCATGTCTTCTTCCGATGTTTTAGGCGAAGGATTTTCCGAGGGTCTCTCCGCAGTTTTTGCCGCGCTGCACGCTACTTTGTTTACGATCGGCGGCACTGCGATCAACGCCTTCGGCCTCATGCAGTTTCTTACGATCGTCTGCCTCTCGGTTTTCCTCGGACGCCTCGGCGAATCATCGGTCGAACGTTTAGGGCATAAATACGGCTCGCTTCGCGCCGAGTCCGTCACGATGTTCGGCAAATTCGTCCGCTGGGGCACGATCACGGTCGGCGTATTGGTTGCGCTCTCGGTTATAGGGCTCCCGATCTCGCATCTGGCAATTCTGGTATCCGCCCTTTCGGTCGGCATCGGGTTCGGTCTGCAGACCATCGTCAATAATTCGGTCGCAGGTTTGATTCTGATGTCGGAGAGGGCGGTGCGGATCGGCGACATTATCAAGACACCTTCCGGCGATATCGGCCGGGTCAATATGGTGACTATCCGAGCCACCCGTATCGAAACTGCGGACGGCCAAGACATCATCATCCCGAACGCCTCGTTCATCAACGGCGCGTTTACCAACTACACGTCGGAACACAGAGGAACCCGCCGCTCGTTTCACTTTTCTCTTCCCTACGGATGCGATTTCCGCAGTATCGGAAAAATGATTGAAGAAGCGGCACGCTCCGTCCCCTACGGACTCACCGACAGAAATCACGAAATCGAATGCGGAATCACCGGCTTCGGCGACTACGGCATCAAAGCCGAGCTCGTAGTATGGATTGCGCCCGAAGAACTTATGGAGCCCTATCGGCTCGAATCTGCGTTCCTCGCAATGATCAATGAAACGCTGCTCGCGCACAGTATCGTGCAGCCCGGAGCCTCCTGCACGATCTCCGTTGTTTCGCTGCCGGAGCCCAAAACGACAAAAGGCGTCGATACGACGCCTTCTGCCTGATTGCGCAAATCCCGTTACAGCACAAACATACCGACTGTGACCACAACCACTGCTGCGATACAGGGCAGAGCCGTACGCTTGATCACTTCGATCGGATTGACGCCTGCGATACCGGCCAGAATGATCACGCCGCCCGCAACCGGAGACATGGATCGGCCGATACCGGCAGCGATCTGAGCGACGGAACCCAGCTGAACGATCGTAAGACCGAAGTCGGCGGCATGCGGTGTAATCGCTTCGTTAAAGGCAAGAGCCGCAGCGTTGCCGGAACCGGAAATAGCAGCGATCGTAAAGGGACCTGCGGCAGCCGCAAACATCGCAACCGACTGAGAACCCTTCATCGCGTCGACCAGAGCTCCTGTAAGACCGACGGACTTCATACCGGCGGCAAAGAGCGCAGCGGCGGCGATCAGTACGACGACATCGCAGAAGCCGTCGCCCGCACCGCGGCAGAACTTCTTGGAGACTTCACCGATATCCTGCTTGGTAACGGCACCGACCGCAATACCGACAGCCGTACCGATCAGCATGCAGACCGGTACCGAGAAGGTCTTGGTGGGCAGCCAGCCGACCTGCTTGGAAGCGATCACCAGCAAAAAAAGCGGCAGAACCGGCACCAGAGCCATCAGCGGATTGACCTTAAATTCCTTGGTTTCAGATGCGCCGCCGACATTTTCTTTGACGCTGCCCACGCCTTCCTTGGCAAAGACACTTAAGAGCGCGAGCACAAGAGCGGCGGAAAGTGCGCCGAGCACGCAGGGAAGCAATTCTTCCATCACGACGATCATGGTGTCCGGAGCCCCGATCTCTTTAGCCTTGAAGGCGAGATCGGCGACCTGGGCGTTGAACATGAGACCCGGACTGACGACCGAACCCCAGGTGCCGACGAAGACGGCGGCCGCAGCCATCACGGGTTTCACTCTGAGCGCCACCAGGGCCGGAATCAGCAGTACGCCGACCGCAGCCGCGATACCCGCGGCAGACGGCAGAATGATGTTAAGCAACCAGGTGATGATGACAGTACCCGGAATCACGATCATCGGCACGTGTGTCAGAGGACGCACCAAAGCGTTCACAAGATGGTCCGAACACTTGGTGTAGGACATCACGTAACCGAAGCCCATCACAGTACAGATGGTCGGCACCAAACCGCCGTTTACAAGCTGCTTGATGAAAGCATCGACCGCGACACTGATCGTTGTCGGCGAGCCGCAGACAAACTGCCCCAAGGCCGCCATCAGCAGGCCCGAGAGCACGAGTACGAGACGGGCTTCGTAGTTCTTGTAAATAAGCCAGAAGGTAATCAGAACGATTGCCAAACCGATCCAAATCATAAGAATCTCCTTTTATCCTTTCTGCTTTATTCGGTCAGTGCTTCGAATGCTTCGTCCAATGCTGCAAAAGCTTTTTCAAGAGCCTGTCGTTTTCCGTCAAGCCACTTTTCGTCCGCGTCGAGACGCGCTCTTACGGCGGCAAGCCCGGCCTGCGTGCTTTCCGGTGCGGGTGAACCGAGACCGACGCGGCTCTTCACCACGTATTCCGGGGAAAGAGCTTCGCGGAATTCTGCTTCAGTAAGCGGCAGTTCCGATCCTTCGCCCATAAGACGCTCGCATACGCTGCAATAGATACGGCGGGCTTCGGCATACGGGAAGGTCTTCGGCAGCCACCCCCGGTTTCTTGCTTCGGTAACGATGTCGCTCGCAAAGTTATGACCGACCCTGAAAGGAAGCGCAAAACGCATCTGCAGCACTTCGGCAAGCGCCATCGTGCAGGTCCAGTCGTTGTTGAGTTCTTCAAGCGCTCTTTCTTTGTTGACGCGAAGCATCGAGAACGCCCAGTCGGCCAGGCGCAGCATATCGGCAGCCTTGGCAAATACCGCAGCGCTGTCGTCGGACACCGCATCCTTATTGTCAAAGTCGCCGAGACCGAGATTGTGGGAGCGGATCAGTACGGTCTGAGCCGCACCGATCACGTCGGAAGCTCTTGCGCGGGTCTTGTTGACGATGCCCGGATTGCGCTTCTGCGGCATGGCGGACGACCCGTACGCCGCGCTCTGATCGACAAGCATCCAGGGGCGGGTCTGCGAATACTGCCGTGCGATATCCTGCATGAGCGTAGAGATACGTACTGCCGTATTGGAAGCGATCGATGCAACTTCGATCGGAACATCGAAGAGGCTTACCTGAGAGCTGTCGATACCGCAGGCAAGCGGCTTGTCAAAGCCCAGAAGTTCGGCAAGACGCTCTCTTGAGAGCGGCCAGGCTGAGCACGCGAGAACGGCGGTACCGAGTGCAGACTGATTGACTCTCGGCCAGGCATCGCGAACTCGGTCGGCATCTCTTTCAAAGGAAGATAAGAAACCCCAGAGATAATAACCGAAAGTAACCGGCATGGCCTGCACGCCGTTGGTATAAGCCGGCATCCAGGTTTCGGTGTGCGCTTCTCCCATATCCAGAAGCGTGCGGCGCAGCTTGTTGAGTTCGGTCAGGAAGTCCAAAAGACCGAGCCTCAGACGGGCCTGATAGAGGGTTGCGAAAATATCCTGACGGCTGCGGCCCGTATGGATGAGTGTCGCGCTCTGACCGCACTCGGCAATGAGCAGTTTCTCAAGCGGCATGATGTCCTGGATCTCTTCCCGACCGGGTTCGGCCTGCACGGCTTCGGCTGCTTTCTGTGCCTTCGCAATGGTACGTGCCGTTTCTTTGTCGACAATCCCTTCTTCAGTAAGCATCACCAAAGAGGCGCGGTTGATCTTATTCAACCAGTAAGCCCAGTGCTTGCTCTGGGCTTCTTCGCTCGAAGAAGCAAGCGGCTGCAGTCCCCAGGGAATCGTTGTCATAGCCATAGAAATCTCCTCTTGTGTCGTTCTGTTCATCCCCCTCGCACGTTATCCACAGGATTGTGGATAACTATGTGAATAACTACTACAGATTGTGGATAACTCCGCAGAGCCCTTGTCCGCGAGGGAGCTTTTCGATGATTCTAAGAAGGATTTCCGGGCAGATTGAACGTAATTTTCACAGTTATCCGTGAATTATCCGCACAGATTTATTTCAGAAAAGAAAACGTATCCGTTCAAGAGAACGGCGCGGTTGAACCGTATTAACCGACTGTTTTACAAATTATTTATGAGATTAAAATAATCGGGGTGACTGCCGTAAAAAGCCCGGCACTCACTCCATTCACAAAGTTATCCACAAACGTTTCGTGCGGATTTCACCCGATTTACCGTGTTAATTCCGCACATAACTTCTCGGAGAAGGCGCGATGCCGGATATTCAGCATAAAAAACTTCACTTGGGGCTCTGGGACCTGCTCTTCAAAGTACTCGACGAAGGCTCGATCAGCCGTGCCTCGAGGCAATACAACCTTGAGCGCAGTCAGGTGTCGCGCATGCTGAGTACTTTGGAATTTGAAGTCGGCACGCCGCTGCTTGAGAGAAACGGAAAGCGTGTGGAAGCCACACAGGCCGCGCTCATTGCCCGAAAGAAGATCGAACCGCTCATCCGCGATATGGAGCACGCCTTGTCCGACATCCGCGACGACCGCAACGCTTACAGCGGCAATATCCGGTTCGGCGCCATGCCGGGGTTCCTGCAGACTCAGGTGGTCCCGCTCATTGCCGAATTTCAGCAGCATCACCCGAACATCTCCTTCGACGTAATCGGCGACGACGACCCGAAATCCTTTATGCACGGTCAGTGCGACCTGATGCTCTACTACGGCCCGGTCAACGACAACCGTCTTATCGAACACTGGGTGTCGCGCTCGGCCTTCATTCCGTGCGCATCTCCCGAGTACCTCGCCTCTCACGGAACTCCCTCGGATCCTTCTGAGCTCATCGGGCACGCCGGCGTCATCTACACCGGCAACGTCCGCCCGCACTCGGCGTTTCTGCGCCGTTACGGCAAAGAAGAAACCTTCCGCTGGAAGTCAGAAATCCGCTTCAACAACATTCTGCTTACCAAAGCGGCCGTACTCGAAGGCTGCGGCATCGGGCTCGACATCCCTCTGCACCACTGCATCGACGATATTCTTGCGGGCACCCTGATTCCGATTTTGGACGGCTGGCACATTCCGAATCTCGACAACTATATCGGCACCACCCTTGAAGCCGGCAAATTAAGACGCGTGCAGATGTTTATCGACTGGTATATTGAAAAACGAAGAGGTATCGAAGGAGAACAGAAGCGACGGGTGCGCGAACTCTATCCCTTCCTCTCTTTCGATTAAAGCTATTGAATAAGGACTGAACCGTGTCTAACTACGTCGGCCGTTTTGCTCCGTCTCCGACCGGAGAACTGCATGCCGGAAGCCTTGCCTGCGCCCTGGCAACGTATCTTGACGCCCGCGCTCACAACGGCGTCTGGATCATCCGTATCGAAAACATCGATCCGCCGAGAGAAAAACCCGGAGCCATCGCCTCTCAGCTCTCCGTGCTCGACGCTTTTGAAATGTATTCGGACCGAGAAATCGTTTATCAGAGCGAAAGAAGCGACCTTTATGAAGCGAGCCTCGACAAACTGAGAAAAGCAGGACTGCTCTTCGGCTGTGCCTGCAGCCGCAAGTCCATCGAAGCCGAAGTCGCCCGCCTCGGCTTAAACCCCGGCGTCTATCCCGGCACCTGCCGCGCAGGCTGCGGCGACAAACCGGTACGCGCCTGGCGTTTTCGCGTGCCCGATGAAACCGTCGGATTCGACGACCGCCTGGCCGGGCACTTCGAGCAGCATCTCACACGCGACGTCGGAGATTTTGTTCTCAAAAGAGCCGACGGACTCTGGGCCTATCAGCTTGCGGTCGTGACCGACGATGCCGCTCAGGGCATCACCCACGTCGTGCGCGGCGCCGACCTGCTTGACAATACGCCGCGGCAGATCGCACTCCAAAGAGCGCTCGGTCTGCCGACCCCGGTCTACATGCACATCCCGCTCGTGCTCGGGGCCGACGGCAAAAAGCTTTCCAAGCAGAACAGCGCGGTGCCGATCGATATGGCGCATCCCGAAGAAGCGCTGCTTGCCGCCTGGCGGCATTTGGGGTTCGAGGCCTTCCCCTTCGACTCTTACGGCGAGTTCTATAAAAAAGCCACCCGAAGGTGGCTTGAATCCTTAAAGCGCTAGGCTTTATCGGTTATTTACGGCTCTTCGGAAATCCGCCGAGGAGCACGGCAACCGGAGCCTTGGGCTTTTTGACCTTGTCTTCTTCTTTGAGTTCCCAGTCGGCCTTCGGTTTGGTGCCCGAAGTGTTGGACGGAACGTAGGGCTGAGAGAAGAACGGATCTTCGGAAGCCTTGCGGATGCTGACGTGGTAGGCGGGCGCAGCACCTTCGTAAACCTTGCGGTTACGACGCTCTCTCTTTTCAAAGCGGGGAGCGCTTTCGGGATTTAATTCCTGACGCTTGAACTTCTGACGTGTCAGACGCTCGACCGCTTCCACACTCTTCTCGTCGCTGCCGGTCATGAGCATCAGCGCAAGACCCTTGGAACCGGCTCGGCCGGTTCGTCCGATACGGTGTACGTAGTCTTCGGGGTTGAACGGCACGTCGTAGTTGATTACAAGCGGCAGTTCCGCAATATCGAGACCGCGGGCAGCCACGTCGGTGGCTACGAGCACTTTGACCTTGTCTTCCTTGAAGAGTTCGAGAGTCTTGGTGCGCTCGTCCTGAGTCTTGTCGCCGTGAATGGAATCGGCACTGATACCGCTTCTCTCAAGCTGGCGGGCCAAACGGCGGGCCGTGATCTTGGCATTGACGAAGACAATGGCCTGCATGGGCTTGCCGTCGACTTCTCCACGGGTATTGAGCAGCTCGATCAGCGCATCGGTCTTTTCGCTTTCGCGGACCACGAAGAGTTCCTGCTGAATAGTTGCGGCCGTTGCATTCTGGCGCGCGACTTCCACCATGATCGGGTCGTTTAAGAAGTTCTGCGCAAGCTTCTTGATTTCCGGCGAGAAGGTAGCCGAGAACATCAGGTTCTGGCAGTTTGCAGGAATCATCTTTTCAATGCGGGTGATATCGGGCAGGAAACCCATATCAAGCATACGGTCGGCTTCGTCAAGCACGAAGATTTCGACCTGGGAGAGCGAAATATTCTTCTGTTCGATATGGTCGAGAAGACGGCCCGGCGTACTGATGAGAACTTCGACACCCTGTCTTAACGCAGCGGTCTGCGGCTTGATATCGACGCCGCCGTAAACGGCTTCGACACGAAGCAGAGACTTCGATGCAAAGCTCTTGACATTGTCGGCCACCTGTTCGGCAAGTTCTCGGGTCGGGGTGAGCACCAGAGCGCGCACCGGGTGACGGGCCGGAGAAACGCTTCTTGTCTGCTTGCCGATAATCTTCTGGAGCATCGGCAGACCGTAACCGGCGGTCTTACCGGTACCTGTCTGGGCGGCGCCCATAACATCTTTGCCTTCAAGCACGATCGGAATTGCCTTGCTTTGAATCGGCGTGGGCTTCTGATAGCCCATGGCGGTGATTGCTTCGACAATCGCAGGATCGAAACCAAAATGCAGGAAATCTTGATGATCAGACATCTTCTCGGTTTTCGCTTTTTTGATAGTAACTTTTCGATTTTAACGCTATCACGGCGTCCTATAGCAAGTATCGGGATGCCGGAAAAACTTTCGGGCAACAAAAAACCGGCGCAAGGCCGGTTTGAAGTGTTGCTTTATGCGCCCCGTGTGTAGTGAACGCTTTGGAATTCGTGCCCCGAAAGAATCTTCGGAGAACGGTCCGGTTTGCCGTTCGGCAGGACCGGAAGCGACTCGCACCAGGCGATGCGGCGCGGCGACTTGTAGCGGGCCAGAATTCCGCAGAGGCCTTCGACAACTGCATCGGTAGGAATCGGACCGACACCTTTTTCCGGCACTAACAGCGCAGTGACGATCGCACCCCAGACATCGTCGGGCATACCGACTACGCGCGCTGCTTTGATACCCGGAATCGTCTCAAGCGCTTCTTCGACTTCAACGGGATAAACGTTTTCACCGCCGCTCAGAATCACATCGGTGCGTCTTGCCTGGATATGCACGTTGCCGGCTTTATCCAGGAAACCGATATCGCCGGTAACAAACCACTCATTCGGATCAATCGGCTCTCTGCCCCAATAGCCGTCCATAAGCATGCCGCCCCTGACTTCGATAATGCCGTCGTTGGAGCGGATTTCGACACCGGCGTTGGGAGTGCCGCAACCTTCGGTCGGCTCATAGCGCTTTTCGTAGGGAGTCGTAACTACGTTGCTTGCGGTCTCGGTCATACCGTACGTAATGATGATCGGCAGTCCCATGGCCGCAGCCTTTTCTCTTAACGACTTGGATGCCGAAGAGCCGCCGAGAAGAATGGCTCTCAGAGACTTCGGAGGCTGCCAGTCGGGAAAGCGCTCGAGCACCATCGAGAGCATGGTCGGCACGATCGATGTGATCGTAGCCTTCTGGCTTTCGAGTTTTTCAACAAAGCGCTCGGGAGAGAATTTGCCCGGAAGGCTCACGGCGGATCTTGCGAGCAGCGATCTCGTCAGGATAGAGAATCCCCCGATTCGTGCGGGTGAAATCGAAAGCTGCCAGACATCGCCCTCACCGAGCGCGACGTTCGCAGCGCTCGACATTGCACTCGCTTTGAGTGCGCGTCGGGTAATCAGGGCGGGTTTGGGCAGCCCCGTGGTACCCGACGTAAAGAGGACGGCCGCGCAATCTGCGGGCAGCGGCGCATCGATATTTTTAACGCTGGCCAAAAGCACGCTCTTTTCCGACTCGGTCAGTCCGGGATGCAGCAGCATGATCGGAATCTGCTTTTCTAAAAGCAGATAAATATCGATCAAAGTCTCAAGCTTCGCAGAGACGGCGAGCGGATACGGTCCCTTTGACGGAACCTTGAAGCTCTTTGAACGCTCACGCACGAGCTCGGCGAGCTCGCAGAACGTGTAATCGCGTTCATCGCATCTCAATGCCAATGCCTGAGGCTTCTCGAGTGCAGCCTCGAAAATGGAAAAGTCGTGCTTCTGCATGGCGCAATTACGGCAGACGCTTGAACTTCTTGAAGTTCGGGCGGCGCTTTTCAAGGAAAGCCTGCTTGCCTTCGCGGCCTTCTTCAGTCATGTAGTAAAGCAGTGTGGCGTTGCCGGCAAGTTCCTGCAGACCGGCCTGACCGTCGCAGTCGGCGTTCAGAGCAGCCTTTAAGCAACGGATGGCGATCGGGGAGTTGGCGAGCATTTCGCGGCACCACTGAACGGTCTCGGCTTCGAGATCGGCAAGCGGAACCACTGTGTTTACCAGACCCATGTCGAGAGCCTGCTTGGCGTCGTAGAAACGGCTTAAGAACCAGATTTCGCGGGCCTTCTTCTGACCGACGATACGGGCCATGTAGGAAGCGCCCCAGCCGCCGTCGAAAGAACCGACCTTAGGACCGGTCTGACCGAACATAGCGTTGTCAGCTGCGATTGTCAGGTCGCAGATCATGTGCAGAACGTGACCGCCGCCGACAGCCCAGCCGGCCACCATAGCCACGACGGGCTTCGGGCAGGTACGGATCTGACGCTGGAAATCAAGAACGTTCAGACGGGGCACGCCGTCGTCGCCGACATAGCCGCCTGTGCCGCGGACGCTCTGGTCGCCGCCCGAGCAGAAAGCCTTTTCGCCCATGCCTGTCAGGATGATGACACCGATGTTTTCGTCATCGCGGGCATCGGCAAGAGCCATTTCCATTTCACGGACGGTAAGCGGACGGAAAGCGTTGCGCTTTTCCGGACGGTTGATCGTGATCTTGGCAATACCTTCTTCGGCCTTTTCGTAAATGATGTCTTCGAAATCGCCGGCCTTATTCCATACGGGAACGCGCGGAAGAGAGGATGTATCAAGCTGAGGCTGCATAGTTGTCTCTTAATAAAAGTTTTAACGTTGTTCGTTTGCGCTCATGGAGCGGCGGATCAGATTCTGCCACTTCGGACGCTGCGCATCGATAAAAGCTTCGAAGGCTTCACCCCGAAGCTTACTCGGTTCGGCGCCCATTGTTTCAAGACGCAGAGCGACCTGCGGATTTTCCTGCACTTTTTCCATTGCCGCAAGGTAGCTTCGATAAGCCTCGTCGCTTACCGAAGCCGGGCATACAAAACCGTCCCAGGCAAAGAGTTCGTAACCGCTGACTCCGAGTTCCTTTAAAGTCGGCACATCGGGTAGCTGTTTCTGTCGTGCGGCTGTCGTAACGCCGAGCGGCAGAAGCGCGCCGGACTTCACGTGCTGCAGCAGATTCGGCATTACGTCGATCATGAAGGGAATACGGCCGGAGAGCACTTCGACCACAGCCGCAGCACCCCCGACATGCGGAATGTGGGTGAGATCGATACCGGCCTCCCTGGCAAGAAGTTCTCCGGCAACGTGGCTCGTGGTACCGATACCGCTGGAAGCAAAATTCATTTCACCGGGATGCGCTTTGGCGTACTCGACGAGGCTTCTGAAATCCGTCACGCCTTCGACGGCATTCGGGTTCAGAACCATGAGCAGAGCAATACTCGAGAGCTGACCGATCGGTCGCAGATCCTTTTTCGGATCAAAGCCCATATTGCGGTAGAGCACGGGATTCGTGCAATAAATACCGTTGGTGACATAACCGATTGCGAAGTCTGCCTTCTTCTCGTTCACGAGCGCACGGATACCGATATTACCGCCCGCACCGGGACGGTTCATCGGCACCACTTTGGCGCCGAGCGCTTCGGCCCAGACGTCGAGCGAGCTTCTCGCCAGAGTATCTCCGCCGCCTCCCGCAGGGAACGGGACCGTCAGCACGCGCTCCGCGGCACTCTGTGCGTAAAGCGAAGAGGTGCCGAAGAAAGCGGCAGCCCCCATTGCGGATAAGAAAGTTCTTCGAAGCATGTCGAAAATAAATCGGTCGGTTAAAAATGATACTGTATAGTACAGTATCTTTATGCGCATGACGACTCCGTTTTGTAAGATATTCCTCCTATGACTCCGGAACTGAAAAAAAACATTGCCCCGGCAAAAACCGCCCGAGGCCGAGAAAGAAGCAAAGCCCTGCTGCTTTCGGCAATCGACGTTTTCATTGAAAACGGATACGAGGGAACCTCTCTTTCAAGCATCATCGAAAAAGCGGGCGGATCGCGCACGACCATCTACCGGCTCTACGGCAACAAGGAAGGCCTTTTCCTTGCAGCCCTGCAGCTCATGGTCGACGAGGTGTATTTCGCTTATCTTGCCGAGTACAAAGAAGGCCGCCCCTACACGGAAGAACTTGAGATCTTCGGCCGCATTTTCTTAACGAGCATGCTCACGCCGCGTGCGCTCGGCTGCTCCCGCCTCGTTTTCGCCGCCGCTGCCCGTTCGCCCGAAATCGGCCGCTGGTATTACAAAGAAGGCGCCGAATTAAGTTACCTCTGCTTTGCGAAAGTTCTGGAAAACAGCCTGGATCTCCCCAAAGAAGACCTCAAGGAAATTGCTCTCTATTACATCGAGACGTTAAAGAGCAAACTGGTCATGCATGCACTTTGCTGCCCGGACTACCGCCCGGGTAAAGAAGAGATTGAAAAAGAAGTTTCCTTCTGCGTTTCTCTCTTCATGAGCTATATCGAAAAAAAGCTCGCTGAAAAGCACCCGGATTAAAGACGCTTTACAGGGGCACATACAAGGAGGACACAGCTATGCCGATGGTCAATATCAAAGTCACGGGCGGCTCCGAAGCCCCTACTGCCGAACAAAAAGCCGAACTCATCCGCGGTGCGACAGAACTGCTCTCGAGAGTCCTCGGCAAGAACCCCGAAACCACAGTCGTCATTATTGAAGAAGTCCCCATGGACAACTGGGGCATCGGCGGCAAGAGCATTACGGTGCGCAGAAAAGAAGCTGCGGGTAAATAAAGAACACCTCCCGCCGCTTTCTGTTTACGCTTACAGACCGCAGGGTTAGTCAGAAAAGACCCTTCGGTCTGTTTTCTTTTTTCTGCAATATTTATTGCAAAAAAAATCTCTGAAATTCCGCCCAAAAGCACTGCATCGGAGTACGCTTTCGCACCTCTCTCAATTTGTTCTTTTCCATGAGCAATACTCCGACAAAACATAAATACGGCTTCAAAGCCTGGCAGCCGACCATCGGTCTTGCGCTTGCCACTTTTATCTTCAATACATCCGAATTCCTTCCGGTCGGTCTTCTGCCGGATATCGCCGAAAGCATGGGCGATACCGTTGCCGAAACCGGTCTCATCATTACCGGTTACGCTTGGGTGGTGGCCCTCATGTCGCTGCCGATGACAGTCGTCACGGCCAAAATCGAACGACGCAAGCTTCTTCTCTGGCTCGTCGCAATCTTTGCCGCCAGTCACTTCATCGTGCTTTGGGCGAACACCTTTGAAAAACTCTTTGCCGCCCGGCTTTGCGTGGCGCTCGTGCATTCGATCTTCTGGTCGATCATGACGCCGCTTGCGGCCCGAATGGCAC
Source organism: uncultured Burkholderiaceae bacterium (assembly GCA_964571375.1). Lineage (GTDB taxonomy): Bacteria > Pseudomonadota > Gammaproteobacteria > Burkholderiales > Burkholderiaceae_F > JAFTYR01. Next base: position 23,978 of record CAZNBL010000004.1, read on the forward strand.
CTTTCGGCAAACAGGCTCTGGGTCTTGCCGCCGTAATGGGCGGCTGTATTGTCGCCACCGTGCTCGGCATTCCGATCGGCACCAAGCTCGGCCACTGGTTCGGCTGGCAGGAAGCCTTCTTTGTCATCGGGGTTGCCGCCTCCCTCATCTGGGCGCTGATTTATGCGGTACTGCCCGAAGCGCCGAGCAACCGCGCGGGTTCTCTAAAGAGTCTGCCGGTAATTTTGAAGCGCCCTGCGCTCATCCAACTTTATCTGCTCACCGCGATCACGATTCTCGGACAGTTCACGGCTTACTCCTACATCAGCCCGATTCTGATGAATGTCGGCGGTGTTTCGCCTGACAACGTGGTGGATATTCTGTTTGTCTTCGGTATCGCAGGCATCATCGGTACAGTGATCAGCGCAAAGACCGTGGACAAGCACACTTCGGCAACGCTGCTGGTGCCGCTCGTACTGCTCACCGCCTGCCTTGCGGGCTTCGGTCCGATCTCTTCGAACTGGCCCGCACTCATTGCGCTCACCGTCGTCTGGGGTGCTTCGATGACCGCGATGGCAATGGCCTTCCAGACCATTCTCCTGAAAGTCGGTCACGATGCCGCCGATATTGCAACGTCTCTCTACTCGGGTATTTTCAATATCGGTATCGGGGGCGGTGCGGCTGTCGGCAGCTTTGTTGCCGCCACCTACGGCTTCGCACCGATCAACTTTGTTGCCGCCGCACTCACCGGCATTTCGATGCTGATCTGCTTTGCGGTGCTTCTTAAAACCGGATGCGCCGTCATCCCGTTTAAAGACACGGAATCGAAGTAAGTGACTCTGCAGGCGCGTTAATCGCGCCTGTAGTGCTTTTTAAGGGTACGGGTTTCAAAAACGAGGCCGCTGAGCAGCGTGAACAATGCGCAGCCGGCTACGATCGAAACTCCGAGCATCCAGGGAGAGCCCGCCGCAATTCGCTTGAGATACAGCGCATAAGCCGTCATCGCCCATTCGATCGCAAAAACGGCAAAACACACCTCGATCACTCTCGGAACCCACGCTCTTTTCACAAATAAAAGCACCGTTAAAACGGCGGGAACCGCCATCCAAAAGGGCTGATTCCAAAACATGAGATGTGCGGCAAAAAGAAGAGACGCCAGTACCGGAAAAATCAGTCGCCACATCGCCTTCTCCTTTATTCGGCTTTCTGAGCTTTGGGCTTTGCGGCCTTCGGCTTTTCGGGCGCTTCGCGGAAAAGCGCCGCAATATGGCGCAGCGCCATTACCGGATGCGTGTAGGTCAGACGCGGTCCGGCATACGCCATGATGTCTTTGGCTTTGTCTTTGTAGGAAGCCTGGAAGCAATGAATTTTGCACTTCTTGCAGACGGGCTTGTCGGCACCGAACGGACAGCAGGCCAGACGCTTGGTGGCATAAGCTACAAAATCGGCGCAGTCTTCGCAGAGCCCGTTTTCATGCGCGCCGTGCCTGCCCTTGCAGTAGATACGGGCCATGACGTCGATCGTTCTGACCTCAGCGGCAATATAGGGGTCTTTCAGTCTTTCAAGTCGCTTTTCGCTGAGCTCATGCGCCATCGTTCACCTCAAAGTGCAATAAAAATACGGAGGAAAGTTATCACGGGGTTCCGTGCGCAACAATCCTCCGAAGGAAGTACTCATAAGGCGATATTGTAACTACTTATTGATAATGATTATCGTTCATATCACCTAAAACCGTTATCGATAGTCAGGATCCGACAGCTTCTCAACGGCGCGCGCAAGAAGCTTCGGTGCGACTTCAAACGAGTAGCGGCATTCCAAACGTTCACTCACCTTGTGTGCATCGCGGCCGGCACCCGCCATATTGGCGACCGGCACATCCATCGCAAGCAGCTCATCCATCGGAAGCCAGTACGCGGCGCCCCAGGCCGGCATATTGTCGGAAAGCGCTTCGAGATCGCTTCGGCTGCCGTCAAATCCCAGGAAAGACAAATCGGTAATGCCGCCGAATACTTCGGTCAGACCGAATGCGTTGTCTCCGATCAGGGCCGAAGCCTCCTCCACAGTCTCTTCGATCACGCGGCGGAGCGCCTTTTCCTTATCGTTCTTACGGGTATTGAGGCGGGCCGGATAGTAAGGCGGCACGAATCCGACGACGTAAGCCGGTCCCGTAAGTTCGGCCTTGGTCACCAGGAACTCCAACGTACGAAGCGAAAGTTCGCGGGCATCGGTGTCTTTGGGCTGAGCGGCAATAAACGCAGCTTCCTCTTCGCGAAGTTTTTCTGCGCCGCCGACTTTGAGTGCAGCCTTCTCTCTGACCTCAAAAACGGAGTAAACACTCACTTTCTTTACTTCAGGAGCAGAACCGCCCTTTTCTGCGAAGGCTTCGCGGCTCTTTGCGAGCTGCTCGGCAACGGCCCCCGCCGCCTCCCCGGCAGCACTCATGCACCATTGAAGAACATCGGCGGGTGTCTTTTCAATCGTCAGTACATTGAAGTAAGCGGCCGCTCTCTCGGGCAGCGTCACGGAGTAAACCGAACGGCGGACCTGCATGGAAAGGCAGGCGGGAGGCGTCAGTACATCGCGGCCTTCGCCTGCAATCAGCTCGGGATTGCCTTCGACCTTGTCGATAATCTTGGCCATCATGAGCGCCGCACTCATGCCTTCGTAGTAGCAGCCGATGTGCGCTTCGCTGCCGAGAGCAAGGAACACCGGCATGATCTTGCCTGTGGTTCCCGTGTAATAAGGCCGGTAGGCGGCAGACTTTTCCGAGGGAGCAGTCCAGAAGCACGGCTCTCCGGTCAATGCTGCGATCACATCGAGATTTTCGTCGCGCACAAACTCGGCAAAACGCGGTACGGCGCCGCGCATCCCCGCACTGTTGGCCTCTTCATCGGGGACCGCAAGCAGCATGAGATTGACGTTCAGATTTTCGTCCGACGCGTATTCGCGGATCGCTGCGATAAAGAGCGCAATCCCGGCTTTCATATCCATACTGCCGCGGCCGAACAGCCAGTCGCCGCTTTCGAGATCGTTGCGGATATCTTCCGCAAGCTCTCTTCTGCCGAGTTTTTCGCCGTAGGTTTTAAGGTCAAACGCAGCTTCCGAGAGATCCCCGCACACCTGAGTATCGACCACGTCGAAGTGACCGGTAAGCAGAATTGTGCGGTCCGTCTTATTCGGTGCTCTTAAAAAAGCGAGCACGGCTTTGCGGTTCAAAGGATCATGCGCGCAGTCCGTCATCTCGGCATGGAAGCGCCCGCCCGCAACGGCACCTGCCGCGGAGACTTCTTCATAAATCAAAGATGCACATCGGTTCTCTTCCTGCGCATTGCCCGAAACACTCGGTACCGCACAAAGGCGAATCGTCAGATCTTCCAAATAGGATTTCGTTAAATAACGCATTTGAGTTCCTTTCGTTCTCTTTGAATCTTTACGCGTTTTCGTAGGCCTTCTTCATCATGGAGGCGTAATCGATAAGGCTCATGCCGCTGCTGAGCGCAGCACCCGTGATACGGCCCAAATGGCGGTACATAGCTTCGGGCAGTTCGGCTTCGAACTCTACTTTTTCCGTACCGAGTTCGAGATAAAACCCGCGGGACGGTTCCGACAAAGTTCTGCCCATTACCGGCGGACAGTTGTTGTCACGCTGCAGCGCCGGGTCGTCGATCACGGCGTATTCGATGTCGGATGCCGAATAGCCTTTTTCAGCCATCCACTTTTTCATTACTTCTCGATAAGCGGGATCTTCGCTCGGAGGTACCGGCTTGCAGCCGAACAGGCGGTCCAATATCCAGGTCATTGCGGCCTCTTTTACTTTTCTATTCTTGATTGATCGGTTTTATCACGTTTTGATGCGGGCAAGAAAAAACCGCCGGGCATTTTTTCTGCCGGGCGGCATACGTTCTCTCAAACGTGCGTTATTTACCGGCAAAACCGGCGGCGCCTGCGGCGTACTTATCGACGAGCTTCTGCAGGAACGGTGCGACATCCGCGTCATCCCAGGGAAGATATCCCGGAAGATAACCGATCAGATTGCCGTCGCCGTCGAGAATGTAGTTAGTCGGGACCGTGGTCAGCGGCATGACCTTGTCGCATTCCTGCTTGGGGTCGGCTACCGTTTCGAATTCGCTTAACTTGTACTTCTTTAAGAAAGCCGGGAGCTTCGCAGGATCCTCGTCGATCGAGATACCGACGATCGCAATCTTGCCGTCCTTATACTTTTTCTGCAGCTTGATGAGTTCCGGCATCTCTCTTAAACAGGGAGCGCACCAACTGGCCCAAACGTTTAAGAAAACCACTTTGCCGCGATACTGAGTGAGATCGACGGCGGCACCGTCCAATGTCTGCAGTTTCAGTTCCGGCATCTTGCGGGCAGAAGAAAACTCAGTAAACGGCGTCATCACCATCGGTCGTTCGAGTCTGTCGCCCGTGCTGTAAACCTTCTCGGGCGGCAGCTGAGCCGCGGCACCCTGAAACGCCTGCACCGCGCAGAGGGCTGCGGCAGCCAATACCGTTTTCCAATTCATTCGAATCATTGTCCTTTCCTATTGCTTTTTCTGATTCTGTTTTCTTTTTCTATTAACCAAAATCACGCCGCCTGCTCCGAGCAACACGATCATGACGGCCGGAAATATCCAGAGCACGGCGGTCGAAGCGTTCTTGGCAGGCTCATAGCGGATCTGTTCTCCGTAGCGCTCGGAAAAGAATGCGAAGATTTCTTCCCTGCTTTTGCCTTCTCTTAAAAGCTCATAGATCTTTGCCTTCAGTTCGGAAGCTATCGGTTTCTCAGATTCATAGAGAGATTGATTCAAAGATGCCGGGCATCTCAATTCCTTGGCAAGCGCAATCGCGTCGCTGCGGATTTTCACCGGATCGATTGCTGCGGGTGCGGCATAAACAGCGGCCGAGGCGGCAAGCATGCATGCGGCAATCCAGGTTTTGATCGGACGTGTCATATCAATTTTCTTTTCTTCTAAGAGCGAGCGCGGCTGAAACCAGAGCGGCAATCATCATAAGACAGCCGCCGAGCCAGATCCAGCTCACCATCGGCTTGATCGCAAGACGCACCAGGTACTCGTCGGCGCTTAACTTATTGCCCATCGAAACGTAAAGATCGCGCAGCAAACCGTGGTCGATGCCGGCGGCGGTCATTTCCATACCGTTGCTCTTAAAGGTCTGACGCTGAGGCTTTAATACCATCAGTTCGTTTTCGTCTTTATCGAGGACGTATACCTGGGCTTCGTCGGCATAGAAACTCTTGGTGTCGACTTTCTTGGTTTCGTCATACACAAAAATCACGTCGCCGAGCGGGCGTCCCTGTCCAGGTCCCATACGAACCAGCGCTTCGGTCTGATACTGAGCGTCGCCGATCACACCGATCATGCTGACGGCAATACCGAGGTGTGCGATGAGTGCCGCCCAATTACGTTTTTTATCCGCGCTGCGGATAAGTGTTGAGAGGATGAGAGAAACCGCACCGAACACGCCGAAGCCGGTCATCCAGATGTCCTTGCAACCGGTGGCAAGCGCAAATGCGGCGCCGAGTGCGGCTGATACGGCAAACACCGCGGCCTGCATCCAAACGGGACGCTTCAACACCTGCACCGCCGCAATCATAAGAGCCGAAAGAATCACCATCGGCGCAAAAATCGTATTGAAGTACGGCGCACCGACAGAGAGCGTGCCCCAACCCATCATTTCGTAGAAGAGCGGATAAAGTGTGCCGACCAAGACGCTCAGAGAGGCCACGCTCATCAGCATGACGGCAAGCGTCACCCAAATGTCGTGCACGGAAAGCGCTTCTTCTTTTTCACCTTCCTCACCCTTTAATTCCGTACATCTGCCTGAGAACAGCATAAATGCCGGCAGAAGGATCAGTACCGAAATCACAAGCAGAAATACGCCTCGGTTCGGATCGGAGGCAAACGCATGGACCGACTGAATCACACCGCTTCGGACGATAAAGGAACCCAACATACCGCAGGCAAAAGCTGCGATGCAGAGGAAAAGAGACGTTGCCCTCAGCTGACCGCGATAACGGGCAAGCAGCAGAGCGTGGAGCTGAGCGGATACAAGCAGCCACGGTATAAAAGCGGAATTTTCAACCGGGTCCCAGAACCACCATCCGCCCCAGCCGAGTTCGTTATAGGCCCACCAGGAGCCGAGCATATTGCCCGCGGTCAAAAAGAGCCAGGTGAAGACCGAATAAGCGGACAGTGTCGCAATGTCTTTGCGGGTGAACTTACCGCCGATCAATGCGGCGCAGGATCCGGCAAAACAAAGCGCGAGTCCGGCGTAACCGGCAAAAAGCATCGGCGGATGGAAAATCATTCCGATGTCCTGCAGTACCGGATTTAAGTCCCGGCCTTCGGGCGGTACGAGCGGCAGCAGTCGCTCAAAAGGATTGGAGGTAAAAATAAGAAAGAGGCTTAAGAGTCCGATGATGCCGAGCATGACAGCGCCGCTCGAAGCTTTGAAGCGGGCATCGCGCTTCGTAAAGAGAGCGGCCGCCGCAGCCCAGAGCGCAATAATCCAGATCCAAAACAGCATGGATCCTTCATGACTGCCCCAAACGGCAGAGACCTTATAGAAAACTTCGAGCTGAGTATTGGAGTGGTGCGCCACGTAGGCCACCGAGAAGTCATCGTTCAGAAAGGCAATGAGCAGACAGAGAACGGAGCCCGTGAGAGCGGCGACGGAAACCGCGAGCGCCGGCTTCCAGAGATTCATCAGAAAGTCCGAGCGCTTCTTAAGACCGAGGAACGCCGGTACCGGAACCGCCGCACTGACAACGGCCGCGACGATCAGTAAAAATAAACCTAACTCCGGAAGCACTCGCTACTCCCTACAAAAATGAAACTTTAAAACTTATCTTTTTCAGCTCCTGCAAGATTAACCTCCGGAGCTTATTTATTACTTATACCGCTCAGAGCGACCGCTTCTTGATGAGAGAGGCCGCCAGGGCAAAGAGCGCGGCAATCCAGGCACCTAAAACACCGACGAGAGCCGAGACCGGAACCGATGCTTCGGCAATGCCGAGCAGCATCTGATTCAAAAGTCGGAAAGCACTTGCGGGATTTACCAACACCAGCAGCTGCATGACCGAGCGGTCCAGAACATCGGCCGCCGCAATGGAGAGCACCAGGAGCCCCAAATCATAAAGAAGCACCAGCAGCAGCCAGATCAAAAGCAGTACGCCGAGCGCTCTTGCCTTTGAAGAGACTGCGAGGCTTACGCAGAAAGCGGCAAGCGTGGTGATAAGACCGAGCAGCCAGCCGCTCGAGCAAAGTTTAAAGAGCTCGGTTGCGAGATCCCCGGGCGCATACGGCAGGAAACCGAATACGCTCAGCAGCATCAGCGGCAGATAGCCGAGAACAAGGGCGCAAAGGAGCGCCGCTCCCTGCCCCGCAAGTTTTCCGACAAGCCATTCGGTACGCGTCAGCGGATAGGTGAGCATCAGCAGCAAAGTGCCGCTCTCCTCTTCTCCGACAAAGGCATCCGAACTGATAAGGAGCGCCAAAAGCGGCAGAAGAAAAACTGTCAGGCTCACCAAGGAATTCATCGCTACCGGCAGATCCCGGAAATCGAGCGTACCGCCGATCGCCGCAGTTCCGTAAACGATCGCAAGCGACAATACGGTAAAGAGCACGGCACCCACGCCGAGCCAGCGGCCTCTGACACAGTCTCGAAATTCTTTGCCGGCGACCGTTGTCAGTATCGACGCGATACCCGGAGGCTGATTGTTCGCATAGCTCATCAGTTTTCCTCCTTGATCGTCGAGTGAACCAGTTTTTCGTAAACGCTTCTGAGGTCGGCTTTCTTCATTCGGAAGTTAAAGATACCGAGCTGCTGCGTGAGTACGCGGATCACCTCTTCGGTTTCGCTCTCGGGTACCGTAAGTCTTCGGCCTTCGGCGTATTTTGCGAGCTTCTCGTCAGAGGCGGCAGACGCAAAATCCTTTTCTTCCGCAAAACTGATTTCTACCGACAAGCCGCAAAGCGCTCTTAATTCTTCCATCGGTCCGAAACCCCGCAATCGACCGTCCGACATAACCGCCGCACGGTCAAGATACGGTTCGATAAGCGTCAGTTCATGGGTACAGACCACTACCGTGCAGCCTTCGTCTCTTAAACGGGCGAGTTCCCGATACATAAAGGCGGATGCGTCCGGGTCGAGACCTACGGTCGGCTCATCGAGCAGCAGTAATTTCGGGGAGCTGAGCAGTGCCTGCGCAAGCCCCAATCTCTGTCTCTGACCTTTGGAGCAGTCGGCAAGACGCTGATTCAAAACCGGCGTGAGACCTAAGCGGACCGAAAGTCTTTCGCCGCGTTCGGCCGCAACATTCTTCAGGCGGGAAAAATACTGCAGATGCTCGGCTACCGTCATCGTGTTGTAGAAGCTTACGTTCTCGGGCAGATAACCGACCTCAAGAGGCTGAGCTCCGGGAGCTCCCCCGAGCACGGTAAGCGTGCCGCTTTTAGGCCTGATCAGACCGAGAATGAGTTTGATGAGCGTGGATTTACCGGCGCCGTTATGACCGATCAAACCGATCAGCTCGCCTTCCTGCACCGTAAAGCCGATACCTTTGAGCACCGGCCCGTCCTTTCGGTCAAACGTTAGATCTTTACATTCAATGACGCTCATCTCAGCTCTCTTTCTTATTGTCTGCTGCCGGATTGCCGACCGTTACCGGCTGCATCAGAGGATATGAATCCGTAATCCCCTTGCCGCGGTCGACTTCAAACTGATTCGATAAAAATCTCAGCAATACCACGACCGGACTTTCCATCAGAAAACGTGCTTCCGGATAAAGCCAGAAAAGTCGGTCGAGCGAATCGTTGGGCTGATAAGGTTTGTCGCCCACACCGTTTCCGTCGAGATCCCAGCCCTGATAATTGCTCCAGTAATTGCCGACGCCGTCCCGGCTCCATTCAAGGCCGCCGGTGCCGACATAGCGGACATGAAGCTTGTTGTCGAGAATATTGTTGTTCCAGACGGCAGTACCTTCGCCGCCCATCGAAACCGAAATACCGACGTCGCTCAACGCAAATTCGTTGTCGTGAACTTCGTTGGTGCCCGGGCCGTAGATAAAGAGTGCCTTGCCCTGTGTGTCGAGCTCGGGCTTTCCGCGGGGATTGACCGCTTTTTCAATCTTATTGCCCCAGACTCTCGAGCCGTCCGTCACATTCATCAGAATGCCGAATTCGACGGTTCGGGACGAACGGTTGTTGAAAACATCCACCTTCTCGGAATTCATGATGGCGTAACCGCCTCTGACCGCCACCGCGCGGTTATCCCACGCCGCATCCTCTTTGTCATACATAAAGTGGATGCCGTACTGAAGGGCGGCAAAGAAGTTGCCGCTGCTCTTGGTGTGTTTGGTATCTTCGAAATAAAAGCCGTCACGCGTGTAGGTGACTTTATTGTCGTGCAGTTCGGCGCCGTCAACGTACTTCAGAAAGACGCCGTCGCCGCGGTCAAGCGTATGCAGGCGCTTATTACCCTGAATCTCGCTGCCTGAAATCGTAAGGTTCTTCGAGTGATCGGCTCTCACACCGAACCCGTCGCCCGAAATCGATACGTTATGAATCACAACGTCGGACGTATTTTCATCCACCAAAATTCCGGCATTGAGTTCGTAGAGGTCTCCCCCGAAATTCTGAATTCTGAGGTTTTCGATCCGGACACCCGAAGCCTTCACCGTAATCGCAGAACCCTTGCCCAGCGCATCGATCACCGAGGCTCGGTCTGCAGAACCGATTAGCTTAACGGATGAGGGGACCAGAAAATTCCCTTCGTAAGTTCCCGCTTCCAGCGTTACCGTATCGCCCTTTGCTGCGTCACTCAGAGCTTTTATAAGTTCTCCGGTGTCGGAAACGCGCCAGTCCTGCGCCGCGCAGAGCGGAGCAGTAACAAGACACAGAACAAATACAGCAAGGCGCAGCAATTTACTTATCTTCGGAGAGGCGTTTCAACGTAATCTCATCGTAGCGGAGAATGCTTCCGCCCTGAGCTTTCTTAAAGGTTTCCGCAGCGTTTTTGTCTGCAAAGGGAACGGGCTCAACCCCCATCACACCCTCTTTGGCGCTGCCGTAAACATAGTAAGCGCTCTTGGCGTCGATAAGTCTTCCCGGTTTTTCCCAATCGTCGCCGCTCATATCGTGTACATAGAAAGTATGGAGGCGGCGGGCATTTTCAGGCTGCAACGCAAAGGTGAATGCGTCGCGTACCGAGCAGAATTTCACTGCTTCGTCGATATTCTTTAAAAACACCTCTGCTTTGGGTCCGTCATAGTGCGCGATCACCATGCCGCAGAGGTGGCAGCGGTCGTGCTTATCGAAAGGCACGGCCGGCATTAATTTCACGGCTTTCTTATCCTCACCGCATGCGGCAAGCAGGGCTGCAGAAAACCATAAAAGAGCAGATCGTCTTGTAATCATATCGGTGAGAAATCCAAATAGTTCAAATACTCTACATAAGGAAAAGGGCTTTGGAAAGAAATTCCTTTCTTTGCCAAAGCCCTGTGTTGCTTTCGCTTTGATGCTGACTGTTTTCAGCACTCAGCGGCAATGCATCGGTTTACATTGCGTTGAGCTGGCCGGCGTACAGAATGAACAGACGCAGGCACATCATGCCGAAAATAGCGCATGCTGCGGAGAGGTAGAAACCTCCGGAGGATTCGCGCAGACCCTTAACAAAGTTAACAGCCAGCGGTACCACAAAGCCGACACCGATTGCACCGAGCCAGAATACCTGGGCCCAGACGCCTTCTGTAAAGCCGACGAATGCGGCCTGTGCAGCGGCGTTGCCGCTGATAAGAGCAACAGCAATCATGAAGATACACATTGCTTCAACAGCCATAATCGGCCATTCGGCAAGGTGCAGAGCATGCATATCGCTTCCTTCGCGGTCGGCGCCGAAGCAGCCGGCACCGATGAGCTTGATCGCAGCACAGCCGGCGGAGAAGCCGGAAGCCACGAACAGAGCCGGAAGCACTGCTGTGTTGATCAGCGGGAAGCGGATCAGAGCGGAGATGAGGAAGCCTGTGTAGGCACAGATTGCCACTGCGAGGAACAGAACGATCCAATCGAGCGGTGCACGTACCTTAGCAAAGGCGGCTGTGAGCGGAGCCAGGCACTTCAATGCCGGGTGGTCACGCAGTGTAACGAGCATCAGTACAAACACAAGCGGGATGTACAGAAGCAGAGCCATTACACCGATACTCATCACCGATGTCGGGTTGTAGTAAATCAGAATGCGCCAGAAAACCAGCGGATTCGTCAGGTCGAGCACGAGGCAGACCATACCTAACACGATGGTAACGAAACCAACGAGTGTTGCAGCTTTCATGGAAGGTGTATCAGCATGGGAACCCTTGAAGAGGTTCATGCAGATAGCGATGGCAACGGCACCGCCCGAAATACCTGCTAAAAAGAGGTAAACGGCGATCGGCCACGGCCAGGCGACACCCTGAGATAAGCCGGTTACAAAGTCCATGCCAATTTCCATCTTTACACTCCTTGTTTAACGACCGGAATATAACGAAGGCTCGGTTCGGTACCCAGGTGCGGTCTGATGCGCACAGAGTCCTTTACTGCAAGCAGCTTGTTGACATAGGACTGCGGGTCATTGGCGTCACCGAAAATCAATGCGCCGTGACGGCAGGCCGAGACACAAGCCGGGTCTTCGCCCTTGGCCAAACGAGAGTGCAGACAGAAATCGCAGTTCTCGGCAACTTTCGTTTCTTTATTGATGAAACGTACGTTGTAAGGACAAGCGGCGATGCAGTACTTGCAGCCGACGCACTTGTCGTTGTCCATCGTAACGATGCCTGTAGCGGGATCGCGGTGTGCGGCGCCGGTCGGGCAGACCTTCACGCACGGAGCATCTTCACACTGCTGGCAGGAGACGCGGACATATTTACGTTCGCCCGGAGCGGCAGACTGTCTTTCGAGAGTCATACGCAGCTGACCGGCCGGCACGTTATTGGTTTCACTACAGGACCTCTTACAGAGTCCGCAGCCGATGCACTTGTTCTGGTCGAAGACCATCACATAATGCGGGCGGGACTTGTCGTCTTTCTTGTCGCCTGTGCTGCAGCCGCCAAGCGACAGCACAGCCAACGAACCTACACCGGCGCCTGTGAGAAACTTTCTTCTGTCGATCTTATTGCTCACGTTGTTTCTCCTGGACAAGTTCCGGAGGACCGGAACCCGTCGTTTATCTATTCTTTTCCTGTGCCAAACGAATCTCGGCATTGGCAATGGCGTTTCTCAACGCTCTTGCCTTTGAGGGATCTGCGTTGTTGGCGAGCAGCTTTTCCCAACCGTCGATCGCTTCCTGATAGCGTCCTGCGAAGAACGCATCCTGAGCGATCAGCATCGTCGACTGAACCTCATAGGGGTCGAGCGACAGTGCCCGGTCAAGGGCTTCACGGGTTTCCGCACTGATCTTTCTGCCGTCGCGGTAGTAAAGAGCGTTTGCCTGAAAACCGTAAATATCTGCTCTCGGTCCGGTCTGCTTCAAAGCTTCTTCAAGCGTCTGCACGGCTTCCGGGAACATTCCGCCCGCCATGTAGTTCGAAGCAAGTTCGATCTTTGCATTGACGTCGAACGGCAGGTTCTGCACCGCTCTGCGGCCCTCTGTGATCTTTGCGGCAAGCCGATGATCTTTTGTATCGTCGACCCGCTGATCGCTCCAATCACGGAAGTGACCGATCGAGGCGTAGACTGCAACGCTCGCGCCGAGCATAAGAGCTGTAAACACCGAGACCTGCAGTCTCATGCGGCGGGAAGCGTTCCCGCTGCGGCCGTAGCATGCAAACACCGCTCCGGTAAGGAGGATGACTGCTGCAAGTGCTATGGTGAGACTGCTGTTCATCGTAGATTCCGTTTGTTAAAACATTCGTCAGCCGTGAGGCCAGGCCTTCTTACCGGACTGACCCTGAGCTTCTCCGCCCGATGCGCCGCCCATACCCATTCCGTGATGCGGATTGGACATGCCGGACATACCGTTGCCGGAGACAGCACCCGGTTTTTCAACCTTGACCAACTTAACTTCAAAGATGATGGCCGATTCAGGCGGGATCGGACCAGCACCCTCTTCGCCGTAAGCGAGAGAAGCCGGAATAGCGAAGCGATATTCGCTGCCTTCCTTCATCAGCTGCAAACCTTCCTTGAAGCCGGGAACCAGAGACATCACAACGAACTTAGCCGACTTCTTTTCCTTGGCGGTACCTTCGAATTCAGTACCGTCGATAAGCTTGCCGACGTATTCGACAGTCACGATATCTTCTTCTTTCGGAAGTGCTCCGGAACCCTGAGCGAGAACTTCGTACTGAAGACCGGATGCAGTGGTGACCACACCCTTCTTAGCCTTGTTCTTAGCCAGGAAAGCTTCGCTGTCCTTCTTGTTCTGATCGATAACCTTCTGGACTTCGGCTTCATAGAGCTTATTGAGACGTTCGGCTCTTGCATTGAGATACTTGAGCACTTCATCGTCATTCAATTCGCTCTTGTTCTTGAGAGCATCCACGACCCCTTTGACAACAAGGTCCATGTCGACGTCTGCACCCATCTGGGTCTGCTTGTAGATCTGAGAGGAAAGGTAATTTCCCATCGAAGCGCCCAAGCTGTAGGACTCTTTAGCTGCATCGGTATTGAGCGCCTGAGCGCATGCCAAGCCGCTGAAACCAAGGGCTAAAGTGAGCGATAACACTGCTTTCTTAAGGGTGAACATACTTGCTTCTCTAAAAATATCGTTACTGCTGGAAAGAAACTCTGCGGTTTACGGCTTTTCGACGGGTCGTCCCGAAAGCATCCATCCCTGGATTCCGTCGGGCATCTGACGAACGTCCGTGTAACCGAGCTTCTGAACTTCTCTGGCGGCCATTTCACTGCTGGTGCAGAGACGGTTGGCACAGTAGAAAACGATCGTCTTGTCCTTGTCGGCCGGAAGAAGTTTCTTCCAATCCTTCACGTTGAAGAAGATCGCGCCGGGGATAAAGCCGCGGCTCCAGATATCAAAGGTATTGACATCGTAGAAAGGAACCTTGGCCTGCCACAGCATTTCTGCTTCGCGCATCGAAATCTGATTGAGCTCGATTTCGTAAACCGGGGCTTCGACCCATTCTTCACCGCCGCCGGCTTCGACCGAGGCCAAAGGAGCGATTGCGAGGAGGGTACTGACTGCAAGCCCTGTTAAAAGTTTCTTCATAATTCTCTGTGTTTCCTCTGATCCGGTCCGAAGACCGGATCAGACTGTTGATTGCGATTGACTAACCGACAGGAAATTACTTAGCCGGGTTGTCGAGGATCGCCTGAGCCTGTGTCAGGTAAGCCTTAGCTGCATCGGTGCGGCCCTTGGCGTAATTGAACGCATGGACGCCCCAAGAACCGTCTTCTTCGATCATCTTGTTGATGTCGTCAGCCTTGTCGCGAAGCAGCATGACCTGGGCCTTCTGTTCCGGATTGAGCTTAGTGACTTCAAGAAGCTTGTCGATGCGCTTAACGCCGGCGACGTTCTGCTGTGTAGCTTCCTTAACGGGGTTCTGCCACTTCATGACTTCGTTATAGATAGTCTTCTGATCCTTGTAGATCAGGCCTTCGTCCAGTTCGGACTGGAACGGGCTGTGGCAACCCTGACCTTCGAGAACCTGCAGGTCGGCAGAGGACGTACGTGCGCAGCTCCACATCAGGTCAACGAAACCGTGACCTTCTTCATCGCGGGAAATACGCCAGCCCTTGGAGTTGGACTTGCGGCTCTGGCCTTCGGCCGGGTTCATCATCTTGACTTCAGGATCAACACCGATCTTCCAGAGGTGAGAACGACGGACGGCGTCGAAGCCGGCCATGTCCGGACGCTGGATAGCTGTGAAGTTTTCGCAGCTCATTGTGAACGGCATATGGCAGGCAATACAATCGACCTTGCTGTGTGTATCAGCGTTGGCAGCCATATCAGCCTGCGGCTTGTGGCATTCCTGACATGTAGTCTTCATGTTCGGCTTTGTGAAGTAGGACTTCCAATCGTTGCCGGTAATTTCATGAGGATCGTGACATGTGACGCAGCGCATACCCTTTTCATAGTGCTTGGACATGTAAAGCTGAGCACCTTCTGTACCGCAGGACGGGCAGGAGGACTTAGTCTTGGCGTTGAATGCACGTTCAAGTTTGCCCTTGGCATCGGGACGGTTGACTTCGTCTTCGACGAAGTTCAGACGCTGGTGGCAGCGGTCGCAGTTAGTCTGCATGTTGTTGGTGTTACCGACCAGGTGGCCGCCTTCACCGTGACATTCTTCGCAGGAAATACCGCGGGAGATTGTGTGCTTCTGCAGGGCCTTGGCGTTGCCGAGGTCAGCAAAGAATTCCTTCTTATCCTTATAGTCGAACTTGAAGGCGTGGCAGACTTCGCAGTAAGAAGTTGCCGGCTGGAAGAGCAGCTTGCCTTCGTAAGTAGAACCGTAGGATGTCATACCCCACTGGTGAGAAGCGGAAGGACCGAAATCCTTAAGTTCTGTCGGGAAGTCGGGGATGACCTTGTTGATCATCTTGGCGCGTTCCGGAGTCAGCCATTCTGCCCAACCGCGGGAGAACTGGTTACCGCCGGCAACCACTGTACCTGTACCGTCTTTCAGAAGACCGTCACGAACGTGGTAAGAACCGCGGACGAGCCATGCGTCGACATAACCGTACTTAGTACGCGGTGTACCGACTGTGGCGTATACGACTTCTTCAGTAATACCGTCCGGCAGGATGGAAGCCTGAGAACCGTACAGCTTCTTCTTCAGATCGTTGTCAACTTCGGGATGTTCGCCCGGGAAGCGGATAGTCTGAGCGTGACGGGATCTCTTCCATCTTTCGTACTGAATAGCGTGGCATTCGCCGCACTTTTCAGCGCCTACGAACTTATTCGGGAAGTCGAGAATGGAACGCTGACCGAGGCGGTACTGAGAAGCCATCTTGCGGCCGTCGGGCTGATGCGAGCTGTACTTCTGAGCATTACCTTCGCCGAGGTATTCGGAACCGCGGGAAGAAATTGCAACTTTACCGACTACACGGCCTTCTTTACCGTAAACAGCGAAAATCGGATGATGCTGGAACAGATAGTCCCACATTTCCTTTTCCTGAACGATATAGTCCTGGAGTGTACGAATACCCTTCGTCGGTTCTGTCAGGTCCGGTTTGTCCCAAACAGCCTGCGTCATGGCATTCATCTTCTGCGGCGGCAGAGGCTCGCCCTGCTGTGCATTAGCAGTAACGGCAGCCATTGCGGCAACACAAAGCATGGCTCCTAGGGCAGTCTTTGTAGTTTTGTTTGTCATCTTATTTCTCCTATGTAAACTTAATTTCTTAAGTTCCATGCGGATTATTAAAAACGAGGCTTGTTTCCGAATAATCCAAGGTCAAATCTATTCTTAAATTTCCTTAAGATTAAGTGGATATTTAGCCTAAGTGTTTCTACTTACCTCGCCCATCCCGTTGAATTAACGGCTGATTTCCCCTTCAAAACCACTCTTCGTATCGAATTCCTCCTGAAACCGCATTCAAAAACCGTCGTTTTCTATAAGCAGCAGAATTTCTCAACCGGCCCCTTCGGAAAGAGAACACCTGATAAAAAACAAAACTTGCTCCGATGCACTTTCTTAAAAATCCGTTTTAAAAAGCCGCAGAAAAATCACGCTCTACGGCTTCGGTCTCAGTGCTCCGTACACATCTTTTTTTCCTGGCTACAATAGGGATTCCATTTATGAAGGAATATGTATGAAAAAGAATATGCTCGGCTACGGCCTGCTGATTGCGGCTCTTGTGCTTTTCGGCGTGCTGATCGGCTACTTCGAACTCTCTCCCTACTGGGGCGTCATCCCCTGCATCATCGGCGGCTTCAGCGGTTCTTACATGAGCGACCTCACTCAGATCCTGCTCAACCCGAACGTCGATATCACCAAGCGCGACAAAGTACTGAAGTCTCTTCGCGTACTTACTTTCGGCTGGACATTCCTTTCCGTCGTCTTCATTCTGACCGGTTACGCTCTGGTGCCTTACCTTAAGTAAGCCATGCGACTGCTTCATACCTCGGATCTGCACCTCGGACAGGTGCTTTATTCAAAATCGCGCCTGGACGAGACCGAAAAGTTTCTCAACTGGCTCATCGAACTGATCCGAAAAGAGAGCATCGACGTTCTCCTGATTTCAGGCGATATTTTCGATACCACGTCACCCTCGAACCGTGCGCTCGGACAGTTCTTCGACTTTCTCGACAGAGTCTGCCGGACCACCGGCTGCTCGGGCGTTGTGGTGACCGGCGGCAATCACGACTCCCCGAGTCTGCTGAGAGCCCCCGAAAACGTATTGAGAAGTCTCGGCATCCATATAGTGAGCGCAGCCTGCGCCGATCCCGGGTATGAAGCACTGTTATTAAATAAGAAAGACGGCACACCTTTGTGTATTGTCGGCGCCGTCCCGTTCCTTCGGGACCGGGACGTACGTCTCTCGCGCGCCGGAGAAAGCACGTCTGACAAAGAAGCGGCTCTCTTGAACGGCGTGCGCCGCCATTACGCAGCTGTCACCGAAAGAGCCCTTGCCCTGCGGGCTGAAAACCCCGGCATTCCGATGGTTCTGATGGGACATCTCTTTGCACAGGGCGGCGAAATTCACGACGGCGAAGGCGTCAGAGAACTCTACATCGGCGACCTCTGCCGGGTACAGTCCGACGTCTTCGATCCCGCTTTCGCTTATGTGGCGCTCGGCCACCTACACCGCGCCCAGAGAATCAAAGGACGCACGGAAATCCGCTACAGCGGCTCTCCCTGCCCGATGAGTTTCAGCGAAGCGAAACTTACCAAATCGGTACTGATTGCCGAATTCGAAAAAGAAGAGCTCAAAGAGGTCCGTCCGGTTACGGTTCCCTCCTTCCTGCAACTCGTATCCGTCGAAGGCGAATTCGAAGATATCCGAAAGAAGCTGCTTGATCTTGCGGCTTCGGAAAGCACTGCCTGGGTCGACATCTATCACACCGGCAGCAAAATTTACCCGAGCCTTCAGGACAAGCTCCTCGAAGGCATCGAAAATCCGAAATTTACGATTCTGCGCGTAAGGGACGCGGCCAAACGCGCCGCTACTCTGCGCTCGCAGCATCACGGCGAATCGCTTGACGATCTCTCGCCCGAACAAGTCTTTGAACGCCGTCTGGAAAAAGCCGACATCGGCCGCGACAGCGAAGACTACACAATCCTCAGAAACTTATTCCGGGAAGTGCTCCATATGTACGCCCGACCTGAAGACGCCGAATAATCATGAGAATCTTATCCGTCCAATTTTCCAATCTGAATTCGCTCTACGGCAAGTGGAAAATTGATTTCACTGCGCCCGACTACGAGGACAACGGTCTCTTTGCCATCACAGGCCCGACCGGCTCCGGCAAGTCGACCATTCTCGATGCGATTACGCTCGCGCTCTACGGAAGCACGCCGCGCCTCGGCAAGGTTACTTCGGGCGGCAATGACATCATGTCGCGTCTGGCTTCGAACTGCTCGGCCGAGGTCGTCTTCCAGTGCGCCAAGGGCACGTTCCGCGTCGTCTGGCAGCAGCACCGCGCCAATAAGAGTTCCGAAGGCAATCTGCAGAATGCCCGCTGGGAAATCTGCGAACATTTCACCGGCGAAGTACTTGCCGAGAAGTCCGCGACCCCTCAGAAGGTCGAAGAGCTCACAAGCCTCGACTTCGAGCGCTTTACCCGTACCGTCCTCTTAGCTCAGGGCGGCTTTGCTTCATTCCTGAAGGCAAAGGCAAAAGACCGTTCCCCGTTGCTTGAAAATATTTCCGGCACTGCGATCTACACCGATCTTTCCAGCCTGACTTTCAATGCCGCCAAGCAGCAGAAAGAAAAACTCGACCTGCTTCGTGAAAAGATTTCTTCCGTCGACATCATGCACGACGACCAGGATGTCAATGTACGCATGCAGATCGATGAGCTTCGCAGAAAGGGTGTGGCCAACCAGGACGAACTCACCCGATCCGAAAATGCGATCACCTGGCTCACTGCAGTCGCCGGTTACCGCGAAGACCTGCAGAGAGTCGGTAAAGAAGCCGATGAATTAAATCAGGACGTCGCCCGCTTCGCGATTAAAAAGCCCGTACTTCTGAACGCTCAGAGAGCCCTTTCCATGAGTCCGCTTTACGAAGGCATCAAGGAAAAGCGCGATCAGATCAAAGAAACTCAGAAAAAACTTGCCGAGCAGAATAAGAAGCTGCCGATCGCCAAAGAACGCGTCCGTTCTTCGGATATCGCACTTCAGGAAGCTCAGAAAAAGCTCTCCGGCGCCGAAGAAGCCGAACTTAAAACCCGTCCGACCATCATTCGCGTCAGAGAAATCGACAGCAGTCTCAGCGTCTTAAGAAACGAGATGAGCACCAAGCAGGGCATGGTTGCTCAGCAGACGGCCGACCTTAACAAGACGGCCGAAGAGCAGATGCGTCTTCGCACCCAGCTCACCGAAGCCGGCGCCAAGCGCAAGGTTCTTGAAAAGAAGATGGAAGAGCAGGATTGCGACGACGCACTCGTCACCGATCTCTCCTCCTACAAGCTCAAAATCGAAGCGGCCGACGCCAAGGTTCTCGAGATCGAACAGCTCGCTCAAAAGCAGAAGGAAGTTCAAAAGCAGATCGAGGCGCTTCGCGCTCAGCAGACCGATATCAACGAAGAAATCGCTCAGCACCGCAAGACCGAAAACGGCTTTAAGACGGAAAAGACCTTAAAAGAAAGAGAACTCATCAAGCTGCTCGGAACCGAAAACGAAGAATCGATCCGCAAAGAATTCGATAAGTTCAGCGAAAAGATCAACGCCGCCCAGCTGCTTCGGGAAAAAATCGTTGAGCTGCTCGGCAAATACGACAATATCGAGAAGGAAAAATCCAAGCTCGATAAGATCTATAACGCACAGAAATTGGTCTCTGTCCGTCTGAGCGGTTTAAGTCAGACGTTAAAGGATAAGAACGCTCTTGTGGAAACCATCCGCGAAAACGTTGCTTTCCAAAACCAGGTAATGGAACTCGAAGAGCTTCGCTCCAAGCTCGCCAACGGCCGTCCCTGCCCGCTTTGCGGCGCAATTCACCATCCTTACGCCGCGTCCCTCAACCTTGACACCAAGGCTAAGGACAAACTTGCACGTGCCATCGAAGAAGCCGCAGCCGTTGCCGAAGAAGAACGCAGAGCCAACGAAGAAAACACCCGCTGCATCACTGAGATCAAGTTCCTCGAAGAGTACAGCTTAAGACTCAATCAGGAAACCGAATCGCTCAAGGAAGCTATCTGCGAAAAAGCCGCCGAACTTGAAATCAGCGGTCTTCGCGGCCGCAAGCCCTTCACTTGGGAAGCGGTGGTCAAGCAAAGAGAAAATATCTTCACGAACCGAAAGAACGATCTTTCGGGCAAACTCGCGAAGATTTCCGCGGCAAAGACTGCGATTGCTCAGAGCGCTGCTTCGCTTGAAGACATCAAAACCAAGATCGATGCCGCCGCAGCCCGAAACCACGAATGCGACACCGAAATCAAGAGAAACGAAACGCTCTGCCAGACCTATGTCGAAGGCGAAAGACAGGCCAAGGCTCAGCGGGACGAAATCGTCCGCTCTGTGGAAAAGATCTTCCAGCATTACGGCCTTAATTCCACTTCGATGCCGCAGCTGCGTCAGCACTACGCTATTTTGGAAAAACGCTGCAAGACGTGGATCGAACAGAAAAACGAACTTGCCGAACTCAACAGTCAGATCGAGCGCGACACCTCGGTTCAGACGCAAGTCAATCAGCATTGCGAAGAAATTCAAAAGCAGATCGATGTCATCACAGCCGACGTCACTGCGCTCGGCCTCAGAATCAAGCAGATCAACAAGGACAGACTCGAACTCTTCGGCACTCAGCAGCCCGATGAAGTCGACAAGGAATTGAAGGATGCGGTCAGCAACGCCCGTACTGTTCTCGACGAAGCTGTGAAAAACAGCGAAACGCATAAGATCACGCTTACCGAAATCGAGAGCGTTCTGGCTAAGTACGAAGCAGAAATCACTGCCTTCGAGGGCGACCTCGAACAGAAGGAAGCGGAATTCACCTCCGCGCTTTCCGCAAACGGCTTTGCCAACGAAGGACAGTTCTTTGCCGCCCGTATTCCGGATGCTCAGAGAGAAGCCATGCAGCAGCAAAGCGACGATCTCGACAGACGTTCTGCCGCGATCAAAGCACGCCTTGACGAGTACACCGCAAAACTCAACACGGAACTTGCCAAGAACCTTACGCATGAAGCCAAAGCAGACCTCGAAGAGAAGAGAGACAAGCTCAAGGCCGAGCTCGCAGCCGACAACGCCACGCTTTCCGCTCTTGAAGAGCGCCTCAGAATCAACGATGATGCCAAGGACAAGCTCGGTGCGATCAAAGTGCAGATGGAAGAGCAGAAGAAGATTTCCGAGCACTGGGATCGACTCAATGCGCTCATCGGTTCGGCAAGCGGCGACAAGTTCCGCACTTTCGCCCAGGGTCTTACATTCGAGCTTCTCGTCGATTACGCAAATCGACAGCTCGCTACGATCACGCCGCGCTATACGCTGATCACCAATCCCGAAGCCCCGCTTGATCTGCAGATCATCGACGACTATCAGGAAGGCCGTATCCGCAGCATCGAAAACCTCTCGGGCGGCGAATCGTTCCTCGTGAGCTTATCGCTCGCACTCGGTATGTCGCAGATGACCGGCCGCAAAGCCCGTGTCGATTCCCTCTTCCTTGACGAAGGTTTCGGTACCTTGGACAACGAACTGCTGCACACGGCGCTCGAAGCACTCTCGAAGCTCCATCAGCAGGGCAAGTTGATCGGCATCATCTCGCACGTCCAGGAATTGAAGGAAAACATTCCGGTGAAGATCGAAGTGATCCGCGAATCCTCCGGCCAGAGCAGACTTGTCGGCCCCGGCGTCAGACGAATCCTGTAATCGGCCTCATTAAAACAGAACCGCCCTTGAACTCTTTCGAGCAAGGGCGGTTTTGCTTGTACGGTTTTTTTTATTACCAGGCGAGATAAGCGCGATAGAGCATGTAGGCGCAAAGCACGCAGAGCAGACAGGCAAAAATGCGCTTCAAAGGCTTCACGTCAATCGAATGAGCGACTTTCGCGCCGAGCGGAGCAAAAAGAACGCTCGTTGCGGCAACGCAGAAAAGCGCCGGCACGCAGATATAACCGATCGTCAGCGGCCATCCCGGCAGACTTGTCATATGCCAGCCGCTCCAGATGTAGCCCAAGGTACCGAAGAAAGCGATCGGAAAACCGAAGGCAGCGCTGGTAGCAACGGCATTTTGCATTCTGACATTGCACCAGACCATCCAGGGAACCGAAATAAAACCGCCGCCCGCGCCGACCAAGGCGGAGAGCACACCGATCACGGTACCGGCACCGAACTTACCGACGGAACCCGGCAGTTCGCGCTCGGCCGCAGGCTTCTTGTTCGAAAACATCTTGAAGGCGGAAAAACCGACAAAACAGCTGAATACCAGAGAAATCCAGAATGTCGAGAGCATGCCGGCGATCTGAGCACCGAGAAAGGAACCCACGAGAATACCGGGGACAACACCCGCAACCACTCTCCAAAGCACAGCACCTCTTTTATGGTGCGCTCTGACAGAAGACACAGAGGTAAACGCAATGGTGGCAAGCGATGTGGCAATCGCCACATGGGCGATATGATCGGCCGGAATCACGCTCGACGGAATCAACATGATTAAGAACGGCGTGATGATCAGACCGCCGCCGATACCGAGAAGACCGGCCATAAAGCCGGTAAAACAGCCGAGCAATGCCAGCAATCCTACGGTGACGATATCCAATTTATTTCTCCGAAATTATTTTTACTGCCCTCTTCGGCAGAAGATAAATTTATTTTAGGCTTCGGAGACGCCTGTAACGTTTTTGCAGACAAAAAAAACCGGAGATACCTCGGAAGGTATCCCCGGCTTGCGCTTATGTGCTTTTAAGCTTTGTTAAGTGAGTTCTTACTTAACGAGCTTGCATTCGCAACGCGGCTTGAGCTGCTGGAAGAAGTCATTGCCCTTGTCATCGACGAGGATGAAGCACGGGAAGTCTTCGACTTCGATCTTGTAAACAGCTTCCATACCGAGTTCCGGATATTCAACACATTCGATGCTCTTGATCGAAGCTTCGGACAGAGCAGCGGCAACACCGCCGATTGTGCCGAGGTAGAAGCCGCCGTGCTTGTGGCATGCGTCTGTCACAGCCTGAGTACGGTTGCCCTTAGCGATCATGACGAAGGAGCCGCCGGCAGCCATGAACGGATCGGCATACGGGTCCATACGGTTAGCAGTTGTCGGGCCCATGGAGCCGCATGCAAAGCCTTCCGGAGTCTTAGCAGGACCTGCGTAGAGGATCGGATGGTTCTTAGTGTAGTCAGGCAGACCTTCACCCTTGTCGAGGCGTTCCTTCCACTTGGCGTGAGCGATGTCGCGGGCAACGATGATGGTGCCGTCCATAGAAACGCGTGTGGATACCGGGTACTTGGAGAGTTCCTTACGGATTTCTTCCATCGGCATGGACAGGTCGATCTTCACTGTTTCGCCTTCGCCTTCCTTACGGAATTCTTCAGGGATCAGTTCAGCCGGGTTGGAGTCGAGTTTTTCGATAAAGACACCGTCCTTAGTGATCTTGGCCTTGATGTTACGGTCGGCAGAGCAGCTCAGACCGACGCCGATCGGGCAGCTTGCGCCGTGACGCGGCAGACGGACAACGCGGATGTCGTGTGTGAGGTACTTACCGCCGAACTGAGCGCCGAGACCGATAGCTTCGGCAGCCTTCTGCAGTTCTTCTTCAAGAGCGACGTCGCGGAATGCACGGCCGGTTTCGTCACCGGTTGTCGGCAGGTTGTCGTAGTACTTAGTAGAGGCAAGCTTAACGGTAAGCATTGTCTTTTCAGCAGATGTACCGCCGATCACGAATGCAACGTGATACGGGGGGCAAGCTGCTGTACCGAATTCCTTGATCTGTTCGATGAGGAACGGAACGAGAGCCTTCGGATTCAGGATAGCCTTGGTCTTCTGGTAGAGAACGGACTTGTTGGCAGAGCCGCCGCCCTTAACTACGCAGAGGAAGCGGTATTCCATACCTTCTGCGGCTTCGATGTCGATCTGAGCCGGCAGGTTGCAGCGTGTATTGACTTCTTCATACATGCTGAGCGGAGCATTCTGGGAATAACGCAGAGCGTCTGTTGTGTATGTGTTGTAAACACCGCGGGCGATAGCTTCTTCATCTTCGAAGCCTGTCCAGACCTGCTGGCCCTTTTCGCCGTGAACGATGGCTGTACCTGTATCCTGGCAGACGGGAAGAACGCCCTTGGCGGAGATTTCAGCATTGCGAAGCATTGTCAGAGCAACGTACTTGTCGTTGTCGCTGGCTTCCGGGTCCTTAAGGATCTGAGCTACCTTGAGGTTGTGTTCGCGGCGAAGCATGAAGTTGGCATCGTGGAATGCACGCTGAACGAGAGCTGTCAGAGCGCTCGGTTCAACCTTAAGCATCGGGTGTCCTTCGAATTCACCGACAGAAACGCCTTCTTTAGTAAGAAGATAGTATTCAGTTTCATCCTTGCCCAGCTGGAACATCGGGGCGTACTTGAATTCAGGCGTCTGTGCCATATGAGGTTCTCCTTTGAATGAGGTTATTATTAGTTTTCCGAAACATCTCTTTTTTTATTAACCCTTTCCCGAATCCTGCCTGCCGATCCTCATCGGCCTGTCCGGCAGATTTCAGAAAAAGTTTCACCTAGTGAAATATTTTCGGAACTCGGTCTATTGTAATCATAAGTTTCTAATTTAGTGTCAGTATTAACACCTAGATATTGAGTAGTATAAAAATCATTTCTTACAATACGAAAAGTTTTATAAGGAATAACCCTTGTTCCTCTGATTCTCCTGCTGAGACGGGTATCCGAAGCTGTCCGCAGATAAGAAAAAGGGCAGCCGAAGCTGCCCTTCCGATTCAATCGATTAAAGAATTCCCGAGTAATAACGCAGATAAGTCCATGCGGTGAAAACAGCTACCATCGCAAGAGAGACCAGACCGCACTTCAGAATCGTGCGCCAGAGGTCGGACTTGAAGTAGTCGACTGTCACGAGAATACAGACGTGGGTCGGCGTAATCATCTGACCGGCAACCCCGAAAGCCATCACGATACCGGCAAGAACGACATTGCCAGGCGACATCAGGGCTACGAGCGGCATCACCATGGCGATATAGCCCTGGCTCATACCGGTGATAAGACCGAAGATGAAACTCAGCACGGCAAAGAGCACGGGCTGAGAAAGATCGGCGGCCTGAACGCCGTCAACAATTTCCTGCAGAGTACCTGTCACCGTCAGAATCTGAATGAAGTAGAGAATCAGGAAGACATTGAAGAAAAGGCGTTTGTCGAGACTTTCGATAAAGATATCCTTGATCGGTACCGGACGGCCGAGCAGATAGAAGAGCGGGATAAAGGATACGATCACGGCGCCTGTTGCAATCGCAGCGGAAAGATTGCAGATGATCACAAGGAACATCACCATGAAGACCGGACCGAGGCCGAGGAAAACGCTCTTCCAATCGATGTGACGCTCGCCGCTCGTGTTGGTCGCAAGATCCTTATTGACGATCTTCAGGGGGCGGACCAGGATGATCCATCCGAGCACGAAGCTGATCACTGTAAGCCAACCCATATGAAGGATCAGGCTGCCGACCGGAATACCGGAAATCACGCAGGCGAGAATCATGCCCGGCACCAGCGGATTGGAGAATTCGAAAATGTGACGGAACCAGATATTGATGGCACTCTGCTCATCGGCATCGACATCGATACCGGCGGAAGCTTCGCGGACGATCGGGCTCGAGAAGCGGGCGCCGCCCACCGAAGGCAGCAGACCGAGGAATGCCGGCATCACCGCAAGCGTGACCTTGTTGCTTGAAAATACGTCGCGCATCGTCTTGACGATGCCCTTTAAGGTATTGCTCTTTCTGAGCTCGATCTCAAGACACATCACGAAGTAGAGACAGAAAATCAGCTCCCATGTACGCCACTGCTGCAGCGTCTGAACAAATGCATCCCAAAGTGCAATCAGTTCGAGAGACTCAAACGCCCAGATCAAAAGACCGCCACAAACGATCGAAATGCCGATCGGCATCTTCATACGCAGCAGCACCACGATGAGAATCATCGCGGCCAACACCACCAGAAAAACACTATTCATAGAACAGCCGCAACTTCGAAAAACCGAAAAATTGCGGCACCT
Source organism: uncultured Burkholderiaceae bacterium (assembly GCA_964571375.1). Lineage (GTDB taxonomy): Bacteria > Pseudomonadota > Gammaproteobacteria > Burkholderiales > Burkholderiaceae_F > JAFTYR01. Next base: position 50,260 of record CAZNBL010000004.1, read on the forward strand.
CCCTTCTCAATCGATTAAACAATTATTCTTTTAGTAAATGCGCGTCCGTTCCCTGTTACTCCGGCTGCTGAAAAAACGGATACGGACAAACGACTCTGAAATTGTAATCTTTCATTACTGAAAGTTCTCGCAGTGATTGCGAAAAAGACTAAGCGATTTCGATTATCGGAAGGACGCAAGAAGAGAAAAGATGTGCTGAAAAACAAAAAGCTCCGCCGTTGAGCAGAGCTTTCGTTCTATTTGTTTCGTCCTCGTAAGGACTGGTGGCCCGGACCGGAATCGAACCGGTACAGCTTGCGCCGAGGGATTTTAAGTCCCTTGTGTCTACCAATTTCACCACCGGGCCACGCAGAAGCGACATTCTACCTGAAATGAAATGAGGAGTGTTACCGCGACCCCGATTTTTTTCTCGGCAATAAAAATAAGGGCCGGTGAATTGCTTCACCGGCCTGAAAAAAACTACCTGCAGCCCTTAGGAGAGTGCTGCCGTCCTTTCGGACAAGCCTCGTTGAATCGTATTGTGAACCGCAGAAATTAAGGAATGATTAAAGGCGGCTGTCACGAAGCATCTTTTCTTTCGGTACCGCCCACACCGAGCGCGGTGAAAATGGCAAGCGTCTGACAGACGGCCACGCCGAGGAGCGCTGCCGTGAACATACCGCTGTCTAAGAACGGCCCGAAAATCAGCGGCGCCACCGACTGACCGACATCCATACCGCAGTAGACAAAACCGTAAACACGGCCGAGCGTGCGTTTGCCGAGCTTACTGATGGTTGCTCTTCGGATCATGATGTCCCGGCTCGGAGAGGCGAGACCCACACCGAACCCCATCGATGCCATCAGCGGAATCACCCAAAAACCGTCAAAACATTGAGAGGCGAGTACCACGGCGCAGACAGCCGAAAAGGCAAGCGTGCAGCCGACCAGTTTATCGGCCGAAAGCACCTTCTGATTGGTAAGAAACCCGCCCGCCAAGGCGCCTGCGCCTGCGGCAATCAGGTAAGCAGTGAGCGCACTCGAAGCCGCGGTGAGATCGAGACCGTATGCGGCTTTGAAGATCGCAGGACTGTAGCTTTGCAGCACGCTGAAAGCCATCGATGTCGTCATAAAGAAGAGGAAACAGAGCCAAACGGCCGTACTTCTTAAAAATCCGAAATTCGAATCTTTGACGCCCTCTTTGATTTCCCGATCATTGGTCTGATCAAAAGCAAATACGCCGCGGCGGATGTATTCCAGCGCCAGCACTACAAACGCCATCGAAGAAGCCGAGTAAGCCGCAAATCTCCAGCCGAAGGCGCCGGCCAACGTCACCATCAGAAGCGGGCAGATCGCCCAGCCGATATTGCCCGTGACGTTATGCCAGGCAAATGCGTGACCGAGGTTCTTCTGAGAAATGTTGTAATTGATAAGGCTGTAGTCGGCGGGATGAAAAACGCTGTTACCCAAACCGGCGAGGAGCGCGGAGAGCATCAGCATCCAGTAGTTCACCGCACTTCCCAAAATAAAGGAGGAGAAAGCGAGTGCCGCCAGGCCGACGAACAGACCGGTTTTCGGGCCGACCTTATCGATCAGAAAGCCGCTTGCCGCCTGACCGAAGGCGCTTGCCACAAAGAAAACCGTCATCAGAAAACCGGCTTCGACAAAGTCCATGCCGAATGCAGGCATCAGCCAGGGAAAAAGCGACGGGATGACCAGGTGATAAAAATGAGAACTCGCGTGCGCTACGGACACAAGGAAAATCGCTTCCTTATCTTTTGCGCCGACGGCCGTAACGTTGTTTTGTGTCTTATCCATAATTTTCCCCTTGGCGAGATTCTATCCCCGTAATGCACTCTCGAAATCCCGAAAGCAAGTAAACTTGCGGGCATACCGGAGAAACAAGAACACAATGAAAAAATCTTTAGATCCGCGCGGCGATGCACTGAGTCCGTACGAAAAAATTCTGTCCTGGGTCAAAGCTGCGCTCGAAGCCAATAACTTCAGAGAACACGCCGCCTGGTCCGACTATGCCGCTTACGGCATCAATGAAATCGAAGATGTCGATTCGATTGCCGAGGAACTCGAAAACGAGATGCAGGCGGGCAACCTGCTCGACGAAGAATACATTCTCTTTCGCGAGATGCTCTACGAGAGCTGCACTTCGTTCCGTGCCGAACACGAAATGCGTCAGCTGATGGCTCTTTCCGTCGTCACCGACGGCGGAGAAGCCGGTCACAGAAATCCGCTCGCACCGATTCCGCTCGATGAGAAAACCGTCGAAGACATGCTTGAACCGCTTATTTCTTCGTGCTCTTCGATGCTTGCTCAGACCGACGACCAGATCACGGTCTACCCGTGGCTGATTCCGTCCTCGATGATGCCCACGTCTCCTGCCACGCTTCGCAGATTCGCCTGGCAGCTCTGCTGCAGCATGGACAGCGAGATTACTTACGAAAAAAATGCATTCCCCGACTTCAAGCAGAATGCACCCGAGCCCTCGCCCTGCTACTACCTGCTCTTTATGATCGGCAACGTCTACAGCGTCACACCCGAACACGTGAGAACTTTCTCCGGATTCGACGCATTCGACTTCCAGGTGAAAAACGAGATGCTCTGTGCCAACGAACTGACTCAGAAGATCAGTACCGCACTCAAGGATCCCTATACCGTTGCGATCAAGACGCAAAACTATCTGACGGCAATGGATCAGAGAAACCATCTGGTGCGTCTTGCCCGCATCAACGACGGCCTGCAGAGATTTGTCGCGCACTACAACATTGCGCCCGACACCGTTCACGACGTTCTGATTTCCATGATCGAAGTGGAAGCCGGCGACAACGCTCCCGAAAACGTCTTTTCGACCATCCGAGTCGGATTTTCGCTTCCGGACCGCATGCACGAAGTGCTCGAGGGTGTCGAGGTTCCGCTTTTCCGCAACGATGCCGAAGGAATGGTCGAGCTCGACAAGATCACGCTCGCGCTTAATGCTCTCGGCTTCGAACGCGTTACGATCAACACCGATCTGCAGCCCAACACCTACTGCAACAAGTGCGGCGTCCCTTACTTCATGAGCTGGGATAATTATCTCGTGCATCCCGGCGAGCGCCCCTGCACCGGCAGCAGCCCGCAGCCCACACAGGCGGTCGACCGTCAAAGCAACGATAAATTCGAAACCGATGAGTTCGGTCACAGCTTCGGCGATTCTTTCGGCGATGCGTTCGGCGACGACGGTTTCGACGAACCGCAGGGTGCCCGCTACAACCAGGCCAATAAGAAAAAAGTTCTGAACTGATTTCTGTCCGGCCCACGAAAAACCGGCTGTCTCCGTAACAGAGGCAGCCGGTATTTTTATGACCTGCAGGAATTCCTGCCGGGATTAATTTTCGCTCTTCTTATCGAAAGAGAATTTCCCGTCCTTGAAATCCACGTAAACCGTGTCACCCGGAGCGTAAGCACCGCGAAGCATGTTCATGGCGATACTGTTTTCGAGATGATCCTGGATAGCACGCTTCAGGGGTCTTGCCCCGAAGAGCGGATCGAAACCGACCTTGGCGACTTCGGCAAGTGCCGCTTCGCTGACTTCAAGACCGATGTTCTGAGCTTCCATTCTCTTGGCAAGACGTGCAATCTGGATACGTGCGATATCGCGGATAGCCGATTCGTCGAGCGCATTGAACACCACGATTTCATCGATACGGTTGATGAATTCGGGGCGGAAGTGTGCTCTGACTTCACCCATTACAGCTTCCTTGATTTCGGAAGGATCTTCGCCCTGACGGTTCTGGATTTCAGCGGAACCCAAGTTGGAAGTCATCACGATCACCGTGTTCTTAAAGTCCACGGTACGACCCTGACCGTCGGTCATACGACCGTCGTCCAATGCCTGCAGAAGGATGTTGAACACATCGGGATGAGCCTTTTCGACTTCATCGAGCAGAATCACGCTGTAGGGCTTGCGACGGACTGCCTCGGTAAGGTAGCCGCCTTCTTCATAGCCGACATATCCCGGAGGCGCACCGATCAGACGGGCAACAGAATGCTTTTCCATGAATTCGCTCATGTCGATACGGATCATGGCGTCTTCGCTGTCAAAGAGGAACTCGGCCAAAGCCTTGGTAAGTTCGGTCTTACCGACACCGGTGGGTCCTAAGAAGAGGAAGGAGCCGTAGGGTCGGTTCGGATCTGCGAGCCCTGCTCTCGAACGCAGGATCACGTCAACGACTCTCTGCACGGCTTCTTTCTGACCGATCACACGGCGGCCGATATGGCGGGCCATATCGAGAAGCTTCTGACGTTCCCCTTCCATCATCTTGGAAACCGGAATACCGGTGGCTCGCGAAACCACTTCGGCGATTTCTTCGGCACCGACCTGAGTTCTCAAAAGCTTCGGCTTGGCGGTTTCACCCTTGGCTTCGTCGCTCTCTTCCTTCATGAGGCGTTTTTCGAGTTCGGGCAGCTTGCCGTACTGGATGGCTGCGAGCTCTTCGTACTTGCCGGCGCGGCGAAGCTCTTCCATCTTGGTTCTGAGCTTGTCGATTTCGTCACGGATACTCTGAGAACCCAGAGCGGCGCTCTTTTCGCTCTTCCAGATTTCTTCAAGATCGGAGTACTCGCGGCTTAACTTGGCGATTTCTTCTTCAAGCGCAGCAAGTCTCTTCTGGCTGGCTTCGTCCTTTTCACGCTTGACGGCTTCGCGTTCGATCTTGAGCTGAATCAGACGGCGGTCGAGTTTGTCGAGCGCTTCGGGCTTGGAGTCGATTTCCATCTTGATGCGGGCGGCGGCTTCGTCGATCAAATCGATTGCTTTGTCCGGCAGGAATCGATCCGTGATGTAACGAGACGAGAGTTCCGCTGCGGCTACGATTGCCGGGTCGGTGATTTCGACGCCGTGATGCACTTCGTACTTATCCTGCAGACCGCGCAGAATGGCGATCGTATCTTCTACGGTCGGTTCATCGACCAAAACTTTCTGGAAACGACGTTCAAGTGCCGGATCCTTTTCCACGTACTTACGGTATTCGTCGAGCGTGGTGGCACCGATCACGTGCAGTTCGCCTCTCGAAAGCGCGGGCTTCAGCATATTGCCTGCGTCCATTGCGCCGTCGGTCTTACCGGCACCCACAACCGTGTGAAGTTCGTCGATAAAGAGAATGATGCGGCCTTCTTCGGCAACCACTTCCTTCAGAAGCGACTTGAGTCGTTCTTCGAACTCGCCGCGGTACTTTGCGCCGGCAAGAAGTCCTGCCATATCAAGGCTCAGAATTCTCTTGTTGCGCAGAGTGTCGGGCACTTCGTTATTGACGATACGCTGTGCGAGACCTTCGACTACGGCGGTCTTACCGACACCGGGTTCGCCGATCAGTACCGGATTGTTCTTGGTACGGCGCTGAAGAATCTGCATGGCGCGGCGGATTTCATCGTCGCGGCCGATCACCGGGTCGAGCTTGCCGATACGGGCGCGCTCAGTCAGGTCGACGGTGTACTTCTTCAATGCTTCACGGTTGTTTTCTGCTTCGGGGTTATCCACTTTTTCGCCTCCGCGAACACTTTGAACGGCCTGCTCGAGCGCAGAGCGGACAAGACCTGCTTCTTTGGCAAGACGTGCTGCTTCACACTTACTGTCGGCAAGAGCCAAAAGGAAAAGATCGGTAGAAATAAACTGGTCGCCGAGACGGTCGGCTTCGCGGTCCATAGCGTTTAACAAAGAGATCAGGTCTCTGCTTGCCTGGACGTCCTGGCCGCCGCTGACAGAGGGGATCTTGGAGAGAGCTTCTCTCACGCTCCTGGCAAGCTGCGGCACTCTGACGCCTGCACGCTCGAGCAAGGAGCGTCCGGCGCCTTCAGAGTCATTCAAAATAGCTTCCAGGACATGAAGCGGGTCGATGTAAGGCTGAGATGCCTTTGCTGCAATCGACTGAGCATCGGCCAACACGTTCTGGAATGCTGTCGTTAATTTATCCTGACGCATTTGGATTTATTCCTCTAACGCTTAAATCATCTGTAAAGGCTATATTGTGTTGGTCCGCCCCTTTTTCAAGGGTGTAGTAAATGTTACTTTGGGCAACAAAAAGCGCCCCGAAAGGGGCGCTTGAAATCCGTTGATTTTCTTTACCAGGCATCGCGTGCGGTATCGTCGCTTTCTTTCGCTTCGACCCAGCGCTCGCCTTCGCCGACCTCTTCTCTCTTCCAGAACGGAGCTTCTGTCTTTAAGAAGTCGATGATGTATTCGCAGGCATCGAACGCTTCGCCGCGATGCATGCTCGAGACCCCGACAAAAACGATCTGATCGGTAACGTGAAGTTTTCCGACACGGTGAATCACGACGGCGTCCTCGATATCCCAGCGCTCGCAGGCGGCTTCCACTATCTTCTTCAAAGATCGTTCGGTCATGCCCGGATAGTGTTCGAGCGTCAGCGATTTAACGCCTTCGCCGTCATTGATATCGCGCACCGTACCGACAAACATGACGACGGCCCCGGCCTTCGGATTGGATCTTAAGGCAGCGAGCTCGGCGGCTGCATCAAAGTCTTCGTATTGAACGGAAATCTTCACGGAATACTCCCCGGCTTAAACCGAGAACTCGGCAAACGGAATGTAAGTGACACGGTCGCCCTTTTTAAGGTCGGCATCGGCGGCGATATCCGCCAGACCGTCGGCCCAGGTGCAGGACGAAAGTACTGCGGAATTCTGCGTGCGGAATCCTTCGAGTTCGCCCTCGGCATTGCGACGTACGCGGATGAATTCGCGTCTCCTGCCGCCCTTCCAGTCAAAGGCGAGCGGCAGCTTATAGCCCTTGACCTCGGTGAGGTGCCGGCCCGAAAGCATTTGAATCAGCGGCTGAGCAAAGAGCAGGAATGTCACGAGACCGGACACGGGATTGCCGGGCAGACCGATAAACGGCACGCCTGCGATTTCACCCTTGGCAACCGGTTTGCCGGGTTTGACCGCAATACGCCACATATCGATTTTGCCGAGACTTTCGACCGCGGTTTTGACGAAGTCGGCTTCGCCGACGCTCATGCCGCCGCTCGTAATAATGAGATCGGCTTTGGCTGCGGCCTTGCGGAATGCTTCGACAGTGCTTTCAAGATTGTCGGAAACGTTGCCGTAATCGACGACTTCGCAACCGAGTTCAAAAAGGAAGCTGCGGAGCACAAAGCGGTTGGAATTGTAGATGCCGCCCGGAACCAGAGCTTCGCCCGGCATCGCCAGTTCATCGCCCGTAAAGAAGAGCGCTACACGAATCGGTTTGTAAACACGGACAGAAGCTGCTCCGACGCTTGCAACCGCACCCATGACCGCAGGTGTCAGGCGGTCGCCCTTTCTGGCAACGATATCGCCCGGCTTGATGTCGCAACCGGCTTTTCTGACCCAGGTACCTGCTTTCGGAGCCGCCGAGAACGTGACCGTACCGTCGGCATTGACCGCTGCCTCTTCCTGAGGAATAACGGCGTCGGCACCTTCGGGCAGGGGCGCACCGGTAAAGATACGGGCGCAGGTACCCTTTTTAAGAGGACGGCCCATGTGACCGGCCTGAATACGGTCGGATACGGGAAGCGTAAGAATTCCGTAGGCGAAATCTTCCGTGCTTACCGCATAGCCGTCCATCTGG
>CAZNBL010000005.1:0-47293 GCA_964571375.1 uncultured Burkholderiaceae bacterium
GGCCGCGCCATGCTGCGTATTTCCTCTTTTACGCTTCCGCATGCTCTGGTACGCGTCATGATCGCCGAACAGCTCTACCGAGCCTGGTCCCTGCTGCATAACCACCCGTATCACCGAGCTTAAAAAAGCATGGAACACATCGATTTTTATCTCGCCTCGGGTTCTCCGAGAAGACGCTCACTGCTGACCGATTGGGGTTATCAGTTCAAGGTTCTGCGCCCTGAAGCAGGCGAACCGAGTGTTGAAGAAGTTCAAAGTGACGGTGAATCCGCACTCGACTATGTCAGACGCCTCGCACGCGAAAAGGCGCTTTGCGGCCGTGAAATTCTCCGTTTGAGAAGAATCGAGGAACTTCCCGTTCTCGCCTCCGACACCATCGTTGTCTTGGAAGGCGAAGTTCTTGAAAAACCTCTTACGGAAGATAGGGCCCGCGCTTTCTTAAAGCGTCTTTCCGGCTCTTCCCACCAGGTCTACACGGCAGTTGCCTGCACCGACGCTCAGGGCGGCATCATTGAGGACATTTCAATCTCCACCGTTTACTTCCGTAAACTCGAAGACGAGGAAATCGACAGCTATGTTGCAAGCGGCGATCCGCTCGACAAAGCCGGCGCTTACGGCATTCAGGGCAAAGCCGGAAGTTTCGTTCTTTCCATTACCGGCAGTTATACCGGCATCATGGGTCTGCCGATCACGGAAACGGCACTGCTTTTAAAGAAAGCCGGCATTCCGATTTTCCGTGCGGACGACGCTGACCGCCATCATTAATTCATCATCATGCCTCAGTTCGTACTTTCCATTCAGTCGCACGTGGCTTACGGCTACGTCGGCAATACTGCAGCTGTATTCCCCCTGCAGCTTCTCGGTTATTCGCCGATTGTCATCAATACGGTGCAGTTCTCCAACCACACCAATCACCCGACCACTCGCGGTATGGTGTTCACCGGAGACCATATCCGCGACGTAATTCTCGGCATCCGTGAAAGAGGTCTCATGCCGAAGATTCAGGGGTTGCTTTCCGGATACTTGGGTGACGTCGCTATGGGCGATATCGTTCTGGAACTTGCACACGAAATTAAGCGTGCCAACCCGGAAGCCGTCTGGTGCTGCGACCCGGTTATGGGCGATACGGACTCCGGCATTTTTGTGCGACCCGGTATTCCCGAATTCATGAAGGCCAACTTCCTGAACGGTTTGGCCGACATTACAACTCCCAATCAGTTCGAACTCGAACTTTTAAGCGGTCGCAAGATGCAATCTCGCGAAGATGCTGTCGCTACCGCACGCGATCTTTTCTGCTCCAAAGGTTGCAAAGTTGTCTTTGTCACCAGCCTGAGAACACCGGACGTGGAAAACGACCGCATCGAAACACTTGCTGTTACCGCAGACGAAGCCTGGACGGTCAGTACCCCGTTCCTTCCGCAGGATCCGACCCCGAAAGGTCAGGGCGACGTATTTGCTTCGATCGCTTTCGGTACCTATCTGCAAAAGAAAGATCCGAAACTTTCGCTCGAACACGCCACCGCCACGCTTTTCGGTCTCGTCAAGAGTTCACCGCTCGGCAGTCTCGACCTTCCGCTTATCGACGATCAGAAGGACATCCTGACCCCGAGAGAATGGTTTACCGCAATCAAACTCTGAACGTACACCCGATGAAATCGAACACGGAGCGGCCTACGGGCCGCTTTTGTTTTACCCCGTTTTTGGGGTTTGGCGTGTTCGCATTAATGGGTTATCGTTAAAGTTTCGGGCGTTGATAAATGCCTATCCGATTCCGGCCGCACCTGTCGGCCCCTATACCCCGTCTTGGGAGCAAAAGCTTGTCCACAACATTCAAAAATTTAAATTTAGCCCGTGAAATCACCCCTAACCTGGAAGAAGCGGGCTTTGAGGTGCCTACACCGGTTCAGCTTGCCTCTGTACCGCTCGTTCTCGAAGGACATGACCTGCTTGCCGCCGCTCAGACGGGTACAGGTAAAACCGCAGCCTTTGTCCTGCCGCTTGCAACACTGCTGTTGAAAAAGAAGATCAAAGGAACTTCAGGCAAGCCGGCCGTACTGATTCTTACACCGACCCGTGAACTTGCCGCTCAGGTTCTCGAAACCGTCGAAATGCTCTGTAAAAACACCGGCATCTCCGGCGCAGTTGCCTTCGGCGGCGTCAATATCAACCGTCAGATCGATGCCGTCAAAAAAGGCGTTGATTTCCTTGTTGCGACTCCGGGGCGCCTCCTCGATATCATTCAGCGACGCGCTCTCACGCTCGACGATACGCACTACCTCGTCCTCGACGAAGCCGACCGAATGCTCGACATGGGCTTCATCCACGATATGAAGCGCATCTTCCGCTTAATGCCGCAGAAACGTCAGACCTTGCTTTTCTCGGCTACTTTCTCGGGTGAAATCCGCTCGCTTGCCGCCTCGCTTCTCAACGATCCGGCCGAAGTCGATATTTCTCCGAACCGCGATGCAGCCCTTGTACGTCAGACCTTCTACAGCGTGCCTAAACTGCGTAAAAGAGACGCACTGCGCGACCTTATCGTCGACAACCGCTGGGATCAGGTTCTTGTTTTCACGCGTACGAAACACGGAGCAGACCGCCTGACCAAACAACTCGCCAAGGACGGTATCGACGCAATGGCGATCCACGGTGATAAGACTCAGGCAGCGCGCACCAGAGCGCTCGACGCTTTTAAAGCGCACACATTGAGCGTTTTGGTTGCAACCGATATTGCCGCCCGCGGCATTGACATCGAACAACTCCCGCAGATCGTGAACTACGAACTGCCGCAACAGGCAGAAGATTACGTTCACCGTATCGGCAGAACAGGCCGGGCCGGCAACGCGGGCGAAGCTATTTCTTTGGTAAGCCCGGATGAGACCGCTCAGTTCAAAGCAATCGAAAAATTCTTAAAGAAAAAAATCGAGCTGAGCGCCTTCCCGGGTATTGAACTGCCGGATCCCTCCGATGAAGGTACCGCCGAAGACGAAGAGGAAACAAAAAAGCACCGAAGAGGTCCCCGCAAGTCCTCCTTCTCTGCTACAAAGAAGGACTCGAAGCCGCAAAGAGCGTTTTCGAGATCAAGACACGGCGTGTCAAAAAACAGAAAAGCACCGAAAACAAGTGCTGGCTAATTAACTTCTTAGAGATAGGGATAGTTCAAATGCAACCCGATTTAAACAGCGCAGAAGTAGCCGCCGGCTTCTCTCTTGAAGACATCAACATTAAGTCCTTCTCGCCGATGCCCACTCCGAGCGAGATCAAAGAGCGCTTTCCGCTCTCCGAAGCTGCCGCCAAGACCGTAGCCGAGGGCCGTCACACCATCAAGAATATTCTTGACGGAACCGACAAGCGTCTCATGGTCATCACCGGCCCCTGCTCGATTCACGATCCGGTCGCCGCCTTGGATTACGCACGTCGCTTAAAGACTCTTGCCGACCAAATCAAAGAAACCACCTACGTGGTGATGCGTGTTTATTTCGAAAAGCCCCGTACCGTTACCGGTTGGAAGGGCTACATCAATGACCCGGAAATGGACAATACCTTCCGTATGGATCAGGGTATGGCCCGCGCCCGTGAACTGATGATGCAGATCAACGAACTCGGTCTGCCGATCGCAACCGAAGCACTCGATCCGTTCTCTCCGCAGTACCTCGGCGAACTCGTCAGCTGGTATGCCATCGGTGCCCGTACCACAGAAAGCCAGACACACCGTGAAATGGCAAGCGGTCTTTCCGCACCTGTCGGATTCAAAAACTCCACCGACGGTCTGCTTGATGCTTCGATCAACGCCATTCAGGCCAGCCGCAAGACTCACTACTTCCTGGGTCTGAGCGAAGACGGCAGATCCTCCATCATTCAGACTCGCGGCAATCAATATAGCCATCTGGTTCTCAGAGGCGGTGGCGGACGCCCGAATTTCGATACCGTAAGCGTTATGCTCGCTGAAAAAGCCCTTGAGAAGGCCGGTCTTCCCAAGCGTATCGTGATCGACTGCTCTCACGCCAACAGCATGAAGGACCCGGCACTTCAGCCGTTCGTGCTCCGCGACTGCATCACACAGATCATCAACGACAATCAGTCGATCTGCGGTGTCATGCTCGAAAGCAACATCAACAGCGGCAGCCAGAAGATCCCGGCCGACCTCTCCGAGCTTAAGTACGGCGTGAGCGTTACCGACGCCTGTATCGATTGGGAAACCACCGAGCACATCCTTCGCGTCACTCACAGAAGACTGCTCGACAAGAAACTCAAGGATTAAGCCATGCGTACTCTCCTAGCCGCGTTCATCGTCCTGCTGCTTGCAGGTTGCTCCACACAGAGCAATATTCGTAACGGATTCCAGGCGCACACCGAGCGCTCCGAGCTGGATCCTCTGATCGATGCTCCGCTTCGAATGCAAACCGTCTGCAAGGGAACCACCCTCTTTGCGCCGGGTGCTTCGCTCGCAGGCTTCTCGTTCGAATGCAGCGATCTTGACGTTGTTGCCACACTGAACGAACTCCGCGATGCCGGCTGGAGAGTTGAAAAAATGTCGATCGGTGATACCGTCATCAGCGATGATGTCAGCGGTGCACCGCTCACCTGCACTCTGCGCAAGGTTTACTGACGCGTTGTAATTACTACTTTTTAAGAGCACAAACATGACGGCAGCCGACCGCTTACAGGCGCTGCGCGAGTACATGCGGCAGCAGAATCTTGCTGCCGTTATTGTTCCGACAGCAGATACGCATTTATCCGAATATCTCGACAGACACTTCAAACTCATCCCCTATCTTTCCGGTTTTACCGGTTCGGCAGGTACGCTGGTTATCACTGAAAACCGAGCTGCGCTTTGGACCGATTCACGCTATTGGGAACAGGCTGCCGCTCAGCTCAACGACGGCATTATTCTTATGAAGGACGGCGATGCCGACACTCCCGATGAAGTCGAGTGGCTTGCCGATCTGCCCCCCGAAGGAGACGTCGGAGCTGACTCCTCTCTTTTCAGCAGCAAAGCATGGAAAAAACTTTCCGAACGCGTATGCCGAGAACTTAACGCAACTCTTCGCAATGCCGATCCCGCATCCGTCTGGTCCGAACGCGTCTCTCAGACGTTCTCAGAAATTTACGAACATACGGTCTCTCCGAGAAGCCGAAAAGAAAAGCTGAGCGCTGTTGCTGAAAAAATCCGAACCTTAGGCGGCGACGCTCTCCTCTTGGCGTCACTCGACGATATCGCCTGGGTGATGAACCTTCGCGGAAGCGACATTCCGCACACACCGGTTTTCTATTCGTATGCGCTCGTCCGCAGCAGCGGAGAGGCTGAACTCTTCGTCAAAGAAGACCGGGTATCCTCCGAACTTGCTGAAAAACTTGCTTCCGACGGCGTAACACTGCGCTCCTACGGCGCTGTGCAACAAGAAATCTCAGCTCTGAAAGAAAGCAACTCTGTTCTGCTTTTTGATCCGACTGAAATCAATGCAAAACTTGCCGATACCGAAGGCATCCGAACCAAGGAAATCACATCTCCGATCATTCTTCTCAAGGCCTGCAAAACACCGGAAGAAATCGATCTCATCGCTCGTTCGATGGAACTCGACGGCGCCGCACTCGTACGCTTTTTCTGCTGGCTTGAGACTGCTAAAGAAAGCGGCAAAGAAACCGAACTTTCCGTTGCAGCAAAACTTCTCGAATACCGTCAGGCAATGCCGGGATTCACCGATGTGAGCTTCGATACGATCGCCGCATTCGGACTCAACGGCGCCCTTCCGCACTATCAGGCTACGGAAAAACAGTTTTCCGAAATCCGAGGCGACGGATTCCTCCTGATCGATTCGGGCGCACAGTTCCCGGGCGGCACTACGGACATTACAAGAACTATACCGGTCGGTGCTGTCACGGACGAGATGATTCAGGACTATACCGCCGTACTTCGCGGTCATATCCGTCTGGCAACGGCTAAGTTCCCGGAAGGCATTTCCTCCCAGGCAATCGATGCCATCGCTCGCGAACCGCTTTGGAATCTCCTTTGTGACTACGGTCACGGTACCGGTCACGGCGTCGGCTTTTTCCTGAACGTCCACGAAGGTCCGCAGAGAATCAGTTATCCGAGATTAAACGGCAAAGATGCGACCGTCAGGGCAGAAACTGCGATGAGAGTCGGTATGGTCACAAGCGATGAGCCCGGACTCTATCGTCCCGGCCGCTGGGGAATCAGAATTGAAAATCTGGTCGCCAACGAAGCCGCAGGCTCCTCCGAATTCGGCAGTTTCCTGCAATTCAGAACGCTCACGCTTTGCCCGTATGAACTATCCTGCTGCGATACATCGAAACTTCTTCCCGATGAAAAAGCATGGCTCAACGCCTATCACGAAGAGGTTCGTACAAAGCTCTCGCCTTTCTTTGCCGATGAACCCGAAGTTCTCGGCTGGCTGATAAACAAAACACATCCGATTTAAGCGGATAAGCCTCTGGCGCAGTTATTAAGACTGCGCCTTTTTTATACCCGAGTCGTTTTACTTGGATATATCCCTTAGACATCAGTACTTTTTTGTTCTGTGAAAAAGGATTTTTGCGCTATCCTCACATTGGATAAAAAGATTCTTTGACAGAGCATAAGATGCGTTTCCCTCAGATCACATGGCTTGTCCTCGGCTCCGCAATTCTGGCAACAATGCTGACCGGTTGCGGTGATAAACAAACTGCAAAGAAAAACGATGCACCTATCCCGGTGCGGACCATGACTGCAGAAGCAACCTCGCAACCCTACTGGGCGGATGTTTTCGGGCAGACGGAAGGCAGCGCCGCTCTCCTGGTCTATCCTCAGATTTCCGGCCCCGTCATCAAGCGCAATTACACCGAAGGTAAACCGGTAAAGAAGGGCGACGTACTCTTTACGATCGATCCGGAACCCTTCCAGGCAGCCTACGACAGTGCCCGCGCCTCGGTTCTGCAGGCAAAAGCCACGTATGAGAAAGACGTCAGAGAAGCCAAACGCTACGCCGAACTTTGGAAGGCAAAGGCTGTCAGTCAGAAGGAATACACCGACACTCAGTCGGCAATGAAAATCTCGGATGCCAACCTAAAAGCAGCAAAAGCTAAAGAAAAAGAGGCTTCTATTGCTCTCGGCTACACCAAGGTCCGAGCCGCAGCCGACGGCATTGCCGGTCGCGCACTGGTCAATCCCGGCACCTTGGTTTCTGCCCACAATACCCAGCTCACAGACATCACACAGGACAACGATTTAAAGGTTCGCTTCTCCGTGAGCGACTATGAACTCCACGGCTTCACCCTGACGGAAAACACTGCTGTCGAAGTGCACAACAGCAACTTAAAGCAGCCGGTTAAAGGAAAAATTGACTTTGCCGCGACACAGATCGACCCGCAGACCGGTACCCGCTCGCTCAGCGCAAAACTCGATAAGAGCGAACTGTTACCAGGCCAATATGTCACAGTTCGCGTCATTCTCGGTATGGAACCGAACGTCTTCCTGGTGCCGCAAAGCGCAATCCGACAGCTTTCCGACGGCAACTACTCCGTCTACGTGATCCGTAACGGTCTTGCTCGCACCCAAAACGTCTCTGTCGGCCGCTGGATCGGCAAAAACTGGATCGTCACCGACGGCATCAACCCCGGAGACGAAATCATTCTCGATCAGATCCAAAAACTCAAGGACCGCAGGGCGGTTGTCAAAGCATCTGCTTCAAAGCAGTAAGAATCAAACAGCAAAGGAGCAGACGCCATGTTTTCACAATTCTGTATCCGCCGGCCGATTTTCGCGGCCGTCATGTCGATCCTGATCGTGATCGCCGGGCTCCTTGCCGGACGATTTCTTCCGATGGCGCAATACCCGGAAATCACACCGCCGACCATCTTTATTTCGACATCGTATGAAGGAGCCGATGCTCAGACACTTGCACGAACGGTAGCTGCCCCGATCGAAGATCAGCTCTCCGGTATCGACGGTCTTCTCTATTACGAAACATCTGTCCGCTCCAACGGCGATATCCGCATTTCCTGTACGTTTGAAGTCGGGACCGATGCTAACGACGCCATGCTCGAAATCAACAACCGAGTTCGTTCTGCGGAAAGAAGACTGCCGGAAACCGTCAGACAGAACGGCGTGAACGTACGAAAGAGAAGCGGCGAAACCCTCATGATGGTCCCCTTCTACTCTCCGAACGGAGAATTAAAGCCGATTGAACTCGCCGACTTCGTCAATCTCAATGTTGTCGATGAAATCAAACGAGTACCCGGTGTCGGCGACGTCGGGGTCTACGGTAACTCCCAGAGCGCCATGCGTATCTGGCTCAACCCGAAAAAAATGGCTCAGCTCGGCATCACGGCAATCGATGTCAGAAAGGCTATTGAAGAACAGAACTATCAATATGCTGCAGGTAAAGTCGGCGTTGCCCCGACAACCGACGATCAGCAGTTGGTCTACACCATCCGCACACGCGGACAACTCTTAAGACCTGAAGAATTCGGCAACATCACCGTTCGCTCCAAGGGTGCCGACGGCATTGTCCGTATCCGCGATATTGCGCGCGTCGAAGTCGGCAACCGCAGTTACGAAGGCTACAACCTTCTGAACGATTATCCGAGCGTAACGTTTGCGGTCTATCTGCAGACAGGGGCCAACTCGATGGCTACTGCAGAGGCTGTCAAACAACGCCTGACCGAACTGTCCAAAAACTTCCCGGAAAACATTACCTACGTTGTAACCGACGATACATCGCTCTTTGTGGAAGCCGCTTTGGACGAGGTGATGCAGACATTGCTCGAAGCGCTGATTCTGGTTCTGCTGGTGGTATACCTTTTCCTGCAGAGCTGGCGCGCCACCATTATTCCGATGCTCGCGGTTCCGGTCTCTCTGATCGGTACCTTAGCCGGTCTCTGGGCTCTCGGCTTCACGCTCAACACGCTCACCCTCTTTGCGATGACGCTTGCGATCGGCATCGTGGTCGACGACGCTATTGTTGTGCTTGAAAACGTCGAACGCATCATGGTCGAAGAGCTCCTGCCTCCCTTTGAAGCTGCTCAGAAAGCCATGAAGGAAGTTGCCGGAGCCCTTGTTGCTATCGTTTTGGTACTCACCACAGTCTTTACGCCGGTTGCCTTCTTGGGCGGCATGGCGGGCGAACTCTACCGACAGTTTGCCGTTACGATCGGCGTTTCCGTCGTCCTTTCCGGTTTCGTCGCGCTGACACTGACTCCGGCGCTCTGCGCCATCTTGCTCAAAAACGGAGAACGCGTGCCTGCGGTCTTCGGTTATTTCAACCGTGCATTCGACGCTTTCCGAGAATTCTTTGTAAAGGGAATCCGATTAAACCTGCATTACCGTTGGTTTGCCGCCCTCACCTTAGTAGGGGTCATTCTCTGTTGCTGGAAGCTCTCTGAAATCGTGCCGACCTCTTTCGTTCCGAGAGAAGACCAGGGCGTACTTCGAGTTTCCGTCCAGCTTCCGGAAGGTGCGAGCCTTATCCGAACCGGTGCGGCCGTACAGGACCTCAACAAAGAGATCCGTGAAATCGAAGGTGTTCTGAATGTCACGACCCTTGTCTCCAACGACATTATCGCCAACGACAACAAACCGAATGCCGCAACGATGGTTGTCCAGCTTGACCCCTGGGAAGAACGCACAAACGATTCTGAAACCATCCGGGGCGAAATCCAGAAAATTTTGAATAAGCGCTCCGATGCTGTCGGCCAGGCCGTCAATCCGGCACCTATCCGAGGTCTCGGCAGCTCGGGTGGCGTAAGTTTCTACCTGCAGGCCAGAGAAACCGATGATCCTTTGGTTCTCCAGGGAGTAGCCGAAACACTGCGCGACAATCTCATCAACCGCCCAGAAATCCGAAGCGGCCGCGTCATGCTTCAGGCCGACGCACCTCAGCTCTATCTGACTGTCGACGAAGCCAAGGCACTTGCCATGGGTGTGCCTATCTCCGACGTCTATGACACCCTCGCCTATTTCATGGGCGGCAAATACGTCAACGACTTCACCCGTATCGGCAAAATCTACCGCGTCATCATTCAGGCCGATGCTCCGTACCGTATGACACCGCAGTCGCTCGGCGAACTCTATGTCCGCTCGGATTCGGGAAAGATGGTTCCGATTTCCACGCTTGCCAAGGTCGAAAGAACCTCCGGCCCTGAATCGCTTAAACGCATGAACGGTTTCCTTGCCGCTTCGATGAATATGCAGGCCGCCGCAGGATACAGTACGGGCGACGTCATCAAAGCCGTTGAAGAAGAAGCAAATAATCTTTCGAGCGGTTACGTTGTCGAATGGACCGGACAGGCTTTCCACGAAAAGAGAATCGGCAGTTCCTCGGCCAACGCCTTCATTTTCGGCATGGTGATTGTCTTCCTGATTCTTGCCGCTCAATTTGAGCGCTGGTCGCTTCCGATTGCAGTGGTGATGGCAGTGCCGTACTCGGTGCTCGGAGCGCTCGTAGCGACCTATTTAAGAGGTTTCAGCAACGACATTTACTTCCAGATCGGTATTCTTGTGCTGATCGGTCTGACGGCAAAGAACGCCATTTTGATCGTGGAATTTGCCGCACAGAAAATGGAAGAAGGACTCTCGCCCTTTGATGCCGCGATCGAAGCTGCAAAACTGCGTCTGCGTCCGATCATCATGACTTCGATGGCATTTATTCTCGGTGTGATTCCGCTCGCTCTTGCTACGGGTGCCGGCGCAGCAGCCCGCGAATCGATGGGTACCGGTGTTTTGGGCGGCATGCTTGCCGCAACCTTCATTACAACGTTCTTCATTCCTGTCTTCTTCACTTGGTTCGTATCGACCAAAGTAAAGAGACGTTAAAAGGAAAGCACCTGCGGGTGCTCTCCGGATAAACCGAAGGCCTCCGATTTGAGCTCTGCAAAGAGATCAGATCGGAGGCCTTCGGCGTTTAAAGGTATCTCACAAGTTACTTGAAGATGTCCTTGACCTTATCAAAGAAACCTTCGTTTTCCTTGGAGTGATGCTTGCGGTTGCCGGAAATCGATTCATCAAACTTCTGAAGCATTTCCTTCTGTTCCTTGGTGAGGTTCACCGGAACTTCAACCGTCAGATGAACATAGAGGTCACCGACAGCGCTGGTACGCAGACTCTTGATACCGCGTTCGCGCAGACGGAATGTCTTGCCTGTCTGAGTACCTTCCGGAACCTTGATCGTAGCCTTGGCATCGAGCGTCGGAACTTCGAGTTCGCCGCCGAGCGCAGCCTTGGCAAAGCTGATCGGCATTTCGACATGCAGATCGTTGCCGTCGCGTGTGAAGATATCGTGCTCTCTGATGTTGATTGCAACATACAGATCGCCTGCGGGACCGCCAGCGGTACCCGGTTCGCCCATATCCTTGAGACGGATACGCTGACCTTCTTCGATACCGGCCGGAATCTTAACTTCGATCTTCTTACGCTCCTTGATCTTGCCGGTGCCGTGACAGCTGTTGCAAGGATCTTTAATCATCTTGCCTGTGCCGTGGCAGTGCGGACAAGTCTGCTGAACCTGGAAGAAACCGTTGGAAGCACGGATAAAGCCGGAGCCGCCGCAATGCGTACAGGTTGTCGGCTTGGTACCCTTCTTGCAACCGGTGCCGCCGCAGGTTTCGCAGTCGGACCAGACCGGAACCTGGATCTCAACTGTATCGCCGTGAGCAGCCTGTTCGAGCGTAATGGTCAGATCGTACTGAAGGTCGGAACCGCGTACATACTGACGGTTACCGTCGCCTCTCGGACGCTGGCCGCCGAAAATTTCGGAGAAGATATCGCCGAGATCGGAGAAGTTACCCTGCTGGAATCCGCCGAATCCGCCGAAACCGCCCTGGCCGAACGGATTACCGCCTGCACCGCCGCCGGCGTTGAAGGCGCTGTGTCCGTAACGGTCATAAGCCGCACGTTTTTGAGGATCGCTCAAGACTTCGTAGGCCTTGCCGATCTGCTTGAATTTTTCTTCAGCAGCCTTATCGCCCTGATTGCGGTCGGGGTGATACTTCATCGCCAAGCGGCGATAGCTCTTTTTGATCTCTTCAGGAGTTGCGGTCTTGCTTACGTTCAAAACCTCGTAATAATCAAGCTCTTCGTCTGCCATCGATTGAATCTCTTAAATTCTCAAAAACGCTTTTGCGTAAATAGTAGATAAAACAGCAACGGGGTTACCGCCACTTAAGCAGCAACCCCTGCCTGTCAGCCGTTAGGCGTGACGATTAGACTTCCTTGAAGTCGGCGTCGACAACGTCGTCATCCTTCTTCTGGCCGGCATTGCCGCCCTGGGCCTGCTGGTCCTGCTGAGCCTGCTGATTGAGCTTTTCGCCGATCTTCTGAGCGGCAGCCATCAGAGTTTCAGTCTGCTTGACGATACGATCCTTGTCTTCGCCCTTAACAGCTTCTTCGAGGTCCTTGATAGCGGATTCGCAAGCTGCGCGGTCAGCGCTGTCAACCTTGTCGCCGAGGTCCTTCAGAGTCTTCTGAACCTGGTGGATGGAGCTGTCGGCGTTGTTACGGGCCTGAGCCAGTTCGAAGCGACGGTGGTCTTCTTCCTTGTTGGCTTCAGCTTCCTTAACCATGCGTTCAACATCGCTGTCGCTCAGACCGGAGCTGGCCTTGATCGTGATGTTGTTTTCCTTACCTGTAGCCTTGTCCTTAGCGGAGACGTGAAGGATACCGTTGGCGTCGATGTCGAATGTAACTTCGATCTGCGGCAAACCTCTCGGAGCCGGGGCGATACCTTCGAGGTTGAATTCGCCGAGCAGCTTGTTGTCGTTAGCCATTTCACGTTCACCCTGGAAGACCTTGATGGTCACGGCAGGCTGATTGTCTTCAGCTGTAGAGAAGACCTGAGAGTGCTTTGTCGGGATTGTTGTGTTGCGCTTGATCATGCCTGTCATCACGCCGCCGAGTGTTTCGATACCGAGTGTGAGCGGTGTAACGTCAAGCAGGAGAACGTCGTTACGTTCGCCGGAGAGAACAGCACCCTGAATAGCAGCACCGATAGCAACTGCTTCGTCCGGGTTAACGTCCTTACGCGGTTCCTTACCGAAGAACTTCTTAACTTCTTCCTGAACAGCCGGCATACGTGTCATACCGCCGACCAGGATAACGTCGGAGATTTCGTCAACGGAAGCACCGGCATCCTTAAGAGCCTTTCTGCAGGGTTCGACAGTACGTGCAACCAGATCTTCTGTAAGGCTTTCGAGCTTGGAGCGTGTGAGCTTCAGGTTCAGGTGCTTCGGACCTGTTGCGTCGGCTGTGATGTACGGCAGGTTGATTTCAGTTTCCTGACGGCTGGACAGTTCGATCTTAGCCTTTTCAGCGGCATCCTTAAGACGCTGCAGAGCGAGGATGTCCTTGCTCAGATCAAGGCCTGTGTCCTTCTTGAATTCGCCGATAACGAAGTCGACGATTCTCTGGTCGAAGTCTTCACCGCCGAGGAATGTGTCGCCGTTAGTGGAAAGAACTTCGAACTGCTTTTCACCGTCGACGTCTGCGAGGTCGATGATGGAGATATCGAATGTACCGCCGCCGAGGTCATAAACAGCGATCTTGCGGTCGCCTGTACCGCCCTTGTCCATACCGAAAGCGAGAGCAGCAGCTGTCGGTTCGTTGATGATACGACGGACTTCGAGACCGGCAATCTTACCGGCGTCCTTAGTAGCCTGACGCTGGCTGTCGTTGAAGTAAGCCGGAACAGTAATAACGGCTTCGGTAACAGCTTCGCCGAGGTAGTCTTCGGCAGTCTGCTTCATCTTACGGAGGACTTCTGCGGAAACCTGCTGCGGAGCGAGGTCCTTGTCGCCCATAACCTGAACCCAGGCGTCGCCGTTGGCAGCCTTAACAATCTTGTACGGCATCAGGGAGATGTCCTTCTGGACTTCCTTGTCTTCGAAGCGGCGGCCGATCAAACGCTTGATGGCGAACAGTGTGTTAGCCGGGTTTGTAACAGCCTGACGCTTTGCGGGAGCGCCGACGAGCACTTCGCCGTTTTCGAGATAAGCAACGATAGACGGTGTTGTGCGTGCACCTTCGCTGTTTTCGATAACGCGAACCTTATCGCCTTCCATAACAGCTACGGCAGAGTTTGTTGTACCAAGGTCAATACCAATAATCTTAGACATCTTTAATTTCCTCTTTAGTCAGCATCTGAGCGGCTGACTCTCTGTATTGCAATATGGTGATGAATTCCAAAAAAACAAGAGGGCGTTACTGAGCAACAGCAACCATTGCCGGACGCAGTACACGATCTGCGATCATCCAGCCCTTCTGGAACACTTCGATGACGTGACCGGCTTCGACATTGCTGTTCGGTACAGCTGCGATAGCCTGCATGGTGTTCGGGTCGAAACGTTCGCCGACAGGATCCTTCCATGTCATACCGTTGCTTTCGAGAGCGGCAACGAGCTGACGGTGTGTGGCAACCAGGCCTTCGCGGATCGGACCGGTTTCGTTGGCCGTGGCTTCAAGAGCCTTTTCCATGCTGTCGACAACGGGAAGAAGAGATTCTGCGAACTTTTCAATACCGAATTTGCGAGCCTTGCTGACATCGTCATAAGAACGACGACGGACGTTTTCCATTTCTGCACGTGCGCGGACGTACAGATCATAGTTTTCGGCTGCCTGTTCCTGAGCCTTCTTAAGCTCTGCAGCTAAATCCAGTTCGGGCACTTCCTGCTCTGCAGCTTCGTTAGTCTGCTGTTGAGTTTCACAAGCCTGCTGTACTTCAGCCTGTTCTGCCTGCTGGGTTTCTTTATCTTGCATCTAGCTCTCCAAATTCGAGAATCAAAAAAACCGCCGTTTCGTGCGGGAGCTTCATCATGAGAAGGAATATGGAGGCAAACCCTTTTTTTTCAAGTCGGGTTATTGAAAACTTTGTCGGAAATTCATGACGTAAATCAATAAAAAGCCTGAAATACAGTCATTTAAGAAGAAACTGAAAAAGAAGAAATAACGGCTACAGAGCCGCAGAAAAGAAAAAAGCTCCGAAAGCAGTGCCTTCGAAGCTCCGTTGTCGGAAGAGATTTAAATCCAGCCGCCCAATTCGTTCTCAAGAATCTTTGTAAACGATGCCGCCCACTGTTCCTTTGCGTTCAAGCAATCGATGTAATTGAACTCACTGCCGCCTTTGCCGAGAAAATCTTCTCTGACTTCACTGTCGATTTCTTCGAGTGTCTCAAGGCAGTCGGCGGAAAATCCCGGGCAAAGAATGTCGAGTCGCTTCACACCCTTTTCGGCAAGCCCTCTTACCGTCACATCGGTATAGGGTTGCAACCACTCTTCTTTTCCGAAGCGGCTCTGAAAGGTCGTAAGACACATATCTTCTGAGATTCCGAGTTCATTTCTGATCAGTTCGGCACTTCTGCGACACTGAGACAGGTACGGATCGCCCTTGTCGCTGTAGCTCTTCGGCATTCCGTGGAAACTCAGAACCAGACGGGAATCACGGCTCAATCCGCCCTTCATCTCCCAATGAGTACGGATTGAATCGGCAATCGCCCGGATATAAAGGGGATGATCGTGATAGTCGCGGAGAATTCGAACAGCCGGCTGACTTCTCATACCGGACAGTGCGGCGCCGAGCGCATCGCAAACCGTTGCGGTCGTCGTGGCCGAGTACTGCGGGTAGAGCGGCACAACCAAAACTTTCTGAATACCGTCCTGAATATGAATGCGCTCCAACACATCTTTGACGCTCGGAGCACCGTAACGCATCGCCCAGTCAACCTGAACGGATCCGGGCGCAAGCGTTTCAAACTCTTTTTGCAGGGCTGCAGCCAACGCACGAGTATGAACAATCAGGGGAGACCCTTCCGGCGTCCAGACAGACTTGTATTTGGCGGCCGATGCCTTCGGGCGTGTTCTGAGAATAATGCCGTGAAGAATCGGTTTCCAGATCCAGGGAGAAACTTCGATGACACGGGGATCGGAGAGAAATTCTTTGAGATAAGGTCTGACCGCCTCAGGGGTCGGAGCCTCGGGAGAACCGAGATTAACCAGAAGAACAGAAATTTTCTCTTTGACGGACATACCGATCCTTCGGGCGCCGAAGGCGCCCTGCCCGCAAAAATTAACGGGCGATATCTTCGTTGAGGATGATAGCGGCAGCAGCCCTCTTGCGGCGGGAATGCATCCAACCGATCAGAAGTGCTACGGCAAGCGACATCCAGAATTTACCTAAAACCTGGCCGAAAATAAATTCGACACTGCCGAAAGCGACCGACAGGAAGATAGCGCTGTCAACGACAGAACCCACCAGACCGCTCATGATGATGGCCCATGCCGGCCACTTGCTGCGCATCGGGGTGTAGACGAGAAGATCGGCAAGCTCGGAGAAGAAGAAAGCGAGCACACAGGCGACGATAAGCGACGGATCGGAGAATACAGCAGAAATCAGAGCGCCGAAAACAATTGCGTAGAAAGACCAGCGCACGCCGAGCTTAGTCTGAACCAAATCGCGCAGAACCAGAGCAACACCTGCCATCAGCACACCGCTCGGAGCCATAATGCCGGGCCAAACCGGAATCAGGCAGGGACCGTCGGCGGGGCAAACAGTACCGACGTTCATGACCACCCAGTTCATTGCCGGGATCGTCAGAATAAAAAGCGCAAAATAAATCAGACCGAGTACTCGGTCTTTGGACAGTTTCGACTGCATCAATTTCTCCACCACCGATGTCACAAATCGGCGTTAAATCATTTATTGACCATGAAGCAAAAACCTCAGCGTGCGCATGGGAAGATACCCAAGGCTGCCGGGGAATCTGCCGAGCGGAAATCCGCAATGACCGCCTTCTTTCGGAAATTCAGCTCTCACAGAAGATGAAATATCCCCTGCTGCGGGCAGGAAAGACGGTCTGACAAAAGGATCGTTGCAGGCATTGATCATGAGCGTCGGAAGACGGATGCCTCCGAGCACACGGATGCTTGAACAGGAAGTCCAATAGTCTAATGCATTCTCAAACCCGTGCAAAGGCGCGGTGACTGCCTCATCAAAGTCTTTAAGGCTCTGAATTGTTACAAGTTTTTGTGAACCGATGGCTCCCGGAAAACGCTCTTCGATACGCCGGGCTTTTGCCTGCAGAGTCTGCATAAAGTTGCGCTCGTAGATGCGGGAGAAACCGCGGCAGATACAGTCGTTGCTGGCAACCAGATCCAAGGGGGAGCAAACTGCGACGGCACAATCGACCAGATTTGCAGCTTCTTCTCCCCGGGTACCGGCCCAAAAAAGAATATTGTTAGCGCCGAGAGAAACACCCATCGTTCCGATTCTGGCCGCAGGCCAGAGGGAACGTACACGCCTGAAGATCCAATCGAGCTCGCAGGCGTCACCTGCAAAATAGGCTCTCGGAAGACGATTTTCAATACCGCCGCAACCTCGGTAATGGATCACCATACCGCGCACACCCTGAGCAGCACACTCACTCATCAGAGCTTCGGCGTAGTGACTGTGCGAAGAGCCTTCGAGACCGTGAATATGCACGAGAACCGGAGCGTCGGCAGCGAGCGGTTCCGGTTCCGAGAAATCCACTGCAATCACGTCGCCGTCGGGTGTGTCCCAGATTTCCCTGCGATAGCTCACCCGGGGACGTACAAAACATATAGCAGGCAGCACGGTCTGCAGATGGCCGCCCGGAATCCAAAGCGGCGCGCGATAGTCCGATACACCGATACTCATATTCGTTACGACTCAAGTGTATCCATCGGCTTGTAGCCCGAGAAAATATCGCTCCAGAGCGAACGGACCACATCGGGCGCGCCCTTCAATGTTTCTTCAGGAACTCTTACCGGCGTACTGTCTGGCTGATTGAGGCGGAAGTGATGCTGAATTCTGCGATACGTACGATAAATTTCAGCCACCTTGAGCGCCTTATCTCCGTCGATAAGACCGGCTTCCGCCGCCATCGTAATAAGTTTGATGTTGCCGAAGTTATTAACGAGTTCGGGATGATCGGCCGAAGCTGTGAGCACCAGGAACTGAACCATAAATTCCACGTCGACCATACCGCCCGCATCGTGCTTGATATCAAAGAGATCGGTCTTATTGACATGGCCCTGATGCATTCTTTCGCGCATCGCAAGAATCTTGCCGGCGGTTTCTTCAATATTTCTTCTCTGACAGAGGATATAGCGGCGTTCTTCTTCAAACGCATCGCCGATATCCCTGTCGCCCGCACAGAAACGCCCGCGGGTCAGCGCCTGATGTTCCCATGTCCAGGCACCTGTACCGTCTTCATTCCGTTCATAACGCCTGAAAGCTTCCAGCGTCGAAACCAGCATGCTCGATTCGCCGTTCGGACGCAGTCGCATATCCACATCGAAAAGCACGCCTGAGGTTGTCGTTACCGTCAGCCAGTTAAGCAGTCGGCGGGCAAAACGCATGTAGTACTTTTCTGCATCCTGCACGTCATCGTCAAAAAGGAATACCAAGTCGAGGTCGCTCGCGTATCCGAGCTCTTTTCCTCCGAGTTTGCCGTATGCAATAACGGCAAATTTAGGCACTTCTCTCGGCCGGCTCGGCACGGTTTTCCATGCCTCTTCCATCACAACTTCAAGCGTTGCATCAGCCAAGGCCGAGAGCTGGTCGGCCAGTCGTTCAACACTTAAACGTTCATCGAGGTCGGCAAGCAGCAGCTTGAAGAGTTCGGCGTGATGGAATTCACGCACCAAATTCATACGCGCTTCCTGATCGGATTCTTCAAGACCTTCGAGGCGCCAGCGCATGCGTTCGATGTAGCCCGAATAATTGACCGGAGTGTAATCGTCGATCTGATGCTGGCGTTCATCGAGCAACTCGTCGAGCAGAAGCGGATGACGGATAAGGTAGTCGGTAGCCCAACGGCTGGCACTCAGCAGCTTTGCCACGCGCATTGCCATCATCGGATACTGCAGAAGAAGCGATACGTAAGTCGGACGTCCGGCAATCACTTCAAGAAATGAGGTATAGCGCTCGAGCAGCTCATCTGCAGAAATCGACGTTTCAAACTTCGGCATCTGAGAGGGAATCTCTCGTACTACCCTCTGCACGAGTTTGGTCATTCGATTGCGTGCCGAAGGCTTGATCAGTTTGAGCGCACGAACCGTCATCAGCGACAGGATGCGTCCGGCAGACTCCTGCGGACGCATGTAGCCCATAGATGCGAATCGATCGGAAAGAGCAGGAAGCGCGGTTTCTATACCGACATCCCAGCCGAGAGGCCAGTCATCGGGATCGTCCTTTTGTTGATCGGTCTGGAAAATCGCATCGAAGGACTCGGCAACGTAATCGTTGGCATCGGACAACGCCTTATTAAGCGCCTCACGGGTAAAGCCGAGCATGGCAGCGATACGCTCCTGCTCTGCCGCATCATCCGGGTAGAGCTGCGTCTGTTGATCGTCGATATACTGCAGAACGTGTTCGAAATTACGAAGGAACAGATAGATCTCCGAGAGCGCCTGCGCTTCATCGGCAGCAATCACCTGTTCTTTGGCAAGCAACTGCAAAGAGCGCAATGTCGAGCGTTCTCTTAACTGCTTGATACGACCGGCTCGGATTACCTGGAAAGTCTGCACGATGAATTCGATTTCACGGATACCGCCTCGACCGAGTTTGACGTTCACACCTTTTTTGAAACTTTCAAGCGATCTCTGGCGTGTCATCGCACGGATTTTGGCGTGCAGATCGGTCAGCGAGCTGATTGCCGAGAAGTCGAGGAACTTGCGATACACGAAGGGCCGCACCAAGTCTTCAAGGTTCTTGCACTGAATTTCGAAATCCGTTTCCGATGCGAAGACAGCTTTGCTGACAATACGTCCCTTGGACCAGGCAAAGCGCTCCCAGTCACGTCCTTGCAGCATCAGATATTCTTCGAGCATACCGGTCGAGCAGACAATCGGTCCCGAATCGCCGTTCGGACGAAGACGCATATCGACTCGGAATACAAATCCCTCGTCCGTAAGATCATTGATCGCAGGAATAATCTTTTTCGAAAGCCGCTCGAAAAACTCACGGTTGCTCAAAGACTTTTTCGGATTCGGATACTCGGGGGTAGCCTGACAATCACCGTCCTCATCGTAAATAAAGATGAGGTCAATATCGCTCGAAACATTCAGTTCACTGCCGCCCAACTTACCCATACCGACCACAAGCAGATCCTGAGGAATACCGAGAGGAGAAGTCGGAACACCGAAACGACGTGCAAGCTCCCTGGCATAAACCGAAACCGTACGGCTCACCACCAGTTCGGCCAGATGCGACATACCCCGAACCACTTCCTCGTAACCGCCTGCACCGGTCACGTCGCGCACAATCAGTGACATCATCACATCGCGTCTTAAACGACGGATCGCCGGTTCAAGCGTATCGGAATCGACAATCGCTTCCAGACGCTCCTTCATCTGCTCATAAGTAATCGCAGATGCAGCAATATTTCTGAGGTACTCGAGCTTACGAACCTCATCATCGGCAAACATCGCCGTCAGCGTTCGGCTGACGTAGTTCGAGTAATGCGGCACATCCTCGGGAGAGAGACGAGCACAGCACGGACGCAAATCGGACAAATTCAGGGCAGTCATGTCTAAACCCGTTTAAAATTTCGCTTTAAGCCATATGTTACATTTGGATAGCGCACGGCGGTACCCTGCCCGGCGCCAAAATGTTTTTTATCGATGAATCAGAGCGTAGAAAAATTAAATCCGGTCAGTACCGGCAAACAGCGGTTGAAACAGTTTCTGAGCTGGGTCGGGTGGATTTTTGTTGCGTTGTACTTTACTTTTGCCGCTCTCATTCTCGTTACGCGCTTTGTCATCGTTCCGTACATCTCGGATTCTCAGGATCTTCTTGAAGAAGAGCTGGCTCAAGCCCTCAATCAGCCCGTTGTTATCAAGGATATTGAAATCGGTTGGTCAGGCGTCAGTCCGCTGATTACGGCCGAAAACATTCAGATCGGCAATCCGGAAAACCCGCTCTCCGTAAAGCGTCTCTCCGCAATCTTTTCCTATAAATCTTTCCTCTTTCTTTCGCCTGTTTTTTCTTCGATTGAGATCGAGGATGCAAAAGTTGCGCTCACCCGCACGGAAAAAAATGAATTCGATTTAAACGGTATTTCCTTTGCCCTGCCGGAGCAGGATCAAGAACAGGCAAAAGGTTCTTCCGACGAAGTCATCCTTTGGCTTTTCCGTCAGAAGAACATTATTGTCCGAAACGCAGAATTCAGTTTTACCGACAAAGTCAAAAATAAGTCGGTCAATCTGAAAAATATAGAGTTTGCTTCCCGCAACGGTCCGATCTTCAAGCGCTTTGCTTTGCAGGCAGTCCCGCCTGCCAACCTTACGGCTCCTCTTGATATCCGCGGAGAACTGTTTCCTGCTTTCGGCGCACTCCCGCATGACTTTGCCAAGTGGAACGCCCGTCTGTACGGCAAGTTCACCGACCTGAACCTTGCCCCGCTCACAGACCTTGTTGCCGAATACTCGATCCCGATCGAAGGTTTCGCCTCGGCCGAGGTCTGGCTCAATCTGCATCACTGGATGCCTGAATCTCTTCAGATTGCCGGCGCCGCATCAAAACTGCAGATGCAAT
This sequence comes from uncultured Burkholderiaceae bacterium, assembly GCA_964571375.1. Lineage (GTDB taxonomy): Bacteria > Pseudomonadota > Gammaproteobacteria > Burkholderiales > Burkholderiaceae_F > JAFTYR01. The sequence continues at coordinate 21,537 of CAZNBL010000005.1, forward strand.
TTGCCGACGATCTCAAGCCGCTTGCGCTCTCCTTTATCGAAGGCCATATCAAAGGATCTTACAAAGACGGCACATTTGATTTAAAGACCTCGGACGTCTCCTACCAGCTCAAGGGCGAACGTGCGATCTTTGACTTTGACAGTGCTCTGAGCCTTCGCATGAAGGACGATAAAGTTGAAAAAGCCAAATTCAGTGCCAATACCATCGAACTGAAGGAAATTGTCCGTCTTTTCCCGGCTCTTCCGCTTCCTGACGCACTTAAGGAATTCGTATACCGACGCAATCTCGGCGGTACCATCCGCAACGCATCCGTCGTTTGGGACGGACCGGTTGACGAGCCCAATCACTATGAATTCGCACTCGAATTCACCAATCTCAGCTCTGACGGCCAAAGCGGTCGCAACGGTAAAGCCTGGTTGCCGGGATTCCGTAATTTCAGCGGTTCTGTCTTTGCCGACAACGAGGGAGGCAGCGTCTCGATTTCTGCAAACAATGCTCTGATCGCATTTCCCGGTCTTTTCCCGGTTGCAAGTTTCAAGCTCGACAATCTCAAGCTCGAATCTCACTGGAATATGGACGCTCCCGGAAAGCTCGGCGCATTCAAGATCGACCGCGTCAGTGCTTCGAACAGTGATGTGAGCTTTACGGCTTCCGGCCGCTATGTCGTTGACGGTTCTCCGTTCGGCTTCCTCGACCTGGAAGCAGAAAAAATCAACGGAAATGCAAAGAGCGCCTGGAAGTACGTTCCTAACATTGCCGGCAAGGAAACAATCAAGTGGCTCAGATACGCTCTGATCTCCGGCAAAGCTAAGAACGGTACGGCTGTGATCCGCGGTCCCCTGCATGAATTTGCATGGACCGGCTCTGATAAATACAAATTCCTGACCGAATTCGATATCGAAGACGTCACTCTCAACGTCTTCCCGACAAGACGTCGCAATGCCGCAGGCAATCTTGAGAATATTGTTGTCTGGCCGCTGTTTACGAACATTTCCGGTCGCGGCACCTTTGAAGGCGACGGCATGAAGATCGAAGCAACCAAAGGTCGCTACATGGATGCAGAAATCAGTCGTGTTATCGCTGAAATTCCGTCGTTTGCCGACAAAACCATCTGGCTCAACATCGATGCAAACGCCACGGGACCGCTTCCCTCGTTCCTGCACTATGTCAACCGCTCGCCGGTCACCGATTACACAGGCGGCATCTTTACCAAGGCCGCCGGCAACGGCAGCGGCGATCTCGACCTTGCACTTCGCATACCGCTGCACGGTCCGGGCAACGTTAAGGTCGACGGTGCCTTCACAACGCACGGCAATGATTTCGCTTTCAATCAGTTCAATATCCCCGACCTCACCGATGTAAACGGCATCGTCCGCTTCAGTGAAAAGGGAGCTTCTTCCGAAGGCCTGAACGCTAAAGTACAGGGAGAAGCGGTCAATGCCGAAATCTCAACCGCCAAGAACGGCACCATTACGGTCAAAGCCGACGGAACATTCCCCGCAAGTGCTCTCCATCAGGTTCTGCCGGGCAACTGGTCTTCTGAACTCATCGCCAAATACATCAGCGGCAAGGCACCGTTCACCCTTAAAGCCGATGTCAACGGCAGCTCCGTGGATCTCGACATCAGAAGTCCTCTGACCGGCATTTCGAGCACTATCGAGCCGTTTGTTATGACTGAGGACGATCAAAATCCGCTGTCGCTGCAGATCAAAGTCGGCAAAAACACCCTCAATGTCGATCTTGCTGTCGACAATCAGGTACAGACCAAGGTCGATACAGTAAACGGCGATATCAAACGCGCCACGTTCGGCATCCCGACAGCCCTTCCGATGCCCTCCGAAGGTATTGCAATCAACGTCAGCACGGACACCGTTTCTGTTGACGAATGGACGTCGATTCTGTCCTCTGCATTCCCGCAGAAGCCCGTAACCGGTACAGAAACCATCGCTCTTCCTCTGCTCGACACTGCCAATATTTCCGTCAAGAAACTTCTGATGGAGCATTTCAATCAGGACAACCTGGTATTTAATGCTCAAAGAAGCCATGACGGATGGCTTGCACACGTCCACAGCGACCTTCTTTCGGGTGAGCTCGAGTGGCAGAAAATCAAGGTCAAAGAGCCGCGCCTTATCGCACACTTCTCCAAGCTCTATGTACCGAAAGCACTTGATACCGCTGCCAAGGAAGTTAAACCCGTTTCGCTTCAGGGCGGCTGGCCTGCAATCGACGCAATTGTCGAGGAGTTCGTTTACGGCGACATTACGATCGGCAAAGTCGAGCTCAATGCCGTCAATACGCCGTCTGCCCAAGGTCATCTCTGGCAGATCAAGAAACTGAACATCTCCAACCGCGACTCGATTCTGACAAGCTCGGGCAGCTGGCTCAAGCAGTTTGACGGCGGTAACCGCACCACGCTGATCTTCGACAACAAGATCAGCGACCTCGGCAATCTTCTCAAACGCTTCAACATGCAGAAGATCATCCGCAAGGGTAACGGCACGGTCAAAGGCGAACTCGGCTGGGACGGCACTCCGCTCAGCTTCAACACCCAGAGCTTTGACGGCGAACTCGACATCAATCTCAGAAAAGGCGACATTCTTCAAATCCAGCCGGGACCGGCTGCAAAACTGCTGTCGCTGCTGAGTCTGCAATCGCTTACCCGTTACTTCACGCTCGACTTCCGTGACTTCTACTCCAAAGGTTTCACATTCGATACGATTCACGGAGCCGGTCATATCGACAACGGTCTGATGAAGATCGACGATCTCACGATGGTAGGAACCGGTGCCTCCGTCATCATCAACGGCGATGTGAATATCGAAAAGGAAAATCAGGATCTTCACATTCTGGTTCTGCCCGACATCAACGCTACAGGAGCTTCGATTGCGCTCGCAGTTGCCAACCCGATTGCCGGCGTCGGCAGCCTTATCGCTCAGTTGATTTTCAAAGACCCCTTAAGTAAGCTTTTTTCCTTCGAATACGAGGTCACAGGAACCTGGTCCGAACCCGTCGTCACCAAGGTTGAACGACAAATACAGAAACCCGCTGAAACCGGCGGCGAGGTCGGACATTAACTCCCTTCACTGATAAAAATAGAAAAATGCTAAGAATTGCCACATGTCAGATGACATCCGGAGCAGATGTCAAAGAAAACCTGAAGACAGCTTCCAATCTTGTCCGTCAGGCTGCATTAAAGGGTGCCGAACTCGCCATCCTTCCCGAAATGTTCCCCTGCCTCGGAATGAGCCGAGAGCAGATTTTTAACGTCGCTGAAGACTATGAAGACGGCCTGATCCAGGAAACAATGGCCGAGCTTGCCAAACAGAACGGCATCACAATCGTTGCCGGATCCATTCCGTTAAAGAGCAATGACCCTCAGCGCATCTTCAACAGTTCCGTTGTTTACGATTCTTTCGGCGGCACCGTTGTCCGTTACGACAAGATTCATCTGTTCTCCTACAAGCACCAGAACGAAGAACATGACGAATCCTCGATTTACGTTGCTGGCCGTCGCCCGACACACTTCCTGCTTCCGCTCGGAAACGGTACCGTTATTAAGGTCGGTCTCGCCATCTGCTACGACCTTCGCTTCCCGAATCTCTTCCGTCAGATGGACACTCCCGATCTGATCGTTCTGCCGTCTGCATTTACGGTCAATACCGGCAGCGCTCATTGGGAGCTGTTGCTTCGCGCCAGAGCGGTTGAAAACCTCTGCTACGTTGCAGCTGCCGGCCAGGCCGGTACCAACAGTGCAGGCCGCTCCTTCTGGGGTCACTCCATGGTGGTCGATCCCTGGGGTAAGGTACAGACATCGCTCGGACAGGCGGAAACCGGCATCGCCTTGGCTACTCTTGATCCGATCCTGCTCTCTCAGGTACGTGCCACACTTCCGGCACTTTTAAATCGCACGGAATACGAAACCGAAGCTCTTTGATATCCGCGCGCCAGGCAGTAAACATGAAAAACAGCAATACCGATATCGCCGTCCGCGAACTCTTGGAAGCCAACGGACTCACTACGGAAGATCTTGAAAAAGCCTTCCGGGGATTTGCGGGAAAGTCGATCGATTACAGCGACTTCTATTTCCAGAAAACCGCAAGCGAAGGCTTTGTACTCGAAGAAGGCATTATTAAGTCGGGTAACTTCAGCATTGACTGCGGTGTCGGTGTGCGCGCTCAAAAGGGTGCGCAGCAGGCACTTGCCTATTCGGACGAAATCTCGCTTACTGCGCTGAAAGACGCCGTCGAAACCGTCAAAGCACTCGGCTCCGACACTTCGGGCGAAGACAAGGTCATCAAAATTGAAAGCAGAAGCGAACCGAAACCGCTTTACGCCGCATGCAACCCGATCGAACTTACTGAGACTGAAGCAAAGATCGAGCTGTTAAAGAAAATCGAATTCAAGGTCCGCGCCAAGAGCCCGCTCATTCAGCAGGTCATGGCTTACGTCAATTCAGTCTACGAAGTTGTTCTCATCGCAGGCAGCGACGGCCGCCTGATCGGCGACGTACGCCCCTTGGTCCGAATCGGCATCTCCGTGATCGCAGAAAAGAACGGACAGAGAGAACAGGCCCATTCGGGCGGCGGCGGTCGCTTCGACCTCTCCTACTACAGCGACAAAGTACTCGATACTTATGTCGATGAAGCTGTTTCGAGCGCACTCAGAAACTTGGAGGCCAAGCCGTCCCCGGCCGGAGTACTTCCCGTCGTACTCGGCAACGGATGGCCCGGCGTTTTGCTGCATGAAGCAGTCGGCCACGGTCTTGAAGGCGACTTCAACCGCAAAGGCACCAGTGTCTTTACCGACATGATCGGTAAACGTGTCGCAAGTCCCGGCGTTACAGTCGTCGACGACGGTACGATCGCCGACCGCAGAGGCTCTCTGACGATTGACGACGAAGGCAACGAAACTCAGCGTACCGTACTGATCGAAGACGGCATTCTCACCGGTTATCTGCAGGACGAGCTCAACGCCCGTCTGACCGGCGGAAAAACAACCGGCAACGCCAGACGCGAGAGCTTTGCGCATCTGCCGATGCCGCGTATGACCAATACCTTCATGCTTGCCGGCACTCTCAGCCCAGAAGAGATCATCGAATCCGTCGATTACGGCATTTACGCCAAGAACTTCGGCGGCGGACAGGTCGACATTACGAGCGGTAAGTTCGTCTTCTCGATGTGCGACGCCTGGCTGATTGAAAAAGGCAAAATCACCTGTCCGGTCAAGGGGGCTACTCTGATCGGCTCCGGCGATGACGCCCTTACCAAGATCGAACTGATCGGCAACGATCTCGCGCTCGACCCTGGTGTCGGCACCTGCGGCAAAGACGGTCAGAGTGTTCCTGTCGGCGTCGGTATGCCGACCATCCGTATCAACGGCTTAACGGTCGGCGGTACAGACTCGTAACCGAGTTCCCAAAAAACCGAGAAGTGCCGATTAAGGAATTGCGATAAAGACGAATACTTCTATCAGCACTTTTCGCAGGGCATAATTACGAAAATAAGATTTTCTGGAGTTTAGATTGACTCACGCGTTTAAATTCATGCCGGGCATTACCTGGCTGACGCGGCTTCTCGTAGGCGCCTATCCTCAGTGGATCGGCTGTCTGCCGGAAAACAAGCAGCGTATTTACTTTGCCAACCACACCAGTCACCTCGACACGATTGTGATCTGGTCGTCGCTTCCTCAGGAACTGCGCAAGGTAACCCGTCCTGTTGCTGCACGCGATTATTGGCAGAGCGGTATCCGCAAGCGTATTGCTGTGGATGAACTCAACTGCGTGCTCGTTGACCGCCGCAGAACTGAAAAAGACGACCCCCTCGATCCGATGCGCGAAGCACTGCGCAACGGAGACTCCCTCATTATCTTCCCCGAGGGCACACGTTCTCCGCAACCGCTGCCGGGTCCCTTCAAGAGCGGTATCTGGCGCTTAATGCGCGAGTTTCCCGAGGTTGATCTCATTCCGGTTTATCTCGAAAACCTGCACCGATCCATGCCGAAGGGAGCTCTGCTTCCGGTTCCGACCATGTGTTCCGTGCGTTTCGGTGCTCCGATGCCGCACTCTCCGGAAGATCCGAAGGAACTCTTCCTTGAGCGCGCCCGCAGCTCTGTCATTCGTTTAGCAAGGGAGCTGTAACATGAGACTCGGAATTACCAATCAGGAAGCTTTCTTCTCGATTCTTGCCGGCCTGATCATTCTGTCTGCGATCGGCACCATCATCGGCAGCTGGCTTGCCAAGCGCGCCGAAGGCAATGAAATCAGAACCAACAGCCTGCGCATCGTCAATTCCAGAATCCGCGCCTCCTGGCCGCTGATCATTATCTTTGCCATCGCTTTTTACCTCGGCAAAGTCGCTCTGCTGTTCGTCTTTGCGCTCGCTTCTTTCTTCGCGCTTCGCGAATTCATTGCGTTTACACCGACGAGACGCCGCGACCACCTGATTCTGATCATTGCGTTCTATCTGGCAATCCCCCTGCAGTACATTCTGCTCGGAGTAGATGCAATCGGACTTTTCTCGCTCTTTATCCCGGTCTATCTCTTCCTTGCCTTGCCTGTTGTGATGGCGCTCGGTAAAGACACCGACCGATTCCTCGAACGTGTTGCCAAGGTTCAGTGGGGCATCATGATTGCAGTTTTCTGCGTCAGCCACGCTCCTGCCATCGCAACATTGGATCTGACTCGTTATCAGTCAAGCGGTCTGCTTCTGATGCTCTTTTACCTGCTGGTTCTGTACTTTGCCGATCTCTTCCAGATCATGGCAAGCGCTATCTGGGAAGGTAAGCCGACATTCAGCAATCCGTACAAGACCTACAAGGGCATTCTGATCGGCAGCGTCGGCGCACTTATTATGGGTTCCGCACTCTTCTGGCTGACCCCGTTCCGCGCCTGGCAGGCTCCTCTCATGTCGCTCGTCATCATTATTTCGGGCACATTGGGCAGCCTTGTGATGTCCTCGGTCAAGCGCTCTCTCGGAGCCAAGCGCCTCGATACAAGCTACATGCTCACCCGCGGTGCTCTCGACAAGATGGAGATGCTTTTCTTCTCCGCTCCTGTCTTCTATCACTTCACACAGTTCTTCTTCCTCTAAGAGAAGAATCGATAAAACAGCGTCCGATCAGGGCGCTGTTTTTTTATCTAAAAAAATAGTTCTGCCGATTTCGTTTCGGGGCAGTTTTTAGCGATACATTGAAACTGTTCAATAAAGGAACAGTCGATATGACGAACGTGCGCATCAACTTTTTGTTTTACTTCTTTAGCTTTCCGAACATAGGCGGAAGAGCTTGATGTGTACTTAATAAAAGTAAAAAGTTCAGAACCGCCGGGGCAAAACCTAAGGCGGTTTTTTAATGCTCCGGCAAATCAAAAAAAACATAGGAATCCCAAAATGCAGAGCTACATGACCGACGACTTACGAATCAAAGAGATCCGCGAACTCACACCGCCCTCTCACTTGATTCGCGAGTTCCCCTGCGAAGAAGAAGCTTCGGCTACCGTTCATCACGCCAGAAGCGCGGCCGCAGATATCATCCACGGCCGAGACGACCGCTTAATGCTTATCATCGGTCCCTGCTCTATCCATGACCCCGAAGCTGCGATGGAATATGCCCGACGCTTGGCTCCGTTGCGTGAAGCCTATAAGGACGACCTCGAGATCATCATGCGCGTCTACTTCGAAAAGCCCCGTACTACCATCGGCTGGAAGGGACTTATCAACGACCCGTATCTCGATCACAGCTACACCATCAATCACGGTTTGCGCATCGCCCGTGAACTACTGCTCGAAATCAATAACCTCGGAGTCCCGGCCGCAACCGAGTACCTCGACATGATCACGCCGCAGTACATTGCCGACCTGATCGCATGGGGTGCCATCGGTGCCCGCACCACCGAAAGTCAGGTTCACCGCGAACTCTCGAGCGGTCTGTCCTGCCCGGTCGGCTTCAAGAACGGCACCGACGGTAACGCCAAGATCGCGATCGACGCGATCAAAGCCGCTCAGCACGACCATGTATTCCTCTCGGTAACCAAGGGAGGCCACTCCGCCATCGTCGTCACCGAAGGCAATGAAGACTGTCACGTTATCCTCAGAGGCGGCAAGGAACCGAATTATTCCGCCGACAAAGTCGCCGAAGTCTGTGCTCAGCTTGAAGCAGCAGGACTCAAGGGCAAAGTTATGGTGGACGCAAGTCACTCCAACAGCGAAAAGAAATTCAAGAGACAGCTCGACGTAGTAGCCGATATCGCCGGACAGATCGCTTCCGGAAGTGAACAAATCATGGGCGTGATGGTTGAAAGCAACCTCGTCGAAGGCAATCAGCCGATCGGCGACGGCAAAAACCTCGTCTACGGTCAGTCTGTTACCGATGCCTGCCTCGGTTGGGAAGACAGCGAGGCTGTCATTAAAACGCTTGCAGAAGCCGTCAGAGCCCGCCGCAACGCTAAATAAGTCAAACTCCCGTTGAAACGCAAACAGCCGCTTAAAGCGGCTGTTTGTGTATTCTGAGGCACCTTAAGATGCCTCTTCATCGATCGCTGGCAGATTACTTGATGCCGCAGATCTTCTTGACCATCAGTTCATAGAAGTGAACACCGGCGGCCATAACGCTTTCGTCGATATCGTGATACTTCTGATGATGACCGGCTGTCAGATCGGTACCGAAGAGCATATATGTACCGATACCGCCGTGAGCCTGAACACGCTTCAAAAGAATGGTTGCGTCTTCGCTGCCGAGAGAGCCGCTCGGACGAACGACATTTTCTTTACCGACAACAGCTGCGGCGATTTCTTCGGCAATAGCGATGGCTTCCGGATTCGGAGCGAATTCAGTTGCTTCACCCTGCAGCTTGATTTCAGCAGTACAGCCGTACATGGCAGCGGCACCGTTGATGCGTTCGCAGGCGCTTTCATACATGAAGTTATTAATTTCTTCTGTTTCGCCGCGGACTTCGAGCTGCATCTTGGCGTTCGGAGCAATCACGTTACGACCCTGACCGGCGTGCAGCGTACCGACGTTCACGGCTGTGGCGCCCTGACCGTGACGGGGAATCGCAGTAACGCTCACAGCTGCAGTTGCAGCGGCAAGCAGGGCGTTCTTACCCTGTTCGGCATAAGCACCGGCATGAGCAGCCTTACCGTGGAAGATTGCATCGATCTTCTTGGAAGCGAGGAATGTACCCGGCAGAGCAGAGATCTGACCGGTCTTCAGATGAACGCCGATATGGTTGGCAAAGAAGTAGTCGACGTCATCAAGAATGCCGCTTTCGGCCATAGAACGGGCACCGCGTACACCTTCTTCAGCCGGCTGGAAAAGCACCTTGATTGTGCCGCAGAGTTCTTCTCTGTGATCGGCAAGCCAGGAGCATACACCGAGACCGATGGTCTGGTGAGCGTCGTGGCCGCAGGCATGCATACAGCCTTCGTTCTGGCTGGCCCAGCCTTCTCTGAACGGACGGTGAGATTCATCCTGAGCTTCGCCGACTTCCACGCAGTCGATATCGAAACGAATGGCAAGAACCGGACCCGGACGACCTGTCTTCAAAACGGCAACACAGCCTGTATAGCCTTCGAAGCTCTGCAATTCGATGTCGGTAACACCGTGTTCGCGAGCCTTTTCAAGGAAGTGGGCAACCTGCTCGGGGTCGCGGCCCTGAACATAATCCGGGTTGATAACCTTGGTACCGGTCAGGACTTCCAGACCCATCGGCATCAGGTGCTTGACGAGACGGGCAGTCGTGACGAATTCACACCAACCCGGTTCCGGATACTGATGAATCTGACGGCGCAGGGCGACCATTTCCTCAGAGGTATACATGTTGTGCTCCTTTGATTTTTATTTCTTAAAAATGAATCGGGCAGCCTGCCGCAAAGCAGGACTGCCCTTTTGTCGTTTATTTATCAGACCTTTTCGACGATAGTCTTCAGTTCGCGACGAAGGATCTTGCCGACCGGTGTCTTCGGAATGGAATCGACGAAGACGATTTCCTTCGGCATCTTGTAACCGGTGAGCTGCTGACGGCAGTACTTGACCACTTCTTCCTTAGTAAGGGAAGGATCCTTTCTGACGATCACAGCCTTGACGGTTTCGCCGGACTTGGCACTCGGCACACCGACCACACCGCATTCGAGAATCTGCGGCATGCTCTGCAGCACGCTTTCAACTTCGTTCGGGTAGACATTGAAACCGGAAACCAGAATCATGTCTTTCTGACGGTCGGTAATAGTTACGCGGCCGTTGGAGTCCATGTTGCCGATATCACCGGTTCTGAGCCAGCCGTCACGAATAACATTGGCTGTTTCTTCCGGCTTGTTCCAGTAACCGAGCATGACCTGAGGACCGCGTACGCAGATTTCACCGGTCTTGCTTTCGATTTCGCCCGGGGTAACCCAGCAGCCGACATCGCAGAAACCTTCGCCGCGGATGCTGACTTCGGTAGACGGGAACGGGAAGCCGACGGAACCGTTCCACGGAGTATTGAGCGGATTGGCAGCAACACCCGGGGAGCATTCGGTCAGACCGTAAGCTTCGATAATTTCACCCTTGGTAACTCTGAACCATTCTTCGGCAACCGGCTTCTGAACCTGAGTACCGCCGCCGACAGTGAGCTTGAGTTCGGAGAAATCGAGCTCGGAGAAGCCGGGAGTGTGAAGCAGGCCGTTAAAGAGCGTATTGACGCCGCAGATAAGCGTAAAGCGATACTTGGCACATTCTTTGACGAGACCCTTCATGTCTCTCGGGTTGGTGATCAGAACACACTGTGCACCCCACTTCAGGCAGAAGCACATCGCTGTCAGACTGAAGATGTGGTAGAGCGGCAGAGCGCTCATCACGCGTTCCTGACCCTTGACGAAGTCACGGCTTACCCATGCGCCGGTCTGCTCAAGGTTGGCAAGAATATTGCGGTGAGTAAGCATTGCGCCCTTCGGTACACCGGTTGTACCGCCTGTGTACTGCAGGAAGGCGATATCGTCTCTCTTGACTTCCGGCGGATTGAACGGCAGGGAAGCACCCTTGCTCAGAGCTTCGTTGAAGGAAACGGCACCCGGAATATTGAATTCCGGAACCATCTTCTTAACCTTCTTGAGCATGAAATTCACGAGCAGACGCTTCGGTGTGCTCAGCTGGTCACCGATCTGTGTCGTGATTACGTGTTCGACTGCGCTTTCCTTCTGTACACGCTCGAAAGTCTTGGCAAAGTTTTCGACGATAACGATAACCTTGGCACCGGAATCCTTGAGGGTACCGAGCAGTTCGCGGGATGTGTAAAGCGGATTGACGTTAACAACGATCAGACCGGCCTTCAGAACACCGAACAGTGCGATCGGGTACTGGATCAGGTTCGGCATCATCAGAGCGACACGATCGCCTTTCTTAATACCGGGAAGCGACAGAAGATAAGCGGCAAAGGCTGTGGCCTTACGGTCGAAATCTGTATAGCTGATAGTCTTGCCTAAATTTGTGAATACAGGCAGCTTGCCGTATTCCTTACAGACCTGTTCTTCGAAGTCAGCCAAAGACTTGTAGTGGTCCGGGTCAATGTTGTGAGGAATACCCTGCGGATAGTTTTTAAGCCAGGGGAATGTTTGTTCCGTCATTTTTTTTCTCTTTCATTAGTGAGGAAACACCGACGCACCGGGGATGTCAGCATCCCTTCGGCAAAAATCGGCGGTCGGTCGTATCCTTAGCTCTGATTGGCGAGCTGAGAGATATGTTCGGCGTATTTGGTTACGTCGTCCCAATCGGTAAAGTCGATGCACATGGTCGGATCTGTCGGGCCGTTGGTGATCTTCATGATCAGACGGATACAGTTCTTATCCACGAAATTAAGCTTCGGATAGTCGATCTTGCCGGCAAAGCACTTCAGATCCTTCGGACGCCACGGAGAGCGCTTCAGGAAGTTCTGCATATAGCGGTTGCCTTCGACTGTGGCCTTGTACGGTGTACGGGCAACAACGGTAACGTTGAACATAGCGTTGGGCTTGCGGTCCAGACGTGTGCAGTTATTGCGGACAAATTCAAAGACGTTCGGATGATAGGTACCGTAGACGATCGGTGTGCCGAATACGATGAAATCCCACTTATCCCAATCAACTCCTTCGTGCAGAGCTTCTGCAACCGGCATCATTTCTGCGTGATTGCCCAGCTTGTTGAGATCTTCAACAATGCGACGAACAATCCTGGCCGTGTGTCCCATACGGGAGTAATAAATCACGAGGATGTTTTTCATTTTTTCTCCAATCTTTGGATTGAGTCCGCCGTGACCGCTGTGTTCAGCGAACCAATCCCAACCAATAGGATACTGCAGCTGCCGGCAAGACAGAATATTTTTTGATTTTAACAAACATGACCGACAAGCTATATAGAAATAAGGTTTTGTTCCTCAGAAAACTCCTATAGGCCTGAATCGGCAGAAATCTCCGAATACTTCTCAAGGACAAAACCCTCGGATTTCCGTAGCAATTTCACACCTGTCAGTAAGTCAAAAAACTTGGTAGAGCCCTATTTTTCTTGTAAAATTAAAAAATTGCCTTTGGGCGCATAAAAGAGATTTTTCACTTTACATATATGGCAAAAGAAGATTTGATCGAAATGAGCGGCACAGTCAGCGAAGTTCTCCCTGACGCCCGTTATCGCGTTGTCCTTGAAAACGGACATGAGCTGATTGCATACACCAACGGTAAAATGCGCAAGCACCACATCCGCATTTTGGCCGGCGATAAAGTTTCGCTCGAGCTCTCTCCCTACGATCTGAGCAAGGGTCGCATCACCTTCCGCCACATCGAAGGTCGCCCGGCTCCCGCCCCGGCAGCTCGTCGCAAATAATTCAAAGAAAAACCGCCTTTCAGGCGGTTTTTCTTTTTTATGCTTCGACTCGGACAGTCATGTCGGCAGCTTTGATCACCTGACCGGCACGGACCTTTGCGCCTCGCATGGTGCAGATTTTTCCGTCTACATAAACACAGCCTTCCTGAATCATGATCTTGGCCTGACCGCCTGTATCGGTCACGCCGGCAGCCTTAAGCGCATCGCCCAGGCGGATATATTCTTCATTGCCGAGTTTCAGAACCTGTTCACTCACTTTATTTTCCTTTGATTCGTTAAGCGGCAAAGCCGCCCGATGCTGTCTATTCTAGTGCATTACACCTCGTCTGCTAGAGCAAAACACGGATTGCAAAAACTACGCCCGAGTTAAAAAATGTCGAATACATTGCCTAGAATTAAATAACATCAATAATCATAGGAGTCACACCGATGTCTTTGCTCGAAGCTTATCTTAAAGACCTCGCCCCTCTCGTAAACATCGACTGCGGCACTGCCAACCAGGCCGGTGTCACTGAAACAGCCAAGATCATGCAGGGCTATTTCAACTCGATCGGCTTTCATACCGAACTCGTCGATCTCGGCCCCGAAGTCGGCAAAGGCATGTTTGCCACCAATAAGCCCGGCGCCGATCACTACGATGTTCTTTTGAACGGTCACCTGGATACCGTTTATCCGGACGGAACGGCTGCCGAGCGTCCCCTGACAGTTAAGGGCGACCGTGCCTACGGTCCCGGCTGTTCGGACTGCAAGGGCGGCGTACTTGCCATCTACTACGCACTGAAAGAAGCACGTCCCGAAGATCTCGATCGTCTTGCTATTGCTGTTGCTTTGAATCCGGACGAAGAAGTCGGATCCAAGAATTCGACAGAATGGCTTGCAGGACTTGCCGCCAAGTCCGATCGTGCTCTCGTCTTTGAAGCAGCACGCGCCGGCGGCGAATTGGTCCGCTCCCGCAAGGGCGTCGCTGAATTCGACATTACCTTCCACGGTAAAGCTTCTCACGCCGGCAACGCACCCTACAAGGGCGGCAATGCCAACGTTGCAGCATTGCACTTCATTCTTGCTGCCGTAGGTCTTGCCGACGTTGAAAAAGGCATTACCGTCAACCCCGGCGTCATCATCGGCGGCAGCGCTCCGAATGCCATTTCCGACAAGTGCGTCGTCAAGATCGATCTTCGCTACTGGAACAACGAAGACCGCGCTCTCATTACCGCTCAGCTTGAAAAGCTTGCTGAGGCAACCTGGGCTCCGAGAGTCACACAGACTTATGAGTGGGGCTGCTGGGGTCCTGCAATGCCGTATTCCGAATCAACCAAGGAACTCGTCGGTCAGATCACCAAGGCTGCAGAGCTTGAAGGTTTTGACATTCCCTGGATTGACGCCGGCGGCGGTTCCGACGGCAACCACATGGCTGAAAACGGCACTCCGGTTGTTGACGGATGCGGCCCTGCCGGCGGCGATTTCCACTGCGAAAACGAATTCTTAAGACTCGACACCGTCGAAGAACGAATCCGCATGATCAGCCGCTTCCTGACGCTGATTTAATCGCAGATCAACCGCTTTTAAGCATTGAGGGACCCCGCAGGGTCCCTCTTCTTTTTCCTAAAATATCGGAAAAAAAATCTCCGCTTTGCAATCTATGCAAAACGGAGATTCTTCAGACAGGCCCTCTTGCGAGAGCCCGACTGCGTCTATTACGACAGACCCAGATAGATCTTCATCAGGATCATACCGATACAGGCCATCAGCACGCTGTTGCACATGAGGACCGGCCAGTACTTCTTATCAACGCCGGCAACACCGAGAAGACGACCCATGTACTGAATCTGGGAAGCCATCAGGATGTAGGCAGGAGCCATAATAGTGATGTGTGTGTTGTCAAGAACACCGGAAGCAGCAAGGCTGGCAGCAACGCCGACACCGGCGCCGCAGGAGAGCCATGTAGCGAGCAGAACAGTAATTGCTTCGCCCGGAAGGCCGAAGACCTTCATGACGCCGCCGCAGTATGCGCCGAGGAAATCCATCACGCCGAAAAGCTGAAGGATATATGTCAGCACAAAGGCCATCAGAACGTTAGGCAGAAGGCTGTTGACGCCGATGCCGAAACCTTTTCTCAAACCGACGATGAAAATATCGAAGGGATTCGAAGACTTGGGTTGATTAGCAGCATTACTCATTTGCGAAATCCTTCTTGTAAACCGTACTCATGATGAAGCGGATCAGTGCGCCGCCAGCAAACTTAAGACACAAAATGATGACCATCGGCACCCAGACCGGGCAAATGAATGCAAAGAACAGACCGGAAACAGTTGCGTAGTAGTTGGAGATACAACCTGCACCGGCATACTGCCAGGAAGCAATAACAACCAGGTTCTTCTTAGTGATCTTGCCTTCGTCAGAGAGGGCGCGGGTCAGAGCTGCACCGCCGTCAGTACTCTGAAGGTCGGTAATCAGGGCGAGACCTGTGTAGCCCGGAACGCCGAGGATCGGCTTCAAGATCGGAGTCATGAGCTTCTGAGCTGCGCGCAGTGCACCGTAGTGAGTGAGCACTTCGATAACGCCCATAGCAAGCATCACGCTCGGGAACAGAGACAGAGAGAAGAGGAAGCCGGAACGTGCGCTGACGCCGCCGCTGCCCATGAAGTTAGCCTTAGTACCGGCAACAGTACCGAACTTACCGATCAAAGTCGTGTAGTCGAGAGCACCGAGCCACTTGTAGGCTTCCGGCATCTTGTAGAAAACGCCGGAGAAGAAGACGATAGCGAAAATAAGGGCGAAGTAGGCACCGAAACCTATGCGCTCCTGGCTATCTTTAACTTGAGTTGAATCAGTCATTTTTATACCTGAGCTGTTTATTAAAATTGCTTACATTTCATCCTATCATTACAAAAGTAACAATTTACGAAATCGGCCGTAATATTTATAAGAAATTACCCTAATAATGATTGACTTACGGTTGTCAGTGATATTTTCATCTCACTGAATTACCGCCACCCCGAATAGTAACTGAATTCCTTTCAACGCTCTTTTAAAAGAGTATTCTCATCCCTCTTCTGTCTAACTTTAGGTATTTACCGTGATTATCGGATTTGTTCTGCTTCTGACTTACCTGATCATCGGAATTACTCTGGAAAAGTTCTTTTCACTGCCGGTTCCGGGAGCTGTTGTCGGAATGTTCCTGCTACTTGCTTCGCTTATCTGCTCAGATACGCTCTCAAAGTACGTCAGACCGATGGCACTCGTGCTCATCTCGTATCTCGCTGTATTTTTTATCCCCGCCGGGGTCGGCATCATTCTGCATACGGAACGCATTAAGAACGAATGGGTTGCCATCTGCTCGTCTTTGGTGCTCTCCACATTCCTGACTCTGGCCGTCACCGCGCTCGTTATCAAATACAGTGCTTTGTGGCTGGAAAAGCGTCGGAACAAGAAACTTGCCGACACGCGCACTCATTAAAGTTTTTTTGTACAGAATTTGAATTGAAAAGGAGGAAACCGCGGATCTCTGCGGTGAATCTATGAACGGCGTCACAGATATCTGGACCTTCCTGGAAGCCGGACCGCTTTTTTGGATAGCAGCTACACTGCTGTCCTACGCTATCGGACAGAAAATCTATCAGCTCTCCAACTGGAGTTCCTTCTGCAACCCTGTTGCACTCGCCATCCTGATCATGGTCATACTGCTGACCGTCACTCATACCCCTTATCAGACGTATTTCGACGGTGCACAGTTCGTTCACTTTCTGCTGGGTCCTGCAACCGTTGCTCTGGCTATTCCACTCTACGACCTGCGCGCTCAGCTCGCTAAGAATTGGCTGCCTATTCTTCTGGGGCTCCTTGCAGGCTCCGTAACCGCAATCGTTTCTGCCATTGTATTTGCCGGTATCTTCGGAGCTTCTGCTGAAACAATGATCAGTTTGGCACCTAAGAGCGTTACCACGCCGATCGCGATGTCGATTGCTGAAATGTTAGGCGGCATCCCCGCACTTTCCGCCTCTCTTGTGGTGCTTACCGGCGTCATGGGAGCCGTGCTTGCCGGTCCGACTTATCTGCTTTTCCGCATCAAAGAAGATGCGGCGGCCGGCTTTGCGCTCGG
Organism: uncultured Burkholderiaceae bacterium; assembly: GCA_964571375.1. GTDB lineage: Bacteria > Pseudomonadota > Gammaproteobacteria > Burkholderiales > Burkholderiaceae_F > JAFTYR01. The sequence continues at coordinate 38,455 of CAZNBL010000005.1, forward strand.
ACTCGCATCGCACGGCGTCGGCACATCCAGAGCCTTCCAAATCAGTAAAGATGCCGGTGCTTACGCCGGACTCGCCATCGGTCTTACCGGTTTGGTTACTGCGATGATTGCTCCGGTTTTAACTCCGATATTGGTAGGACTTTTCTATTAATCGTTCCTTTGCTTCGGGACTTTGAAATACAAGAAAAACGGCAGCCTAAAAGGCTGCCGTCGATTTTTTCAGACCGATTAACGAACTCATTTCGAAAGAATTTCGGAAGAAACGACCGTTTCGATACCGGCATCTTTCCATTTTGCCGCTTCGGCTGCAATCGAACCGTTGATGTCGATACCGCGGGATGCGTCGGTCACGACTACCACTTCGAAACCGGCTGCTTTTGCATCAAGTGCCGACCAAGAAACGCAGAAATCGCTTGCCAGGCCGCAGACGTAGACCTTACGAACACCTTGAGAGCGAAGCCAATCAGCAAGTCCTGTCGAGCTCTGACGATCAGCTTCAAGAAAAGCCGAATAACTGTCGACCGCAGAATCCGTTCCCTTCTTCTGGTTGAAGGACCCTGCAGGTACGTCGAGTCTTGCTGCCAGAGCTGCGCCCTCTGTCTCCTGCACACAGTGAACGGGCCACATCACCTGAGCGCCGTAAGATACTTCTCTGACATCGTAAACAGAAGCTCCTTCGTGGTTGGCGGCAAAAGATACATGGTCTTTCGGATGCCAATCCTGAGTGAATACCACTGTAGAAAACAGCGGGGTGAGTTTATTGATGACCGGAATCACTTCGCTTCCGGCAGGGACGGCCAGCGCCCCGCCTTCGAGAAAGTCATTTTGTACGTCAACAACGATAAGAGCTTCGTCCTTCTGCACAAGCCTCTCCGTTAGGCCATCCATCCGTGGAATTTTTCAATAATGACCTCGGTCTTTTCGCCGAAGAGCATATAGCCGAGCTGACCGAGTTCAAGCGGACAGTCTTCCATTTCACCGGCCTTAAGCGCTGCGCGGTAGATATCTTCCATTGCATACCACTGAGCAGGGAACGGAAGTACCGGAAGACCGGCTTCTGCGATTTCGGCTGTCAGACCGTTCCAAAGCGTACGGGCATTGCGGCCGAAAACAATATTACTGACGCGGGTGGCGCTGTCGGCCGTATGGCGGAGCATATCGATGCTGTCGCCGTGCATTGCAGATTCTTCTGCTGCAAGCATTGCGTCGGTCAGGGCGATACCTGCGGCACCGAGTGCCATCGCAGCCTTAACCGAAGCTTCGCTGACCAAAGAGCCGCCGGCGACAACAGGAATTGTTGTCAAAGCACGGGAACACTCTTCAATCAGAGCCATGGTACCGATCTCGGAATCCTCGGGCTTGACTTCGCAGTAAGAAACGAGACCGCTTGCATCCCACCCCTGGGCAACGACGGCATCTACGCCACTTGCACGCAGTACCTTTGCATCGCGAAGATTGGAGGCAATACCGAAAGTCTTGATACCCTTGGCTTCAAATTCTTCCATGAAGACTTCGCGCAGACCGCCGAGAGAGACACCGACAACCGGAACATTAAGATCTAAAAGAGTCTTGAACTGACCTTCGAAATCACGGACCTTCAGCGGGCGTACCGGCTTGATACCGTAACCTTCGCGAACACCTTCGAGAGCACGGTCAAGCAATGCAAGCTGCTTTTCGTCGAACGTGCAGGTACCTTCCGGGAAAATCTGAACAGCAAAAGGTTTATTCGTCAGAGAACGGATTTCTGCAACAGCACTTTCGATTTCATCGGGAGACATAAAACCGGCGGGCAACACGCCGAGTGCGCCGGCATTACTGGCTGCGGCCACCTGAGCGGGAGTTGCGGTCAGGGTCGAAGGCATTGCAAAAATCGGTTTTTCAATACCGAATTCAGAGAGTAATTGTTCCTGTTTTGTTCTAGTCATTTTCCTGAAATTCTCGGATTCAATCTTGATTAAACGCCCCGTTTCATCGGGGAACTTCGATAGTCTTCCGCCGAGGGCAATGATGCGTACTATACCGCCTAATCTCAATTCTCCCCACTCCCGCTATTTTCCGCCCGCTTTTCATACAGACTTCCGAAGGACTGCAAAGCTTTTAAAATAAGAAAGTTGCGTCACAAAAACATCTAACGCCATGCATGCCGATACTGTTGCTGCCGTCATCTTCAAAGAAGATAAATTCCTCATGGTCGAAGAGGAAACGCCGTACGGACTTCGCCTGAATCAACCGGCCGGTCACGTCGAACCCGGCGAAACCTTTGAAGCAGCTGTTGTCCGCGAAGCAATGGAAGAAGCCTGCGTACGTATAACACCCGGCAGCCTGCTTGCGGTCTATACCAGACATGGCAAAGCCGACAGCGGAGAAAAACATAAACACTACCGACGTCACGCCTTTGTCGCGCACATTGACGAAGAACTTCCCTTCGAAAATCATTCGCCTGAAATCTGCCGCAGACTTTGGATGGACATCGATGAAATCCGCTCTGAAAAGGCGAGATTACGAGGTGACTGCACACTTGAAACACTTGAAGATTTTCTTCGTATACGGGCGCTGTTTTGTCCGGCGTCGCAGATTGACTCGCATTGTTAAAATATAGTCTTCTTATCCGGAGTCTCAGAATTGTCTAAACAAACCGTAGTAGTCGGTCTTTCCGGCGGCGTGGATTCCGCCGTCAGCGCATACCTGCTTAAGCAGCAGGGCTATGAAGTTATCGGTCTTTTCATGAAAAACTGGGAAGACGACGATGACAGCGAATACTGTTCTTCCCGACAGGACTTAATCGATGCAACAGCCGTTGCCGATGTGGTCGGTATCGACATCGAAGCCGTCAACTTCGCCGCCGAATATAAGGAGAGAGTTTTCTCCGAATTCTTAAAAGAGTACAAAGCCGGCCGCACTCCGAACCCGGACATTCTCTGCAATTCCGAGATCAAATTCAAAGCATTCTTAGACCATGCACTGCGACTCGGTGCCGATAAGATCGCAACCGGTCACTATGCCCGTGTCAGAGAAGAAAACGGCAAGGTTCAGCTGCTTCGCGGCGTAGACCCCTCGAAGGACCAGAGCTACTTCCTGCACCGCTTAAATCAGGCTCAGCTCTCCAAAGCCATGTTCCCGGTCGGCGAACTCTTAAAGAAGGATGTCCGCCGTATTGCAGCGGAAATCGGTCTTCCGAACGCTGCCAAGAAAGACAGTACCGGCATCTGCTTTATCGGTGAGCGTCCCTTCCGCGAATTCTTGAACCGCTATATCGCCAACAAACCCGGCCCCATCAAGAATGAAGCCGGCAAAGTCATCGGCGAACACGTCGGCCTTTCCTTCTACACACTCGGTCAGCGCAAGGGACTCGGTATCGGCGGAAGCAAAGACGGTCTTGAAGCGCCGTGGTTCGTTGCACGTAAAGACGTTCCGAACAACACACTCTACGTCGTTCAGGGCCACGACCACCCGTGGCTCGTGAGCCATGAACTCACCGGCATCAAACCGAGCTGGTGCGGCGGTGACATTCCCGAAAAGACCAACCTGTCGGTCAAGACACGTTACCGTATGCCGGACGTACCCTGCACACTGATCGAACCTAACGCAGACGGCTTCAGACTGCATACCGATGACGACCTCTGGGCTGTCACTCCGGGTCAGAGCGCGGTACTCTACGACGGTGATGTCTGCCTGGGCGGCGCCATTATCGAATAAGCCGATTTACATCGGGCTTAAAAAAAGGGAGCGGCACCAGTCGTTCCCTTTTTTGCGCTTAACGCGCAGATGAAAAGACCCTGCAAAAATCAGCAGGGTCCTTTTTCTTAAGATGCTTTCTGCTTCTTATTGCGCATGAACTTAATCAGCATTGCAACAACAAGAACGAAGATTGCACCGGCAATACCGCCTTCTGTATGCAGTTCAGGCATATTCGGGAAGTGCGGAGAGACGCCCGGATCATCGACCATGAGCGTACCGGCAATCCAGCCGAGCAACATACCGCCGGCATAGATAATGATCGGGAAGCGGTCGATCACCTTGAGGATGATCTGGCTGCCGCCGAGAATGAACGGCACGCTCACGAGCAGACCGAAGATAACCAGAGCCATCTGATGGTGACCCGGAGCCTGTTCGGCCGCACCGGCAATCGCAATCACGTTGTCGATCGACATCACAAGGTCGGCAACGATAATGGTCTTAACAGCCCCCCAGAGCTTCTTGCTCGCATGAACTTCGTGATCTTCTTCATGTGCAGGCGCAATGAGCTTGACACCGATCCAAAGAAGCAGCAGACCGCCGCAGAACTTTAAGAACGGGACCTGCATGATCGTAACGGCAAAAGCGATCAGAATGACTCGCAGTGCGATAGCACCGGCTGCGCCGTAACAAATACCCTTGTTGCGCAAATGCGGATCAAGGTTTCGGCATGCAAGCGCAATCACCACTGCGTTGTCGCCGCCGAGCAGAATATCGATAAGGATGATCTGGAACACCGCTCCCCAATGGATTTCGGCAAACCAGGTTAAAAGCATTTCCACGTTAGGGTCTCCTAGCTAGTAGATTTTTGCTGCTGCAAAACTTCCTTGAGCAATTCTCCGATCTTCGAAGGATTGCGGGTTGTACGAATACCGCAGGCTTCCATGAGTTCGAGCTTACTGTCAGCTGTACCCTTTCCGCCCGAAATGATGGCACCGGCATGTCCCATACGCTTGCCGGCAGGAGCTGTAACGCCGGCAATAAAGCCGACTACAGGCTTAGTCATATTGTCTCGTGCCCAGACAGCAGCGGTTTCTTCATCGCTGCCGCCGATTTCACCGATCATCACGACAGCATCGGTATCCGGATCTTCATTGAAGAGCTTGAGAACATCGATGTGCTTTAAGCCGTTGATCGGATCTCCGCCGATACCGATGACGGTGGACTGACCGAAGCCGAGTCGTGTGAGCTGTTCGGCAGCTTCATAAGTCAGAGTACCGGATCGGGAAACTACACCGATTCGACCCTTCTTATGAATCTGAGCCGGCATGATGCCGATCTTGACTTCATCGGGAGTAAGGATGCCCGGGCAGTTCGGACCGAGAAGCAAAGACTTGCTTCCTGTCTTTCTCATATGGTCGCGTACACGGACCATGTCGAGAATCGGAATACCTTCGGTAATGCAGATGATCAGAGACATACCTGCATCGCTCGCTTCCATGATGGCGCCTGCGGCACCTGCCGACGGCACATAAATCACAGAAACATCAGCTCCTGTCGCAGCCTTGGCTTCGGCAACCGTACCGAAAATCGGCAGACCTTCCCATGTCTCGCCCGCTCTTCTCGGATTGACACCGGCCACAAAGCAATCCTGTCCGAAACCGTACTCACGGCACAAACGTGTATGGAACTGACCGGTCTTACCTGTCATACCCTGAGTGATGATCCGGCTGTTCTTGTTGACCAAAATACTCATTATTCGTTACCTCCGGCCATATTCACTGCTGTTCTGGCGGCTTCTTCAAGGCTGACAACCGGTGTGATCGGCAGCTGGCTTTCGGCGAGAATTTCGCGGCCGCGCTCTTCGTTAGTACCGCGCATGCGGACGATCAAAGGAACATCCAGTTTGACGTTATGGCAGGCCTGAACGATACCTTCGGCGATAACGTCGCACTTCATGATGCCGCCGAAAATATTGACCAGAATAGTTTTGACACCTTCCTGAGAAAGCATGAACTGGAATGCTGCCGTTACCTTTTCCGGAGTGGCGCCGCCCCCGATATCGAGGAAGTTTGCCGGTTCGCCTCCGAAAAGCTTGATCGAATCCATCGTTGCCATAGCAAGGCCAGCACCGTTAACAAGGCAGGCGATATTGCCGTCGAGCTTAATGTACTGAAGACCGGCATGATGAGCCTGAAGTTCGATCGGGTCTTCCTGATTCGGGTCGTGAAGCTCTTCAAGTTCCGGATGTCGGAAGAGCGCGCTGTCGTCAAATACCATCTTGACGTCAAGCGGCAGTACCTTCTTGTCGGCTGTTACGACAAGAGGATTGATTTCCAAAAGGGTGCAGTCCATACCGACAAAGGCCTGCCAAAGTGCAACGAGAATATCTGCGGCATCCTGCTGCAGAGCTTCTTCAATACCGAGACGACATGCAGCCGCTGCAGCTTCTTCCTTATCAAGGCCTTTTTCAATATCGATCTGAACCTGAATGATTTTTTCAGGTGTTTTGGCAGCAACTTCTTCAATTGCCATGCCGCCGGCAGCAGAAACCAGCAGTACCGGTTTCTGAGTAACGCGGTCGACAAGGAAGCCGACGTAGTATTCGCCGACAATCGAAAGTCCTTCCTGAACCAGTACGCGGTCAACCGCGGCGCCCTCGGCTCCGGTCTGGATAGTAACCAGACGGCTGCCGATCATGGCTTCTGCATAGGAGCGGACTTCTTCAATACTTTTGGCAATTTTGACGCCGCCCGCTTTACCGCGGCCGCCGGCGTGAACCTGAGCTTTAACGGCCCATACATTGCCGCCTAAAGTTTCAGCAGCTTCTGCTGCTTGCTGCGCAGTCTGTGCAACGATACCGCGAGGGATCGGCACATTGAACTTGGTCAAGATCTCTCTTGCCTGATATTCATGGATTTTCATTCATCAGCCCCTGTAGATCAGGAAAGTATATACAAGGGTTCGGATTCGTTGGGTTGATCTGGAAAAAATTTATCTGCTCATACCAATTAAACGCCAAATTCAAGCAGATATATCGTTTTCTCCGTCACCGTTCTCTATTACCGAACCGCATAAAAATTAAGCCCGGGCGCAATTTGATTTGCTCTCCCGGGCGGCTCTTCTGAGTTCTGCGTCAAGACGCTATTCGTCATCTTCGGTCTTTCCGCGCATTACCTTCTCAATTGTTCTGAATGAGAAACCTCGGGAAGCTAAGTAGCGGAATTGTTTGGCCCGCTCCTTATCGTCTTCGGCAACGTAACCGAATTTTCGTTCCCAGAGCGCGGCAGCTCTTTCAATTTCTGTGTCTTTAAACTCTTCGAATGCTTCGTCGATCGACTCGTCGTCAATCCCCTCGCGGCGCAGTTCCGTGCGCAACCGTCTGTCCCCGTAGCGGGAAGCTCGGGTCATGATGCGTACACGCGCAAAGCGACTGTCGGACTGATACTTGCGTTCGGCAAGCTCATCGAGCACCGAACGAATCAAATCCGTATCCGCTTCTTCAAAACATTCGGCCAGCTTCTTTTCAAGACCGCTGCGGCTTCTCTCGCGAATTGCAAGAAGAGCCACAGCCTTTTGCTTGACGGCCTTGCGAAGATCCTCAGATTCGCTCATCAGGCGTCAACATCCTCGAAGAGTTCTTCTTCGCCGACGACATCCTTTTCAGCAACAGGTTCTGCTTCCTTAGCCTTGGCAGCAGGAGCGTTCTTCTTGTTGCCTTCAGTCAGCTTGGCACGGATCTGATCCTCGATCTTCTTCATTTCTTCCGGATGATCCTTCAGCCACTGTCTTGCAGCTGCCTTACCCTGACCGATCTTGGAACCCTGATAGGCATACCAGGCACCGGACTTTTCAAAGATGTCCATTTCGGTACCGATATCGATCACTTCGCCTTCGCGGGAAATACCTTCGCCGTAAAGGATTTCAAATTCAGCCTGCTTGAAGGGAGGTGCAACCTTGTTCTTAACAACCTTGACTCGGGTTTCGTTACCGAGGATATCGTCACCCTTCTTAACACCGCCGATACGACGGATGTCGAGACGGACAGTGGCGTAGAACTTCAGAGCGTTACCGCCTGTGGTTGTTTCGGCAGAACCGTAAACCACGCCGATCTTCTGACGGACCTGGTTAATGAACACGACCAATGTATTGGACTTCTTGATACTGGAGGTCAGCTTTCTCAGAGCCTGGCTCATGAGACGTGCCTGAAGGCCGGGGAGAGCTTCGCCCATATCGCCTTCAATTTCACTTCTCGGAGTAAGAGCGGCGACCGAGTCGATAACGACGAGGTCGACTGCACCGGAGCGAACCAGAGAATCGGTGATTTCAAGAGCCTGTTCACCGCTGTCCGGCTGAGAAAGCAGGAGATCTTCAACCTTAACACCGAGGTTTCTAGCGTAGCTCACGTCGAGAGCATGTTCGGCATCGATAAATGCACAGGTACCGCCGAGCTTCTGCATTTCGGCAACAACGTGCAGCGTCAGAGTTGTCTTACCGGAAGATTCGGGACCGTAAATTTCAACGATACGGCCGCGGGGCAGACCGCCGACACCGAGCGCATAGTCGAGCGTGAAGGAACCGGTGGAAACTACATCAATATCTTCCTGCTCAGGCTGATCGCCCATACGCATCACTGCATCTTTACCAAACTGCTTTGCAATCTGGTCAAGCGCCATCTTGAGCGCCTTCTTACGGGCATCGGTATCAGTAAGCTGTTCTACAGGCGGCTTTGCCTTCTTTTTTTCTGCCATTTCTGAGCCATCCTTTAACTAAATATATCGGTCACAGTACGATGTGCACTGCGTTAATTCAATACTAATCGAAAACCGAATCTGCGCAAGTCATCGCTGCATCAATAAATTTTCCAACTTAATTTGATAAGTAATATCAATCGGTTAGCTATAAAAGTACAGCTTTCTGAATAAAAATTTTCAAACTTCGCTTGACAGCCGAAAATATATCCTTATAATTCACATCCTCAAGTTTGCTTGAGGCGTTTTTCTGGGTTCTGGGCTGTTAGCTCAGTTGGTAGAGCAGTGGACTTTTAATCCATTGGTCGTGAGTTCGAGTCTCGCACAGCCCACCAATAAAAACCCTTTAGCGCTCTTGTTGGGAACATAGCTCAGTTGGTAGAGCAGCGGACTCTTAATCCGTCGGTCCTGGG
>CAZNBL010000005.1:47393-57546 GCA_964571375.1 uncultured Burkholderiaceae bacterium
GAGCAGCGGACTCTTAATCCGTCGGTCCTGGGTTCGAATCCCCGTGTTCCCACCATCCTCCTTCAAGCACGAGGTAAAACAAAGCTTGGTATTGGGAACATAGCTCAGTTGGTAGAGCAGCGGACTCTTAATCCGTCGGTCCTGGGTTCGAATCCCCGTGTTCCCACCACGATAGTCCCGCAAGGTTAACTGCCTTAGCGGGACTTCCTTTTTTCAGATTTCCTTAAATTCTTCTCCTCTTTCCCCTATTGCAATCAATTTTCGGGAATAATCGAGGCTGTTGTATCCCAACGAAATTATTGAAGCCGATTACGGATAATCGGCCGGCCATTTAAGGAACAGAAATTGATCGATCTACAACATATCACCCAGCAGTACATCACCGCTGACGGAAAATCGACATTCCTTGCCTGTGACGACGTCAACATTCACATTGCCAAGGGAGAAATCTTCGGCATTATCGGCCGCTCCGGTGCAGGTAAAAGTACGCTTGTGCGCTGCATCAACCTTCTCAATCGTCCCACTTCGGGTCGCGTTATCGTCGACGGAGAAGATCTGACTGCTATGCCGACCGACATGCTTCGCAAAGCACGTCGTGAAATCGGCATGATTTTCCAGCACTTCAACCTGCTTTCGTCCCGCACGGTCTATGACAACATTGCCCTGCCGCTCGAACTCGCAGGTACTCCGAAAGAAGAAATCCGCAAGAAAATCGAACCGCTGATCGACCTCGTCGGTCTGCGTGAGCATAAGGATAAGTATCCGTCCCAGCTCTCCGGCGGTCAGAAGCAGAGAGTCGGTATTGCCCGCGCTCTTTCTTCGGATCCGAAGATCCTCTTAAGTGACGAAGCTACCAGCGCGCTTGACCCGGAAACCACCCAGGCCACCCTGCAGCTTCTCGACAAGATTAACAAGCAGCTCGGTCTGACCATCGTCATGATTACTCATGAAATGGATGTCGTTAAACAGATCTGCCAGAAAGTCGTTGTGATGGACAGAGGCAAAGTCGTTGAAAGCGGCACCGTCCTCGATGTATTCCGCGATCCCAAGCACGACGTCACCAAGGCTCTGCTCTCAAGCGTCCTGGCTGCGCGCGATCTGCCTGAAAAGATGCGCGACCGCGTCAGAAACCTTGTCAAAGACAAGTCCAACTCCGACCGACCCGTTCACCTGCTGCGTCTGACCTTCATCGGCCGACACACCACCGATCCGGTCATCTCGGAAGCCTGCCGTCTCTACAATCTCGATTTCAACGTTCTGCTCGGTCAGATCGATGAAATTCAAGGCCAGAGCTACGGCACCCTGACCATCACGCTGACAGGTTCCGTACAGAACTACCGTCAGGCAATTCAGTTCATCCGCGAAAAGGAAGTTCAAGTCGAGGAGCTCAACGATGTCCTCTAATCTCATCCGCCTTCTCTGGGAATCGTTTTTAGAGACCTTCATGATGGTCGGTATCAGCGGCGCTTTGGCCGCTGCCATCGGCATCCCTCTCGGCGTATTCCTCTTTACTACTTCGGCCAAGGGTATTACCCCGAGACCGGTACTGAACCGCGTGATCGGTACGGTTGTCAATACCGTCCGCTCGGTTCCCTTCATCATCCTTCTGGTTGCCATCATCCCGTTTACCCGCCTGATCGTGGGTACTTCGATCGGTACCACAGCCGCAATCGTGCCTCTAACAATTGCTGCCGCTCCCTTCATCGCCCGTCTGGTAGAAACCAGCCTGCGTGAAGTCGACAAAGGTCTTATCGAAGCCGCTGAATCGATGGGCGCATCCAATACCCAGATCATCATGAAGGTACTTCTGCCCGAAGCCATGCCCGGCATCCTCGCCGGCCTCACCATTGCGTTTGTCGCTTTGGTCGGCAGTTCCGCAATGGCCGGTGCCGTGGGCGGCGGCGGTCTCGGCGATATGGGTATCCGTTACGGCTATCAGCGCTTCATGCCTGAAGTTATGCTTGCCGTGGTGGTGATCCTGGTGATTTTTGTTCAGTCTCTGCAGACTTTCGGCGATTGGGCCGTACGCAAAGTCACCCACCGATAAACTCGTCCCGACACAGGGTGCCCGAACGGCACCCTGTATTTTTTTGAGTTAAAATTCAACACCTCTGCGGGTGTAGCTCAATGGTAGAGCGACGGCTTCCCAAGCCGACGACGAGGGTTCGATTCCCTTCACCCGCTCCAAAAGTTTTCTGCTTCAACTGAAGCGACACCGACTTTTCCCCTTTGATTTATCCATATGGCGTTTGACGTTAAAATAACGTCAGATTTCCATTTAAAAACCGTTATTTATGAAGACTGAACTTACTCCTGAGCAGCTCGAAGAGCTCAAAAAGCGCCACATCCGCAGCTTCTGCATGCGCCGCGGCCACATCAGCAACTCCCAGGAAAGAGCTGTTGAAGAACTCTTCCCGCTCTATGAAGTTGTCTACGATCCTTCCCAGAAGATCAGCTCCCAGTCCCTTTTCGGCAACGACAAGCCGCTCGTGCTCGAAATCGGTTGCGGCATGGGCGAAACCACTGCAGCAATCGCTGCCGCTCACCCCGAAGTCAACTTTGTCGGCTGTGAAGTCTTCTTAGCCGGCGTCGGCGCCCTCTCCAAGCGCATCCACGAAATGGAACTGAAGAACGTTCGTCTGTTCCGTCACGATGCAGTTGAAGTCGTCCGCGACATGATCGCCGAAAACACTCTCGACGGCGTTCACATCTACTTCCCGGATCCCTGGCGCAAGGCCCGTCATCACAAGCGCCGTCTGGTGGCTCAGCCCTTCATCGGCATGCTCTCTTCCCGTATCAAGCAGGGCGGCTATCTGCACTGCGCCACAGACTGGGAAAACTATGCCGAACAGATGATGGAAGTCCTCAGCGGCGAAGAACTCCTGCAGAACAAGTACGAGTCCTTCTCTCCGGTCATGGGCAACCCGATCACCGAACGCCCGACCACCAAGTTCAATGAGCGCGGCAACCGCCTCGGTCACGGCTGCTGGGATCTCGTGTTCCTGCGCAAGTAATTCCCGAATTTCGGGTACAAAAAAACTCGTTCTGCGGAACGAGTTTTTTGTTTTCAGTAGCTTCTTACCAAACGACCAGACCGGTGGCCCAGGTCAGAAGAATAATGCCGCCGAAGAAAATACGGTACCAGCCGAAGGCTGTGAAATCATGCTTGGCGACGTACTGCAGAAGCCAGCGGACCACAGCGAGAGCTGAGAAGAACGATACGACAAAACCCACGCCGATAACCGGAAGGCTGTCGGCACTCAAAAGATCTCTGGCCTGCCAGAGTTCGTAGACAGTGGCACCGAAAATAGTCGGAATCGCAAGGAAGAAAGAGAATTCCGTAGCAGCCTTTCGGGACAGACCGATAACCAGGCCGCCGATAATCGTGGCACCCGAACGGCTCGTACCCGGGATCATCGCAAGGCACTGCAGAAGACCGACTTTGAGCGCATCCTGCCAGGTCATATCGTCCATTTCCTGAACGCGCGGTGTATAGGTCTTGGCAGCCTGCAGTTTTTCAATCCAGAGAATGATAAGACCGCCGATCACCAAAGCGGCGGCAACCGATACGGCGTTAAAGAGGAAAGCCTTGATGTACTTGGCTACCAGCACGCCGATTACGGCAGCGGGCAGAAAAGCGACGACCGTATTGACGGCAAGTCTCTGCTGTCTGGGCTCGGAGAAAAGGCCCGAGACAATCGAGATCAGTCGTTCGCGATAGTGCCAGCAGACGGCAAAGATGGCGCCGGCCTGGATGGCAATATAGAAAGTTTCAGCTTCGGCACCCTCATAGTGCAGCATATCGCCGGCAACGATCAGGTGACCGGTAGAAGAAACCGGAAGGAATTCGGTGAGGCCTTCCACGATACCGAGGACAAAAGCCTTGATAAAAAGTACTAAATCCATAGTGTTACTTTGAAAAATATTCCTGCACGAGGGGTTTGAATTTTTCTCTCTGCTCTTCGCTCAGAATATCGTAGAGCTTCTCGGCAACCTGATTGCAGTATTTGCGGTCGCCCGGAGCGGGTTTTCTGCACTTAAAGGCTTCGAACAACAATCCGCTTTCTCTTTGCTTATCTGTCAGATTCAGCAGTGCTTCGGCCTTCGTATTGAATTCCACGAAAGCAGCGCGTTCGGACTGAAGCATCGATTCTTCCTCATCCATTGTGCTCTGCCAGCGCATCAGAGCACCGACCGCAATGATGAGAATAAAAACAAATGCCACCCACGGACCGCGGCTTCGGGAAAATATAAACATCGCTCTTCTCGCTACGAAAGGGTTTTGAAGAAACGGGCCGGATCGAGCGCATCGGCAAGATCCGTCTCCACCGGCAACGGTTCGCCTTCAATACGAGCTGCGATTATACGAGCAGAAAGATCGCATAAGGTAATCGCTCTCGAAGCCATTGCAAAAGCACAATAGAGGCCTCTGACGCGGCTTGCAACGCCGTCCTCAACCTTCACTGCTTCACCGACGATCGGCAGCCTGTCGGGTGCCACCGCACGGTATCCGTCATAGAAGCCCATCGCTGTCGCTTCTTTCAGATCCGGGAAGAATCGGGAGAGTTTGGCAAGGTTGTCTCGATGCACCGTCTCCGCCTCTTTGACGACCTCACCCTCTTCTTCGTAAGACGCACCGCACGTTACCCAGCCGTCATCGCTTCGAATAGCGTAACCGCGTCCTGTAATACCGCCCTTGAGATTCGGCAGATCCGTATCCTGCAGAAGGCTCACGCGACCTCTCCACTCTCTGATACCGAAATCCGTTCCGAGCAACCGTTCGGAATCGGCAGCGGCCGCCACCACGCAGACAGCAGCTTCGGCAATTACCGAACCGTCTGCGGCGTATGCTGTCCAGCGTCCGTCGCAATTCAATAGTTTCTCAACGCGGGTATAGGGAATGACGATTGCTCCGCTTTCGTAGAGCCGCATTCTCACCCAGGGAGAAGAATTAACAAGTCCTGCGCCTACGTGCCAGAAGCCGCCACGGACAACCGGCATACCGACTCTGCGGCCTGCTTCTTCAGCATCGATGAGCTCGATGAAATCCGCGTTCAGCGGAAACGGCATTCCGGACTCCTGCCACTTTTTCCAACGTTCCCATTCAGCCTCGTCTTTTGCCATCTGAAAGAGTCCTTCTCCTTTGAAGTACTCCTCTCGTCCGGCAAATGCATGCCTGGCAGCTTCAATACCGGCTCTGGTGATACGGGAGAGCTGATTATCATCAGCTGAGAGCTGAGCATGCAGCATCCCCCAACGGATGGCCGATGCTTCGGAAGCCGCTACGCGTCCCGCATCGACAACCGTTACCTTCCAACCTCTTCGGGAAAGTTCCGCAGTAACCGCAGCACCGGAAAGACCAGCGCCGATCACAAGAGCACTGCGATCATCTTCTTTGCACTTAGCTTCCGGAGGCGGAAGGCTGCGCCGAGCTTTAAAGCGAGGCGCAAAATGCCCGACAGTCATCTGTGCTTTGTGTCCGAACCCTTGTTTTTTCTCCACTTCAAAACCGGCGGCAAGCAATGCACCTCTGACAGAAGATGCTACGCACCAAGTGGCGAGCGTTGCTTCCCGTCGGGCGTGACGACAGAGCGCTTTAAGAAGAGCCGGCTCCCACATTTCGGAATTTACTTTCGGGGAGAAGCCGTCGAGATAGAGGGCATCAAATCCGAGCGACAGACGCTTGGCTGCAACCGACGCATCCATAAAGTAAAGCGTCAGTTCGACCCGACCGCCGTCAAAAAATATCTGATGTACGCCGGGCGTTCTTACCGGCCATTTTTCCGAGAGCTCGCGCGCCTCCTCAACAAGAGAGGAATCGGCAAATTCAAGCAGTTCGGCAGCTTCTGCCGGATGCTTTTCAATGGAAACGAAACAAAGTTTCTCCGAACGCTGAGGATCTTCGCGCCAGAGTTTCAGGGTAGACAGAAAATTAGTTCCGAGGCCGAAACCGTTTTCCAGAATGACAAATTGAGAACGGTTCTGCCATCGCTCGGGCAGACCGTTTCCGTGAAGAAAAACATGGCGGGCCTGGGCTCCTGCCCCGTCCCGCGATGCATAGATATCCCCGTACGACTCCGACCAGGGCGCACCGTTCGCGTCCCGGCGAATGTCCGGAGCCGATATACGGGGATCCACAGCGCTTAGTCCTTAAGCGGCTTGAAGCGCAGACGGTGCGGACCGGCTGCATCGTCGCCGAGGCGGCGCTTCTTGTCAGCTTCGTACTCAGTGTAGTTGCCGTCGAAGAAGGTGACCTTGGAGTCGCCTTCGAAAGCAAGAATGTGAGTTGCGATACGGTCAAGGAACCAGCGGTCGTGAGAAATCACCATAGCGCAGCCGGCGAATTCGAGGAGCGCTTCTTCCAGAGCACGCAGTGTTTCAACGTCAAGGTCATTAGACGGTTCGTCAAGCAGCAGAACGTTGCCGCCGTTCAGAAGAGTCTTGGCCATGTGCAGACGGCCGCGTTCACCGCCGGAGAGTGTACCGACGATCTTCTGCTGGTCGCCGCCCTTGAAGTTGAAGCGACCGAGGTATGCACGGCTCGGCATTTCGAACTTACCGACCTTGAGGATATCGAGGCCGTTGGAGACTGCTTCCCAGACGCTCTTGTCGTTGGGGAGTTCTTCGCGGGTCTGAGTAACCGAGCTGATCTGAACTGTCGGACCGACTTCGATGCTGCCGGAGTCGGGTGTTTCAACGCCGGTGATCATCTTGAAGAGCGTGGACTTACCGGCACCGTTCGGACCGATCACACCGACGATGGAACCCGGCGGCAGAGAGAAGCTCAGATCGTCGATCAGGAGACGGTCGCCGAAGCCCTTGGAAACGTGATTGAACTCGATAACCTTATTACCGAGGCGTTCTGCCACCGGAATAAAGATTTCGTTTGTTTCGTTACGCTTCTGATATTCGTAGCTGGAAAGCTCTTCAAAGCGGGCAAGACGAGCCTTGCTCTTAGCCTGACGGCCCTTGGCATTCTGACGAACCCATTCCAATTCGTGCTTCATTGCCTTGATACGGGCATCTTCCTTCTTCTGTTCGAGAAGCAGGCGCTGTTCCTTCTGATCAAGCCAGGAAGAGTAGTTGCCCTTCCAGGGGATGCCGTGACCGCGGTCAAGTTCGAGAATCCATTCGGCAGCGTTGTCGAGGAAGTAACGGTCGTGGGTAACAGCAACCACTGTACCCGGGAAGCGGTGCAGGAACTGTTCGAGCCAATCCACGCTTTCAGCGTCAAGGTGGTTGGTCGGTTCGTCGAGCAGAAGCATATCGGGCTTGGAAAGCAGCAGACGGCAAAGAGCAACACGGCGCTTTTCACCGCCGGAGAGGTTGCCGATCACAGCATCCCATTCCGGCAGACGCAGAGCGTCGGCAGCGATTTCCATCTGAGTTTCGGCGTTGGTACCGCCTGCGGAAATAATTGCTTCGAGGCGGGCCTGTTCGGCTGCGAGCTTGTCGAAGTCGGCATCGGGATCTGCGTAGGCAGCATAGACTTCATCGAGCTTCTGCTGAGCATCGAAGATTTCGCCGAGACCTTCCTGAACAGTTTCGCGGACTGTCTTTGTCGGATCGAGTACCGGTTCCTGCGGCAGGTAACCGATTCTCAGGCCCGGCATCGGAATGGCTTCGCCTTCGATCTCGGTATCGACACCTGCCATGATCTTCAGCAGTGTGGACTTACCTGCACCGTTCAGACCGAGAACGCCGATCTTGGCGCCCGGGAAAAAGGACAGGGAAATATCTTTAAGGATTTCTCGCTTCGGAGGAACGATCTTTCCGACGCGATTCATGGTGTATACGTACTGAGCCATTCAAATTTCCAATAAAGTCAATAAGTTCCGCCTTAGAGCGGATCCTTCTAATGATAAACGTTCGCGAAAAACGAAAAAACCCCACAACTATGTGGGGCAAAGTTTCGGTTACTCCTCATCCTCGTTCGTCTTCGCCTTTCCTACGACTGCACAGAGCCAGATACCGACCTGGTAGAGAATTACCAACGGTACGGCCAGCAGCAGCTGCGAGAGCACGTCGGGAGGCGTGACGATAGCGGCGAGCACGAAAGCACCGACAATCATATACGGACGGGCTTTCTTAAGCTTTTCGACAGTCGTCATTCCGAGGCGGTTCAGCACGACCACAATGATCGGTACTTCAAAGGTCAGACCGAAGGCCATGAACAGAGCCAGTACAAAGCTGAAGTAGGAATCGATATCCGGAGCAAAGTTCACGGAATCCGGCGAGAAACCGGAGATGAACTGGAAAACCATCCGGAATACCACGAAATAGCAGTAGAGCATACCGAGGAAGAACATCACGAGGCTCGATACGATGATCGGCATCGCAAGTTTCTTTTCCTTGCGGTAAAGCCCCGGAGCAATAAATGCCCAGAGCTGATAAAGCACATACGGCAGCGCGATAACAAAAGCGACGAACAGCGTCACCTTGAGCGGCACCATAAACGGCGCGATTACGCCGATAGCAAGCAGCTTGGCTCCCTGAGGCAGTGCCACCATCAGCGGCTGACTCAGGTAGTCGAAAATCTGCTTCATGAACGGCGACAGACAGGCAAAGACCACTAAAACAGCAATAGCTGCACGGACAATGCGTGTACGGAGTTCGACCAAGTGAGCGACGAGAGTCTGCTCCTTGTCGTCCTCAGGACCGTCATACTCGATTTGCTTCTGATCCATATTTATTAACGATTAATCCGCGTTCTGTTCACACGGCTGCCGCGGGCATAGGCATTGCGTCTGCGGTCACCCGTAAACGACTGCTTGCCGACTTCTGCGCGCAGCATCTCGATTTCATGCAGGAGATCTTCCATCGTCAGATCCGCAGCACGGCTGTTCTGACGGGCAGCGACTGCCTTGGATTCTTTCTTTTCTTCCTGCTCGGAGTCCTTCCAGGAGAAGGCGGCATCCAGATCCCGTGTATCGATCGTACAGACGGCAGGACCCCAATCGGTGTCGGCAGCCGCAGTAGTACCGGAAGCTGCTGTTTCTGCACTCTTCGGAGCAACGCTGCTTGCCCAGCTGTCACGGAGATCGTTGGAAACTTGATCGGTCTGAGCCTTCAGTTCGGAGCCGAGCTTGCTCGCACTCTCATTGACGGCATCAACCTCTTTCTGGATTGCGTTCTGAGTGTTCTTGAGGTCTTCCTCAATACTCGAGGCCATCTTACGGGCATCTTCCTGAATCTTCTTGAGCTCAGAAAGTTCCACCTCGCGGTCAATGTCATTTTTTACCTGATTGACGAACCGCTGGGCTTTACCCATAAGTGTGCCTGCAGTCTTGGCAACCGCAGGCAACTTATCAGGACCGATAACGACGAGAGCAACGACCGCAATCAGGCCGATCTCGCCCATGCTGAGATCAAACATCGGTGTATCTGCTCAGCTCGCTATCAGGCGTTTTTCTTTTCTTCGACTTCGGCCTTAGCTTCGACCTTTGCCGGTTCCTTGGCTTCGTCAGTAGCTTCCTTCATACCTTCCTTGAAGCCCTTGACTGCACCGCCGAGGTCCTTACCCATGTTCTTGAGCTTGCTTGTACCGAAAACGAGAACAACGATAACAAGCACGATCAGCCAATGCCAAATAGAAAAAGATCCCATCTTTGACTCCTTAGAGTTTCTTCCACGGGCGCGGACCGCCCAGAACATGAACATGAATGTGCGGAATTTCCTGACCGCCGTCATGGCCGGTATTGATCACCACACGAAAACCGTTTGTTGCACCGGCTTCTTTTGCGAGAACAGGTGCCAAAGCAAGCATTTTACCTAAAATAGGTTCTTCCGCTACCCCCATTTGCGCTAAGGAATCAAAGTGCTGCTTAGGGATGATCAGCAGATGTACCGGTGCGGCAGGATGAATATCTTTGAAGGCTAAGATTTCTTCATCTTCATAAACCTTCTGAGACGGAATTTCACCGCGCGCAATCTTGCAGAACAGACAATCTTCTTTTTGCATACTGTGTCTCCCGGCCGGCGGCCGTATTTCTTTTACATCACGACGACATCTGCCGCCGTTCCAGCTTCAAGTCTATCGACTTTAAGCCTTTCGGTTTGCCTTTTCCACTAATCCGGAAAGTCCTTCTCTGCGTTCGAGCTCCGCAATCACCTGTTCGGGACGCAGGCCTGCCTGAGATAGAGCCACCATCTG